>CAYTAG010000081.1:0-13777 GCA_964435625.1 uncultured Halobacteriales archaeon | reverse complement strand
TCAGTTCACCCGCTCGACCTCGTAGCCACCGTCCTCGATGGCGGCGACGACGTTCTCGGCCTGGCCCCGGCCGCTGGTGACAAGTTCGAAGACGAGGAACGCCTCGCCGACGTCCAGGTCCCCGACCGCGCGGTCGTGGCGCACCTCGCGGATGTTCGCGCCCTCGCCGGCGATGCGCTCGGAGACGTCGGCCATCTTCCCCGGGCGGTCGTCGATGCGAACCCGTAGCCGCAGGAGCTGTACGCGATCGGTCATCGCGTGCTCCAGCACCTCCTGGAGCCGCGCCGTGTCGATGTTGCCGCCGGACAGCACCGGTACGACCGTCTCCCCGTCGACGTCGAGGTCGTCGGAGAGCACGGCGGCGACCGAGGCCGCCCCGGCGCCCTCCACGAGTTGCTTCGCGCGCTCCAGCAGGATCTGGGTCGCGGACGCGATCTCGTCGTCGGTGACCGTCACGACCTCGTCGACGTGCTCGCGGATCAGCTCCAGCGTCAACTCGGAGACGGCGCCGGTGGCGATGCCGTCCGCGATGGTGTCGGGGTCGTCGATCTCGACGGGGATGCCCTTCCGGAGGCTCTCGGGGACCGTGGCGGCGTCCTCGGCCTGGACGCCGACCACGCGGACGTCGGGCGCGACCGCCGAGAGCGCGACGCTCGTGCCACCGATCAGGCCGCCGCCGCCGATGGGCACCACCACCGTGTCCAGGTCGGGCACCTGCTCGGCCACCTCCAGTCCCAGCGTCCCCTGGCCGGCGACGATGTCGGGGTCGTCGTAGGCGTGGACGAACAGGGCCTCGTCGTTGGCCGCCAGTCCGCGGGCGTGGTCCATCGCCGCCTGGAAGTCCTCGCCCTCCAGTTCGACGGTGGCGCCGTAGTCGCGGGTGGCGTCGACCTTCGCCTGCGGCGCGTTCCGCGGCATGACGATGGTCGAGGGCATACCCGCCTTCGTCGCCGCCAGCGCGACCCCCTGGGCGTGGTTGCCGGCGCTGGCGGCCACCACGCGGGCGACGCCGTCCCCGACCTGCTGGAGTTTGTTGTACGCCCCCCGCGTCTTGAACGATCCCGTCCGCTGGAGGTGCTCCATCTTCAGGTAGACCTCCGCCCCGGACGTCGACGACAGCGACCTGCTCGTCTCGACCGGCGTCTCCCTGACGACCGACTCGTCGTCGAGTCGCCGACGGGCGGCGCGGACGTCCTCGACCGTGACCATTGACACGATAGCTTCAGGAGGTGGTCACGTAAAAAATGCCGCGCTTAGACGATCCGTCCACGGACCACTACGAGAGGACGCCGAGCTCCCGGCGTACCCCCATCGCATCATATTTAGCTTGCCTCCCCTCGTCGAGCGGAGCTGCCCCATCAATAACCGCCTCACGTAGCCGGTACGGGGTGGCAGGCTGACGGTCTGTTCGGTTCAATTCGTCGAGGATTCGGGCGAGTGATCCGGTAACGATTGGGGCCGCAAAGCTCGACCCGGAAGCGAGCAAACGTTTCCCGTCGGCAGTCTCGACAGGTATGTATACCGGTGCGAGGACATCCGGCTTCCCGCCGGTCGGTTGTGGGTTGTACTGCCAGGGGACGTCGGATTTGTTCGTGAGGCAGCTATCTCCGTCGATGCACCCGACCTGACCGCAGAACGTGCCGTCGGGGATGAACTCGTCGTATTCAACTTCGGGGTTTTTACGGATGTAGTATGGTCCAGTTTTCCTATCAGGACTCTCCTCACCCGGGTTCGCCGGACAGCGGGACGCGAACCCGCCAACGGCGATGACGTCCTCTAACGCGGCGGGGCAGTGTACCGGTGGCCGACCCTCCTGTTTCGATGTCCAGTTTCCAGCGGCGGCAACGACGGTGATCCCCTCGTCTAGCGCCCGCCGCGTCTCCGAAACGTTCGGATTGGCCTGAACCGGCCCCGGCCAGGGGTCACCCGCCGACACGTTCAATAGATCGACCCCATCCTCAATAGCAGCAGTGATTGCATCCGAATACGCCCCGAGAGGTAGCGTCCCGTCCTCGGTTACCGCCTGGTAGAGACTGAACGTCGCATCAGGACAGTACCGCGAGACGAGCGTGAATACTTCCGAACAGTGTGAGAGGGTTTCCGTCTCGTCCGTTTCGATAAACGAATGATCCTCTCCACCTCGAACGTCGTATCCATCGGTGAGCGACCGGGGGAGACGACTAGCGGAATCGATGATCCCGACGTGGACTGACCGACCCGTTGCCCCCTCTTTGGGCATGTTGACGGCGAGGCCGTTGGCCGTGTGGACGTAGTCGACTACGTCGTCGATGTCGTTTGCCCAATTGGGAAGCTCGTCCGTCACGATTCCGAAAGAACTTCCATCGTGTCGGTCGGCGAAATCGACTCCAGACCTGGTAGCTCGCAAAGTTCGGCCAACGCGTCGAGCGGTGCCTCGACGAGAACGACGCCGGATGGAAGCACGCGTTCGATGGAGCAACCGATTTGCTCGACATTCCGATGGACCGTCTCGTCCGACCCGTCATCGACGACCAGAGCCAGCCGTACAGGACCATCCCTGGTCGGGTCGTCCAACAAGTCCCGAACGTCGGGGTGGACGTAACGGGCCACTTTGGTCACCGTGCTAACAAAGTAGCGCAGCTACATCATTAAAACCTTTGTCCATCAAGCGAAACGACGTGAATCCCAGTTAGCGGGGTTCGAACCGCTACTCCAGCAACAGCAGTTCGGGGTTCTCCACGTACTCGATGAACGTCTCGGCGAACCGTGCGACGTCGGCGCCGTCGACGACGCGGTGGTCGATGGAGATCGACAGCGGGAGGGTCCACTTCGCGACGACCTCGCCGTCCTCGACGACGGGGCGCTGTTTCAGTTCACCCATCCCGAGGATGGCGACCTCGGGGTAGTTCAGGATGGGCGTGGCGTACTCGCCGCCGATGGCGCCGAAGTTCGTGATCGTGAACGTCGAGCCCTGCAGTTCCTCGCGGCTGATCGAACGGTCGCGGGCCTTCTGGACCAGTTCGTTGACCTCCGAGGAGATCTGCAACATCCCCTTGTCGTCGACGTCCTCGACGACCGGCACCATCAGCCCCGCGTCGGTCGCCGTCGCAACGCCGATGTTGTAGTAGTTCTTCCGCAGGACTTCGCCTGCCCCCTCGTCGAGTTCGGCGTTCAGCTCGGGGTGCTGTTTCAGCGCGGCGACGGTCGCCTTCATCACGAACGGCATGTAGGTCAGCCGGAAGCCCCGCTCGTCGGCCTGGGGCTTGAGCCGCTCGCGCGCATCCACGAGGTCGTCGACCACCGCGGTCTCGTGGTGGGTGACGTGGGGTGCGCTGTACTTCGACTCGGCCATCGCGTCGCCGATGGTCTTGCGGACCCCGCGGTAGGGGACCCGCTCGACGCGGTCGCTCTCGGCGGTCTCGATGGCCGTCTCGGCCTGGGCGGCCTGGGCCTCCTGCTGGGCCTGGGCGTACTGCCGGACGGCCGCCTCGGTGACGAACGCCTTGCCGTCGCGCTGTTCGGTGGCGGGCACGGCGTTTATGTCGACGTCCAGTTCGTCGGCGATTCGCCGGGTGGCCGGCGCGGCCAGCGTCCGCTCGCGGTCGGCCGACTCGACCTGCTGGGCGACGGCGCCCTCGCCCGACGCGATGTCCGGACCGGAACCGACCTCGCCGACGGGGTCGCCGTCCGCTCCCGCCGCGTCCGCGGTCGTGCCTGCTGACTCGGCGCTGTCGGTTCCCGCCTCGGCGGCGGCTTCCTGGGCGGTCGCACCCCCGGCAGCAGCCTCGTCGGCCCCCTCGGCGTGCGCGCGGACGTCCTGCTGGGTCACCCGGCCGGACGGCCCGGTACCCTCGACCTGAGCGACGTCGACGCCGAGTTCGCGGGCCAGCCGACGGGCGCTCGGGGCCGCGAACACGCGGCCCTCGGGGACCGAGGCTTCCTCGCCGTCGGTCGAGGGGCCGCCGGCCTCGACGGACTCCTGGGTGCCGGTGGCGGCGCCCTCCTCGGCGGTCGCGGGTTCGCGCTCCTCGTCTTCCAGTTCGGCCTCGTCGACCTCGCCCTCGGGCTGGAGGACGACGAACACCGCGCCGACGGGGATCATCTCGCCCTCCTCGGCGCGCAGTTCCTCGACGGTGCCGTCGACCGGCGAGGGGACTTCGACCATCGCCTTGTCCGTCTCGACCTCGGCCAGCGGCTGGTCCTCGGCGACGGTGTCGCCCGGTTCGACCAGCCAGCGTACCAGTTCGCCCTCCGCGACGCCCTCGCCGACGTCCGGAAGCTCGAATTCGTATGCCATGGTTCGTCGAACTCAGAACTCCACTGCGTCCCTGATGCCTTCCTTGATGCGGGCAGGCTCGGGGAGGTAGTAGTCCTCCAGGGCGTACAGCGGGAACGGCGTGTCGAAGCCGGTGATCCGCTCGACTGGCGCCTCCTGGTAGAGCAGCGCCTCCTCCTGGAGGGTCGCGGTGATCTCGCCGGCGAGCCCGCCGGTTTTGGGCGCCTCGTGGACGACCGCGGCGCGGCCCGTCTTCTCGAAGGACTCGACGATGGTCTCGTCGTCCAGCGGCGACACCGTCCGGAGGTCGACGACCTCAGCGGAGATGCCCTCCTCTTCGAGGTCCTCGGCGGCCTCCAGGGTCTGGCGGGCCATCGCGCCCCAGGTGTACACGGAGATGTCCTCGCCCTCCTTGCGGACCTTCGCCTCGCCCAGCGGCACCTCGTAGGGCTCGTCGGGCACCTCCTCGCGGAACGACCGGTAGATGAGCTTCGGTTCCAGGAAGATGACGGGGTCGGGGTCCCGGATGGCGGAGATGAGCATCCCCTTCGTGTCGTAGGGAGTCGATGGGATGGCGACCTTCAGGCCGGGCATGTGGCTGAAGAACGCCTCCGTCGACTCCGAGTGGTGCTCGGGGGCGCGGATGCCGCCGCCGTAGGGGGCGCGCACGACCAGCGGGCAGGTGAACCGGCCGCGCGAGCGGGTCCGCAGGCGCGCGGCGTGGGAAACGATCTGGTCGAACGCGGGGTAGATAAAGCCCATGAACTGCATCTCCGCGACCGGGCGCATCCCGTAGGCCGCCATGCCGACGGCGGTGCCGACGATGCCGGCCTCCGCCAGCGGCGTGTCGATGACCCGGTCGCCGCCGAACTCCTCGATGAGTCCTTCCGTCGCCCGGAAGACGCCGCCGTTCTCGCCGACGTCCTCGCCCATGACGACGACGCTGTCGTCGCGGGCCATCTCGTCGCGCAGGCCGTCCCTGACCGCCTGCACGAGGGTGAGGTTCTCCGTCTCCGCGGTGGTCTTTGCCTCGCTCATTGTCAGTCCTCCAGGAGTGCTTCGTCGCCGTACTTCTCGCGGACGCGCTGGAACCACTGGCGCTGCTCGACCAGTCGGTCGGGCATCCCCTCGTAGACGTACTCGAACATCTCCTCGGGTTCGGGCCGTTCGACGGCCTCGGCCTCGTCGATGGCGTCCGCGAGTTCGTCCTCGATTCCCTGTTCGATCTCCTCGATCCGCCCGTCGTCGAGCAGGCCGCGGTCGCGCAGGAACCCCTCCAGCCGCGGAATCGGGTCTTTCTGCTTCCAGCGCTCGACCTCCTCCTCGTCGCGGTACACCGTCGGGTCGTCGGCGGTCGTGTGGGCGCCGAAGCGGTACTGGACCGCCTCGATCAGCGTCGGCCGGGTCGCGTGGCCGATTGACTCGTCGACGTCGGCGTCCCCGGGGTTCTTGGCCTTCTCGATGGCCTCGCGGGTGACCTTGTACACCGCCAGGGGGTCCATGCCGTCGACCTGGACGCCCTCGAAGCCGTAGGCGGTCGCCTTCTGGGCCAGCGTCGCGGAGGCGGTCTGGCGCTCCCGTGGCACCGAGATGGCCCACTGGTTGTTGTTACAGAAGAACACCGCCGGGACGTCGAACACGCCGGCGAAGTTCAGGCCCTCGTGGAAGTCGCCCTCGCTGGTCGCGCCGTCCCCGAAGTAACAGAGGAAAGCATCGTCGTCGTCGCCCATGAGTTTCGACGCCCAGGCGGCCCCGGTCGTGTGGGGAATCTGCGTGGCGATGGGGACGGCGACCGTGAACAGGTTGACGTCGTCGGGAATCTCGTTGCCGCGCTCGTCGCCCATCCAGTACCGCAGGGTCTGGGTCAGCGACAGCCCTTTGATGTACGCGCCGATGTGCTCGCGGTAACTCGGGAACATCCAGTCGTCGTCGTCCAGGGCCATCACGGACGCGACCTGGGCGCCCTCCTGGCCGGCCAGCGGGGCGTACGTCCCCATCCGTCCCTGGCGCTGCAACGAGACCGCCCGCTCGTCGAAGCGCCGCCCGAGTTTCATGTTCCGGTACATGTCGATCAACTCGTCGTCGGACAGGTCGGGCACAGACGCGCCCTCGACGAGTTCCCCGTCCTCGTCGAGGACCTGCACCTTCTCGTCGGGGTCGCGCTGTAGCACGCTCACGGTGGGACCCTCCGTACCATGTGAAGTACGTCGCTCGCTCGCGTTATATGATTTTCGTAAATAATTTACTATCAACCCCATATTTGCGATGCTTTCACAAACGCGTTCAGTTCTCGCCCACAGAACTGTTCGTCCATCCAGGGACGGACGATCTCGCGGGCGTTCGTCGCAACTCCACGCGAGTTTTTCCCCGGTTCACTGAACGTTCGGGCAGTTCTCGCCCACCCGGTCCGTTCCCCGGCGTCCCGTCGACTCACCAGCAGGTCCCCAGGGTAGCGGTGGCTCACGCCATCATCGCTGGCTCTTCGTCGACGGTGCTGTCACCGGTATCGGCGGGAACGACGGTGAAGCCCATGGTCCGGAAATCGTCCCTGTCGAACGTGAACACGTGGTCGATCCCACGTTCGGCCGCGAGGACGGCACTGGAGTGATCGACGAACGAGATCTGCTGGTCGTCGTATCGGCCGAACTGTGTACAGGTGCGGTCGAACACGTCTCCGTCGACCGCGAGGACGTTGAAGCTGTCGGCCTCACGGATCGTGGTGAGCGCGTTCACTGCTGGACGGTGGCCGACCTTTCGGAGCATCAGCGTCCCCAGTTCGACGAGCACGTAGCGGCTCGTGAACAGTGGCGCGTACTGGAGTTCGCCGGACAGGATACCTTGAAAGATCATCCGGGCCCGTTCGTGTTCGGTAGCGCGCTCGTTGAAGCGAGCGAAGAACGCGGCGGTGTCGACGAACAGCGGCTCCGGCGGGGACGACATCACTAGCTATAGAGTACGTCGTCGACGTCCTCGGCACTCATCGGTTCACCGGTATACGTCTCGGCGTCCCAGAAGTCGTCGTCCGGATTGACCGGCTGGACGACGACCTGTCCGTCGGCCAGACGCCAGGCCAGGGAGGTGCCGATCTTCTTGCTGATGACTTTTCCGTCGTCTTCGAGTTGCCGTAGCCGCTGATCGGCGTTCTGTCGGGTCACACCTACCGCTTCGGCGATCTCCGTGGTCCCGGCCGGTTCGCGGTCGGCGACCGCTTCGAGGAACTCGCGGTCGCCGTGCTCGCGCTGAAAGTGGCCTCGCTCGTCCCGGTCGTTCTCGCTCACGGGAAGAGATACTCTCCCGATTTCATTTAAGGTTTTGCTCGATAGCAACCCGGTGGTTCGTGTCGGGGCTACGATGTTCGCGGCGGAGTCGGAAGGATCAATCCCCGCCAGCGGCGCCGTCAGTCGCGTGCGCTCGTTGCACGCGCGGCTTGCCGCGCCTCCTCGACGCTTTTGCCCTCCCGCAGCACCGCCTCCACGAACAGTTCGCCGGCCTTGTACGACGAGCGCACCATCGGACCCGAGGCGCAGTACAGGAAGCCGAACTCCTCCTCGGCGACCCGTCGCCACGTTTCGAACTCGTCGGGGTGGACGTACCGCTCGACGTCGAGGTGGGTCCGGGAGGGCTGGAGGTACTGCCCCAGCGTCACCACGTCGACGTCGGCCTCCCGGAGGTCCGACAGCGTCTGGTAGATCTCGTGATGGTACTCGCCGACGCCGAGCATCAGGGAGGTCTTCGTGTAGACGTCGGACTCCCGGGACACCTGCTCCAGCACCGACAGCGACTGCTCGTAGCCGGCCCGGCGGTCCCGCACGGGCCACTGGAGGCGCTCGACCGTCTCGACGTTGTGGGCGATCACGTCCGGTTCCGCGTCGATTATCTTCCGAACGAGGTGCTGTTCGCCCTGGAAGTCCGGGATCAGCACCTCCACGAGGATGCCAGGGTGTCGATCCTTGATCTCGCGGATGGTCTCGGCGAAGTGGCCGGCGCCCTGGTCGGGGAGGTCGTCGCGGTCGACCGACGTGAGGACGACGTAGTCCAGTCCGATCTCCGCGACGGCGCTGGCCACGTTCGCCGGTTCGTCGGGGGAAAGTGGCTCCATTCCGCCGGTCTCGACGTCACAGAAGTTACAGCCGCGCGAGCAGCGGTCGCCCATCAGCATGAACGTGGCCGTCCCGCCGTCCCCGGAGCCGCCTCGCCCGGACCAGCACTCCCCCAGGTTCGGGCAGTTGGCCTCCTCACAGACCGTGTTGAGGTCGTGCTCGCGGAGCGTCCGCTTGACGTCGGTGAACTGCTCGCCCCGGGGTGGCCGCATCTTCAGCCACTCCGGCTTGCGCGCGCGACTCATCACTCGACAGGACGGGGGCCGGCGCCTAAAAGCCAGGGGAACTCCGGTCGGGAGCGCCCCCCGATCCACGTCGAAATCCAGCGGTCGGTTCCCGGCGATCCAATACTTCGGAATGTACAGTATTATACTCCAGAATATAAATCTTTGGCGGCGGCGGGTACGTCGCGGAGCGCCACCGGCGCCCGGGAGTCACCCACCTGAACCGGACCGGGGACCACGCGAGGCGCTCGTGCGCGTTCGGCGGCCAATGGGAACTTTCAATATGGATGGAACCCGAAGTTTATTTAGACCAACGTAGGCGAAATATGTTCGACGTCTCACGGAAAGAGATAACCGAGGGGCCGCTCTCTAAGACGCTGGTACTGCTTGCGGCCCCGCTGGTGCTACAGAACCTCTTTCAGGTCACCCAACAGGTGGTCGACACCTTCTGGGTGGGGCGGTTAGGTGAGAATGCCGTCGCCGCCATCGGCGTGAACTATCCGGTGGTGTCCATCGTGTACGCGGTCATCATCTTTCTGCCAGCGATGGGGACCCAGGTACTGGTCTCGCAGCGATACGGCGCCGACGACCTGACCGGTGCCCGCCGAATCGCGATTCACGGTATCGTCTTCGGCGTGGTCATCGCGGTCGTGGTGAGTGCCCTGGTAATGCTGTTCACCGAGGAGGCGCTGAGCCTGCTCAATCCCGGGGGGGACGTGCTACCGCTCGCGTCGACGTACCTGGCGACGCTGGCGCTCGGATTCCCCATGGTGGCGATGAGCGACGTCCTCGAGTACGGGTTCATCGGGTGGGGCGACACGCGTGCGGCGTTTTACATCAACGTCACGGCAGTCGTCGTCAACATCGCGCTCGACCCGTTCCTCATCTTCGGCTGGGGGCCGTTCCCGGACCTCGGCATCGAGGGGGCCGCGCTCGCGTCGGTGTTCGCATACACCAGCGGCTTCCTGGTCGCGCTGGGGATGGCACTGGGGCTGCGGGACTCGTTCACGCTCACCCGCGACGCAGTCTCCATCCGGCTCGCGGAGTTCTATCGGCTGGCCGACGTCGGCGGGCCGATCTCGATCCAGAACCTGGGCCGGGATGGCGTCCGTTTGATCATCGTCGGCATCATCGGCACCGCCGGCGGTGCGGCGGGACTGACGGCGTACACAATCGGCGCCCGCGTTGCGAGCGTCGCGTTCATCCCCGCACAGGGCATCCAGCAGGCCGCCCAGAGCGTCGTCGGCCAGAACCTCGGGGCCGAACACCCCGACCGCGCCCGCCGGACGACCTGGATCGGCGTCGTCCTCGCGGGCGGCGGACTCACCCTCATCGGTGTCGTCCAGATGGTCGCCCCCGAACCGCTCATACGGGCGTTCGTTCCGGACATCTCGGGGACGGCGCTCGCGTTGACCGTCGACTACCTGATCATCCTCGCGCTGAGCTACTGGGCCATCGGCGCCATGTACCTGTTCACCGCCGGGTTCAACGGTGCCAGCAAAACTCGCGTCAGCATGGTGGCGAACCTGCTGAAGTACTGGGCGGTCCGGCTACCGGTCGCCGCGGTCGGCGCGTTCGTCCTAGGGCACGGCGTCTACGGACCCTTCTGGGCGGTCACCATCTCCAACGTCGTCGCCGCGGTCGGGGCGGGCGGGTACTACTACTACACGTCCAACCGCGGCATGTTCGAGCGCGCCGCGAAGGAGGTCAGCGACGCGGCGCCGGGGGACTGACACAGCGCCCGAGGACTGACGCGGCGTCCGGAGACTGACGCGGTTGCCACACGTCGTCGCGTCCCCGCGGCGCGGCCCCGGGGCCGCGCCGCCGGCCCGGAACGGTAACGCCTTTGGTCGCGGCCACCGGTGAACGTCCCGTGAAGGTCGCCGAGGTCGTTCCGGAGTTCGCCGACGCGTTCGGGTTCGAGGAGTTCAATCGGATGCAGCGGGAGGCGCTGTCCGTCCTGCTGGACGGCGACGACAACGTCGTCGCCTCGGCGCCGACCGCCAGCGGCAAGACCGCGCTCGCGGAGCTAGCGATCTGCCGGACCCTCCAGGCGGGCGGCACCGCCCTGTTCGTGGCCCCGCTGCGGGCGCTCACCAACGAGAAGGAGAGCGAGTGGGACCGCTTCGAGGACCTGGGCTACTCGGTGTACGTCGTCACTGGCGAGCGCGACCTCAACCCCAGGCGCGCGCGCCGCGCGGACATCTTGGTGATGACCCCCGAGAAGGCCGACTCCGCCAGCCGCAAGCACGACACCCGGCGGTACGACTTCATCGCCGAAATCGACTGCTGTGTCATCGACGAGGTCCACCTGCTGGATTCCGAGCGCCGGGGCAGCGTCCTGGAGGTCGTCGTCTCGCGGCTCCGGCGGCTCTGTGACCCCCGGATCGTCGCGCTGTCGGCGACGCTGCCGAACGTCGAGGACGTCGCCGCCTGGCTAGACGCCCCGGACGAGTGCACGTTCAACTTCGACGACGAGTACCGGCCGGTCGACCTGGAGACGGGGGTGCGCACCTACACCCACGGCGAGAACTCCTTCGCGGACAAGTACCGCCGCCTGTACCGGGCGCTGGATCTGGCGGAGCCACACGTCCGGGACGGCGGTCAGGCGCTGATCTTCGTCTCCTCGCGGGGCGACACCGTCCAGGCGGCCAAGAAGGCCCGCGACGAGGCCGCCGAGCGCGACCTCCCGATGGGCGTCCGCGGGGACTACGACTTCCACAACGAGGCCAAGGAGTTGAGCAACGAGACCCTCCGGAAGTCGGTGCTGGACGGCGTGGCCTTCCACCACGCCGGCCTCTCGAAGGCCGACAAGGACCTGATCGAGGAGTGGTTCCGCGAGGGCCACGTCCAGTTGCTGTTCTCGACCTCGACGCTGGCGTGGGGCGTGAACCTCCCCGCCCGCTGCGTCGTCATCCGGGACACGAAACTGCACGACCCCCTGGAGGGCGAGGTGGACATGAGTCCGCTGGACGTCCTCCAGATGCTCGGCCGCGCGGGCCGGCCGGGCTACGACGACGTCGGCTACGGCTGGGTGATCTGTGACCGCTCGGAGGCCGACAAGTACCGGCGACTGCTCCGGGAGGGCACCGAGATCGAGTCCAGGCTGGCCGAACGGTTGGACGCACACCTCAACGCCGAGATCGCCATGGGCACCGTCCGCGATCTGGAAGACGTGATGGACTGGCTGGAGACGACCTACTACTACTACCGCGCCCACAGCGTTCCCGAGCGGTACGACGTGGCGAACCTCCGCGAACGGGTCCGGACGACCCTGGAGGATCTGGTGGACCGGGGGTTCGTCGAGACCGGCCCGGACCTCGCGGTCGATGCGACGTCGCTGGGGCTGCTCACCTCGAAGTACTACCTCCGGCTGGAGACCGCAGAGCGGTTCCGGGACCTCGCCCACCGCGAGCGAGTCGGCGTCGACGCGATCCTGGAGCGGGTGGCCGGCGCCGCGGAGTTCGACAGCGTCAGCGCCCGCAGCGACGAACGGGACGCCGTCGACGCGGTGCTTTCGGGGGTCGGCTCGGACCTGGACGCCGGCACGCGCAAGGTGCTAGCGATCCTGCAGTCGTCGATGACCGGGACGACCCCCGCCGAACTCCGCAGCGACGCCTGGGTCATCCGGCAGAACGCCCTCCGGTTGCTCGCCGCGCTCCGGGCGTTCCTCGAACGGTTCGCGGGCGCCCGCGCGGCGAACCTCGCTCGACGCGTGGAGGCCCGCGTGGAGCATGGCGTCAGCCACGACGCGGTGGGGCTGACCGCCATCGACGGCATCGGCGCGGGCCGCGCCCAGAAACTCGCCGGCGAAGGCCTCACCTCGCCGGCGGACGTGCGCGAGGCCGGCGTCGAGGGCCTGGTCGACGCCGGCCTCTCGGAAGGGGTCGCGGAGGGCGTCGTCGAGAGCGCGGAGTCGCTGCCCCAGGTCGCCGTCGAGTGGGACGTCCCCGACGCCGTCGCGGCCGGCGACCGCGTCCTCGGGGAGGTGACGATCCGCAGCCGCGGCGAGGGTGCGAACGCTGGCGTGCGCGCGACCGTCAACGGCGTCGAGATGACCGAGTCCGACGCCTACCTCGGCGAGGTGACCGTCCCCGTCGCGGCCGCCGCCAGCGGCGACGACCTCACCTTCGCCGTCGAGGTGTCGTTCCCCGAGTTGCCGCTGCACCCCGTCCGGGAGACGCTGACGGTCACGGTCGGGTGATGGAGACCGGCGTTTCGGGTAGAGCGACGGATCGGTGGCCGGGGGAGCGTAACGACGCCGATCCGGCGTCGCGTCTCGCGGCCCGTTCGGCCCCGCGTCAGCGAACGACGACCTCGTAGTAGTCGGTGTACTTCACGACGTCGTAGCGGTCGAGGCCGCCGGCGGCGTCCCGCTCGACGGTCGGCGCGTCGCCGTCGACGAACGCGACCAGGCGTTCCTTCGCCGGCGGGGCCAACTCGTCGTAGTGGCACACCCGGGCGTCCCCGGGCACGTCGTCGATCTCCCGGAGTTCGATTGTGGCAGACATTCCTCTGGTGGGTTACGGCCAGAGGCCGCGGGCGTCGTGGGCGTCCGCGAGACGCGACAGCGCCACGGCGTAGGCGGCGTCCCGCCACGAGACGTTCCGGTCGTCGAACTCGGATTTGACCTCGCCCCAGGCGGCGAGCATCTCCGTTTCGAGTTCCTCGTTGACCTCCTCGTGGGACCACTTGCGGCGGTTGATGTCCTGGAGCCACTCGAAGTAGCTCACCGTCACGCCCCCGGCGTTCGCCAGGATGTCGGGGATGACGGGGACGTCCCGCTCCCGGAGGGCGTCGTCGGCCGCGGACGTCGTCGGCCCGTTCGCCCCTTCGACCACCAGGTCCGCCCGGACCTCGTCCGCGTTGTCCTCCGTCAACACGTTCCCGACCGCGGCCGGGATCAGGACGTCGACGTCGAGGGTCAGCAGTTCCTCGTTGCTGATCGTGTCGGCCGCGTACTTCGTCACCGCCTCCGGTTCCTCGTCGTGGGAAGGGATCGCGTGGGTATCGATCCCCTCGGGATCGTACGCGGCGCCGTTGATGTCGCTCACGGCGACGACGGTCGCGCCCCAGTCGTCGAGCGGCCGCGCGGCGTTCGCGGCGACGCTGCCGAACCCCTGGACGGCGACGGTCACGTCCGAGAGGTCCACGTCGTAGTACTTGCACGCCTCCCGGGTGACGATGGCGACGCTGCG
>CAYTAG010000080.1:0-13799 GCA_964435625.1 uncultured Halobacteriales archaeon | reverse complement strand
AGTCCGCGACCGCATAGCGATGGAGGAGGCGCGGAATCTGGACGCGATCATCTTCGACAAGACGGGGACGCTCACCGAGGGCGAACACGGCGTGGTCGACATGGCGACCGTCGACGGGGCGGCGCGGAGCACCGCCGGAACGTCGAGCGGCGACGAGCCGCGAGACGGCGTCGACGAGCGCGAGGCGCTGGCGCTGGCCGCCGCCGTCGAGGGCGACTCCGAGCACATGATCGCCCGCGCCATCCGGCAGGCGGCCGACGAGCGAGGGATCGACGCGCCGGCGGCGACCGACTTCGAGGCGATGAAGGGCCGGGGCGTCCGAGCGCGGGTCGACGGTGCTGACGTCCACGTCGGCGGCCCGAACCTCCTGTCGTACCTCGAACGCGACGTCCCGCCCGAACTGCGGACGTTCGCCGACGAGGCCGGCCGGAACGCGCGGACGGTCGTGTACCTGCTCCGGGACGGCGAGCCAATCGCCGCCTTCGCCATGGCCGACGTCGTCCGCGAGGAGAGCTACCGGGTCGTCGACGCGCTCCAGGACCTCGGCATCGAGGTCGCGATGCTGACCGGCGACTCCCGGGACGTCGCCGAAGCCGTGGCCGCCGACCTCGGCATCGACACGGTGTTCGCCGAGGTGCTCCCCGGGGACAAAGACGAGAAGGTGCAGGAACTCCAGGACCAGGGGAAACTCGTCGCGATGGTCGGCGACGGCGTCAACGACGCGCCCGCGCTGACCCGGGCCGACGTCGGCATCGCCATCGGGAGCGGGACCGACGTCGCGGTCCAGTCGGCCGACGTCATCCTCGTGGGGAACAACCCGATGGACGTCGTACGCCTCGTCAAACTGAGCCGGGCGAGCTACCGGAAGATGCAGGAGAACATCGTGTGGGCCGCCGGCTACAACGTCTTCGCCATCCCGCTGGCCGCGGGCGTGCTCGCGCCGTGGGGAATCCTGCTGTCGCCGGCCGTCGGCGCACTCCTGATGTCGCTGAGCACGGTCGTCGTCGCGATCAACGCGCAGTTCCTCCGCCGGGCCGACCTCGACCTCCCGTCGCTGCCGGGCGCCACCGCCTCCGGGCGCCCCGAACCGGCGGACTGACGACCGCGTCCGTCCCGGTCCCCCGGACGAGCACGGGCCGTACGCCGGCGGCGAATCCCGAGATTTATGCACGGTCCCGCAAGAGGTAAGGCTATGGACCGAGGGGCCAGTTCGACGCGTCCGATCGTCGCGGACGAATCGCCGAGCGTGGCGGTGGCCGAGGCCGTGGCCGACCACCTGGACGACGACCCGACGGACCTTCCGCCGCTGTTCGAGGTCATCGATGGCGACGCCCTCGATAGGGTGCTCCAGGCGCCCGGCGCGGAGGTCTCCTTCGAGTACCGGGACCTCCGGATCCGGGTGGTCGGCGACGCCAGGGTCGAGATCGAGTAACCACCGGCCGGCGGTCGGACGGCACACGGCGGGCAGTCACGGGGCGTCCTCGATGGCTCGCCAGACGGTCTCGTCGGTGACCGGCAGATCGACGTGGTCGACGCCCAGCGGCGCGAGCGCGTCGACGACCGCGTTGACGACTGCCGGCGGGGCGGCGATGGTCCCCGCCTCGCCGATGCCTTTCACCCCGAGGGGGTTCCGGGGACTCGGCGTGACTGTCGCTTCCGTTTCGAAGTCGGGCAGGTGGCCGGCCCGGGGGATGCCGTAGTCCTGCATCCGGTCGGTCAGCAGCGTGCCGTCCCCGTCGTAGGCGGTCACCTCCGACCGGGCCTGGCCGATGCCCTGGGCGACGCCGCCGTGGACCTGCCCCTCGACGATGGTGGGGTTGATCCGCTCGCCGCAGTCGTCGACCGCGACGTAGCGCTCGATCTCGACCGCACCCGTATCGGGGTCGACCGCGACGACCGCCGCGTGGGTGCCGAACGTGTAGGCCGTGCCCTCGGGTTCGTAGAACGAGGTGGCCTCCAGCCCCGGTTCCAGGTCCTCGGGGAGGCCGTAGCCGTAGGCCGCGTCCGCGACGTCCGCGAACGAGATCGAATCGCCGTTCGATCCCTTTCCGCCGGACTCGACGCGGAACTCCCCGCTCTCGTACGCAACGTCCGCGGGATCGACGTCGAGTTCGTGGGCGGCGATCCGACGAGCCTTCGCCAGCACCTCGGCGGCGCTCTCGACGACGGCGTTGCCCGCCGCGATGGTGCTACGGCTCCCGAACGTGCCCGTCCCGGTCGGTACCGCCCCGGTGTCGCCCTCCTCGACGTCGACGTCCTCGTAGGGGACCTCCAGTTCGTCGGCCACGAGTTGCGCGTACGTCGTCTCGTGGCCCTGGCCGTGGGAGTGGCTGCCCGCCAGCACCGCGACGCTCCCGTCCGGATGAACCCGGACGACGCCGCTCTCGTAGCCGCCGCCAGTGGACTCGACGTAGTTCGCCAGGCCGACGCCGAGATAGCGCCCGTCGTCGTCGCGTTCGCGTTCGCGCAGACTCCCGTAGTCGACGGCCTCCAGTGCCCTGTCCAGCGCCGTTCCGTAGTCGCCGCTGTCGTACTCCGAGCCGACGGGCGTCTCGTGGGGGAACTCCTCGACCAGGTTGCGCCGGCGCAACTCGGCGGGGTCGACGCCGAGTTCCCGGGCGGCGGCGTCGACCAGTCGCTCCGTGACGTAGATGGCTTCCGGCCGGCCGGCGCCGCGGTAGGAGTGGATCGGCGCGGTGTTGGTGAACGCCGACGTCGTCTCGCAGTAGATGGCGTCCACGTCGTACTGGCCGGACAGCAATCGGCCGTAGAAGCCGGGCATCGCCGCGCCGTGGCCGAGGCAGTAGCCGCCCGCGGCGGCGCTGGTCTCGGCGCGCAGCCCCCTGATCGTGCCGTCGTCGTCGACCGCGAGTTCGGCGTGGGTGACGTGATCCCGACCGTGCGCGCCCGCGAGGTAGTTGCCCGAGCGCGTGGCGACCCACTTCACCGGTCGGTCCAGTTCCATCGCGGCCCACGACGCCATCGCCTCGCCGGGGTGGTGGTGGCCCTTGTGTCCGAAGCCGCCGCCGACGTCCGGCGAGATCACTCTGATCTTCCGCTCGGGCAGGCCGAGGGTGTGCGAGAGCTTGCTCCGGTGGCCGTGGGGCGACTGGCTGGTCATCTCGACGGTCAACCGGCCGTCGCCCTCGTCCCACCGCGCCACGGCGGCCCGCGGCTCGATGGCCGAGGGAATCAGCCGGTTGTTGACGAGGTCCAGGTCGACCGTCCGGTCGGCCGCCTCGAAGGCCTCGTCGGTCGCGTCCTCGTCGCCCAGTTCCGTCACGACGGCCACGTTGTCGGGGGCGTCCGCGAAGATGGTCGGTGCGCCCTCGTCGGTCGCCTCGACGGGATCGACCACTGCGGGAAGCGGATCGTAGTCCACCTCGACCGCCCGCGCTGCGTCGGCCGCGCTGTAGCGGTCCTCCGCGACGACCGCGGCGACCGGCTGGCCGTGGTACCGGACCCTCTCGCGCGCCAGGACGGGGTGGCCCGGGACCTCGCAGTCCAGCGCCGAGTTCGAGACCGGGAGCACCCCAGGAATCGAGCCCGCCACGTCGTCCCAGGTGAAGGCGCCGAGGACGCCCTCCATCTCGGTCGCGGCCGTTCGGTCGATCCCCTCGATGCGGGCGTGGCCGTGTTCGCTGCGGACGAACGCCAGGTGGACCAGCCCCGGGGCGTCGACGTCGTCGGTGTACCGGGCGTTGCCGGTCAGCAGCGCCTCGTCCTCTCGGCGCCGTCGTCCTTCCCCGACCAGCGTCTCGCGCTCCTGCTCGCGTTCGAGGAGTTGCTGGCTGCTCATCGACCACCACCTCCGTCGGTAGCCGTCGAATCGCCGGTCCCGCGCGCTCGCTCGACGGCCCGCGCAAGGGCGCGCTCGGCGTACGTCGAAAGCAGGTTCGCCCGGAACTCCCCGGAGGCGTACGGGTCGGACGGGATGGCCTCAGAATCGAGGTCGTCGGGCGCCTGTTCCGCGGCCGCCTCGATTGCCTCGTCGGTCACTGGGCCGCCGCTGAGTGCCTCCTCGACCGACGGCAGGCGCACTGCGTGGGGCTGGACGCCGTTGGCTGCGACCCCGACGGTGCTCACGGTGTCCCCGCCGTCCACTTCGACGACGGCCGCGACGCCGACCATGGCGTACCCCGTGGCGGGGTGTTCCTTCTTCACGTAGACGCCGCCGTCTGCGTGCGGGACCCGGACGGTCGTCACGAGTTCGTCGTCGAGGACTGTCTCGCCGTCGCCGACGAAGAAATCTCCCGCCGGGATTTCGCGCTCGCCGTCCCGGCCCCGGACCACAATCGTCGCATCCGCTGCGACGACTGCGGCCGGGAGGTCGCCGTCGGGGTCGGCCTGCGCGAGGTTCCCGCCGATGGTCCCGCGGTTTCGCACCTGGCGGTCGCCGAGTTCCGTCGCGGCCTCCGCGAGGACGGGCGCGTGCTCCCACAGTTCGTCGGCCCCGGCCAGTTCGGCGTACGTCGTGATCGCGCCGACGGCCGTCTCGCGCTCCCCGACGTCGATCCCGGTGAGGGCGTCCAGGTCGCCGACGTCGACCAGCGTTCCCGGGGCGGCCTGCCCGGTCTTCAGTTCGGGGATCATCGACTGGCCGCCGGCGAGGACGCGCGCGCCGTCGTCGGCCAGCAGGGAAAGCGCCTCCTCGACGCTGGCCGCCCGCCGGTAGTCGAACTCGGGCGGGAACATCTCAGTCCTCCCCGGCGGGCGCGGTCGGCCCGCCGGCTTCCTCGTCGTCGGCCAGCTTCCCGGCGGCCGTCTCGACTGCGTCGACGACGTTCTGGTAGCCGGTACAGCGACAGATGTTGCCCTTGAGCGCGTCACGGACCTCCTCGCGGGAGGGGTCCGGCTGCTCGTCGAGCAACTCCTCGGTCGTCATCACCATCCCCGGCGTGCAGTAGCCACACTGGAGGCCGTGTTCCTCCCGGAAACTCTCCTGGATCGGCCCGAGGCCGTCCTCGGCCAGCCCCTCGACGGTGGTCACCTCGCTGCCGTCGGCCTGGACCGCCAGGACGTTGCAGGACTTGACGGCCTCGCCGTCGAGCAGCACGGTACAGGCGCCGCACTTGCCCCACTCGCAGCCCACGTTCGGGCCGGTGTAGCCGAGCCGGTCCCGGAGGGCGTGGACGAGCAGGGTCCGGGACTCGACGGTCAACTCCTCCTCGCTGCCGTTCACGGTGAGGGTGACGTCGTGTTCTGCCATCGTTACGTCGGTCGCCCGTGGTCGGTCGGCGGAGTCGCTGTGCTCATCACGAACCCACTGGCGGCCCGGCCTCATTACAGTTTGGTGCCCGGTAAACGACTACTCCGTCCGCTCGATCACCGTCTTGGCGATCCAGCCGACGACGGCGAATCCGATCAGTGCGAAGCCGATCTCGGGCCAGAACCCCGGCGGGAACACGACCAGGAGGGCCCCGGCGATGACCAGGAGAGCGATCAACCAGAAGTGCCACTCCGACTCGGTCTGCTCCTCGTCGGTCGGGTGACTCTCGGAGCCGCGACCGTCGTCGGGACGGGCGTCCTCGCTCATCCGTATCCACGCTAGCGGAGCCAGCGGGTTAGCTCTTCGCCAGCGAGTCACTCCGTCAACCCGAGTTCCTCGTAGACGACCTCCAGGGCGTCCCTGGCCGCGCCCACGGACGTCAGGTACTGCGCGCCGGTCGTCGTCTTGAGCACCTTCGCCGGGCGGCCTGTCACCACCCTCGGGCCGACCTTCCCGACCACCTCGTCGCCGACGCTGACCAGCCAGCCGCGGGGCTCGAAGACGAACCGGTCCAGCCGCGGCTCGAAGACGGCGTCGTCGTCTTGCTCGACCAGTCGCTCAACGTTGCGTGCGACGACCCGCGCGGCCCGGATCGCCGCCTGTGCGGTCGCGGGCACCCGCTGGCCGTCGCCGTCGACGATCCGGGCCGCGTCACCGACGACGAAGGTCCGCTCGGTCAGCGACAGCGTCCCCCGGACCGAGGGGCGCTCGCCGTCGAACGCGTCCGGCCCCCGGATGCCGCCTGTCCAGACGAACTGGTCGTAGGGCACCTGCTCGCCGCCCGCCAGCGTCACGGCGTCGGCGTCGGCGGCCTCGACCGGTGCGCCCGTCCGGACCTCGACGTCCCGTTCGACCAGGGCCTCGTGGACCGCCTGCTGGAACGGTTCGGGGAAGCCGGGGGTCACCGACTCCGCCTGTTCGAGCAGGGTGACCGACCGGTCGAGGTCCTCCTCGCGGGCCAGGGCGGCGAGTTCGCCCGCGACCTGGATGCCCGAGAGGCCGGCGCCGCCGACCACCACCCGGCCGCCCTCGGGAATCGAGAGGAATCCTTCGCGGATCTCCCGGGCGTCCGAGACGCGCTTCAGGGGCGTGGCGTGCTGCTGGACGCCCGGCAGGTCGTAGAACGCCGTCCTGGCCCCGAGGCAGACGGCCCCGACGTCGTATTCCAGTCGCTCGCCGTCGTCCAGGGTGGCGACGTCGGCCTCCGGGTCGACGTCGGTGACCCGGGCCTCGCGGATCGTCGCGTCGGGTAGCAGGTCCGCCAGCGGCAGTTCGAGGTGCTCGGCCAGCGAGGGCCGCCGGACGACCCGGTGGAGTTCGTGCTGGACGAGGTGGGTGCCGGTGTCGTCGACGACGACGAGTTCGGCGTCGGAAAGCGAGTCGGCCAGCCGTCGGGCCAGGGTCAGGCCGGCGTATCCGGCGCCCAGGATCGCCACGCGCATTGCCGGGGAGTATCGGGCCGACGGTTAAAGAGGTGCTGGAGCAGTCACTCCTCGAACTCGGAGTCGTCGACGGGCAGGAAGTCCGGGCGCTCGCCGCGGCCGACGCCGGCGCCGCGGAGGCGGTCGCGGTACTCCTCGGCGCGGTACCGGGCCGACAGCCGGGAGTTGGCGACCGCCAGGACCAGCGCGACCGCGACGACCAGAAACAGGAAGCCGACGAACACAGCGACGATGGTCGCGCCGCCGAGGTCCGTCGTCAGCGTCGCCCCGAACAGCACGAGCGCGGCGATTCCGAGGACGGCCGAGACCACCTGCAACATGACGTTGCCGAGGCCGCCGGTCTCGACGGGGACGGACTCCGGTTCGGGGAGACCCTCCTCCGGGGGATCTTCGGGCACGTCGTACTCCGGCATCGAGGCGAGCGCGACGGTCGGCTTGACGTCCTGGAAGACCGCGCCTTCGCCCTCGACGGTGCCGTCGGGGTGGACGACCGCGTAGCTCCGCTCGGAGTACGCGACCAGGCGGTCGCCGTCGGCCGTCCGCTCGACGACCGCGAATACGTCGCGGTCGGCCACCCGGGACCGGAGGTCCGCCTCCACGCGGTCGAGCAACTCCCGGCCCGTGACCCAGGCGTCGTCGTCGAAGGCCACCTCCCACTCGTCGACGGTCATCTCGTCCATCTCGGCCGGGCCGAACGACTCGAAGTCGTACTTCTCGGCCACCTGCTCGCGCAACGCCTCCAGGTCCGCTCCCTCCGGGTCCGCGGAGGCCGCCTGCTCGCCCGTCGTCGCCCCGTCGTCGCCGACCCGTTCGTCGGAGGGATCGCTCATCGTCCGGACGTTTTCGCCGGGTATCCGTTAGCGTGACGGTTGCGACCGGCGCGCTCCGGTCCGACGCGCCGTGGCCGGTCGCCGACTCCCGTGCCGTTTCCGCGCCTTTTAACGCTGGCGTGATCGAAGGATCGCGCATGGTCCGGTCGGTGGTCCTCGCGACGGCGACGCTTCTGGTCCTCACGGCGGCGTTTACCGTCTTCCTGCAGGGCGTCCGCGTGATCTTGACCGCCGACGTCGTCTCCTGGGACGTGTTGACCACGCACCTGACGTGGATCGGTGCCGGCCTCGCGCTGACGACGGCGCCCATCCTGTTGTGGATGCTCCCGCGGTTTCCCGACCGGTTGATCGCCCGGCAACTGCTGTTCCTGCACGCCTTCTTCGGCGCGCAGGCGTACGCCCTGTTGTTGTTCGCGCTGACGGGCATCTACCGCATCTTCCAGGTCAAACGCGAGGCCGAACGCTACCGCGACCCCGACCCGGACGCCGACGTGAACGACCTCCACCCCGACATGAGCGCCTGGCGCGCCCGCCTCCGCATCGGCGTGTTCGGCTTCCTCTTCCTGTGGCTGCTGGCGTACGTCGCCGGCACGATCAGGTACTACGTGGTCTACTGGGCGTAGCGGCGGAATCGCTCGTAATGATCGACGACGCAACCGTGGGCCGCACGCCACCGAATTCAACCGCGGGCGACACGCTGCCGAACTTGATTTCACGGCGCGCGCGAGCAACGCGCGCGAGGTCTCCGCGAGTGAAACGAGCGGAGGCTCGTCGGAGCTTGTCTCCGACGGTGGCCGGGGGAGGGCCGGCGCCCTCAACTGGCGGGCGCCGGCCCGAGCCCGCGGTTGGGGAGGGCGAGGATATCCCTAGTCGCCCGGTTGCTGCGAAACAGACCGGTCGACAGAAGACCCGTTCCCGGACCCACGATCAAATACACGACGTCGATACGCCGTAGCCACACCCACGAACCGCTACTCGCGAATCGCTACTCGTCCCAGGGTTCGCCGCTGGCGAGGTCGACCTCGTGATCCAGTTTCGAGGACGGGCAGAGGTCCTCGACCACGCAGTCCCCGCAGGCGGGGTTGCGCGCGGTGCAGATCTCCCGGCCGTGGGCGATCAGCAGGTGGGTGTACTGCTGCCAGTGCTCCTCGGGGACGACCCCCATGAGGTCCTCTTCGATCTTCTCGGGGGTCGCCTCCTCGGTGATGCCCAGGCGGCGCGAGAGCCGTTTGGCGTGGGTGTCGACGACGACGCCCTCCACGACGTCGTGGCCGTGCTGGAGGACGACGTTGGCGGTCTTGCGGCCGACGCCCTTGAGGTCGGTCAACTCGTCCATGGTGTCCGGCACCTCGCCGTCGTGCTCCTCGACGATGGCCTCCATGGAACTCTTGATCCACTTCGCCTTGTTGTGGTGGTAGTTGATCGAGGAGAGGTCCTCGTCCAGTTCCTCGACGGATGCGTCGGCGTAGTCCTCCGGCGTGGTGTACTTCTCGAAGAGGTCCTCGGTGACGTTGTTGACCCCGACGTCCGTGTTCTGGGCCGACAGCATCACCGCGACCAGCAGTTCCAGCCGGTTCGAGAAGTCCAGCGTGATCGTCGCGTCCGGGTACGTCTCGGTGAGCCGGTCGACGACCTCGGCGGCCTGCTCCTCGCGCGACTCCAGAGGGGTGCCCATGTCCAGCATCTGGAGGGCCGGGGGTATCAGCCGTTCGGAACCGGCCGACGTCTCGATATATGAACATATTTTCATATAACTGGGACGTCTCGGCGTCGGCCGAGTCGAGCGTCGAGGCGGTGGAGTAATCGCCGAGTCGGCTTGCGAGCGCGTCCATCGGCCGCCGAGCGCCGGGTACGAACGGGATAGTGCCGCATTCAGGTCGACCTAGGCGAGCGTAAGCGTCGCCTGGCGTCCGTCGAACTGGCAACGTCGGTCGACCGCGTGCCGCCCCACGGACGAACACCCGGTCGAACCGGGCCGTCGGTCGGTAAGGTCAGAGTTCCGTCCGGTCGGGTCTCCCTTCCGTGGCGGACGGACCCCCGGTCACGACGCGTCGTTTTCGGGGACGCCTCGCCGGGCCGACCCGGCCCGGCACCGCGTCGCGGTCGTGGCCGGGCGGTCGCCGTAATGCGTCGTTGTCGCACGAACTATCGCCCCGGTTCTTGTCCCTGCGCCCGGACGAAAACCACGTCGGAGACGCCGGTAGCTCCGTCACTAACGAAAGCGAGACCATCGAGCGACACGGACGAGCGGAAGACACATCCTCACATGGCTACCAACGAAACCCCCGTCGACCGGCAAACCGTCGAAGAGATCATCGCGGAGTGGCCGGACGAACCGGCCGAAATCGCCGAGACGATGACGGACGCGTACGGCATGCCCCACGAGGCCGCGCCGAGCGAGTTACTCTGGTACGGCAACGGGCAGTGGAAGCGGACCGAACTGTACCGGGACGGCGTTCCCCACCACTTCCCGAAGGAGCACACCGACTACCTCAAACAGGTCGTCGACTACCACGTCCCGCCGGAAAAGTTCGACGAACTCGGACGGTTCGACGGCAGCGTCTACGTCGACCGGACGAACGGCGAACTCGCCGCCAAATGCGACCAGGAGGTCGCGAACGTCCTGGCGTTGAACCTGGCCCACGACGTCATCACCGGCGAGATGTCCGTCGACGAGGCCCGCCAGGAGTACGCCGTCTCGATTATCAAGACGGAGATGGGCGCCGAACCCGAGTACACCCGCGAACTCCAGTTCGACCTCCCCGCCGGCGACGAGCGCGACCCCGACGAGACCATCATCACCGACGCGTTGAAACAGGAGGTCAAAGAGACGATGGGCGGCAGCGCCGAGGCCGAAGAGGAGTAGTCCCCCGAGGCATCGCCGTCGAGTTCCCTGCGTCCCCTCGAACGATCACGCCCGCTGGCGGTCGCCTGCCTGGCCGGGTTCCGCTTCGCCCGCCGCGGTGTCGACGAGGTAGACGCCGACGGCCATCGTCGCGCCGCCAGCGAGGAACAGCGGGCCGAGCGGTTCGTCCAGAAGCACGGCGCCCAGCGCCGCGCCGACGACCGGTTGTGCGAAGAAGTACACGGCGACGGTGCCCGCGTCCAGCGTCTCCAGGCCCGCGTACCACAGCACCCACGCCGCGGCCGTCGAGAGCACGCCGAGGTACACCACCGCACCGACGACGCCGAGCGTGACGGGCACGTCGGCGGGCGCCAGTCCCCTGGCCAGGAACTCCACCGGAACGAGGGCCGCCAGCAGCGGGACCGCGACGAGCGCAGAGTAGGTGGCCGTCTCCAGCGCCGAGTACGTCCGGACGAGTCGCTTGCCGTGGACCGTGTAGGCCGCCCACCCGAGGCTGGCCACCAGCAACAGCCCCGGCCCCACGGCCCCGCCGCCGAACAGCGTCGAGAGGTCGTACTGGCCCGCCAGGACCAGGACCGTCCCGGCCCCCGCCAGCGCCATCCCGCCGACCTTCCGGGCGGTCAGCGCCTCGCCGTGCAGCGCCACCCCTAGCGCCAGCGTGAACACGGGCGTCAACACCGTCAGTAGCGACCCCTGGCTGGCGTTGGTGAGGTCGGTCCCGACGAACTGGGTCGCCAGCGTCAGCGCCACCCAGAGGCCCAGCAGCGCGAACCCCCGGTAGTCCCGCCGGGAGAACGACCGCGAGGGCTTCACCGCGACGACCAGGGGGACCAGCACTGCAGCCGCCACCAGGACCCGCAGGAACGCCAGCATCAGCGGCGGGATCGCGCCGAACCCCCACTTGCTGACGACGTACATCCCGCCCCAGAGCGCGGCGGCCACCAGCGGCCCCAGCGAGGCGAGACGCGTCCGGCTCATCGGCGTGACGCTCGGTCGGCCCGGGGATTTACCTGACGGTTCCGGCGAGCGCAGTGGCCGGTCGTTTCAAGTTGGCCGGCCGCGACGGCACCCTCGTGGCCGACAGCATCGCCGACCGACTCGCCTGAACTACCGCGAGCGACTCGCGGGCGCCGCGGTCCTCTCGTTCGGGGTCGCGGTCGCTGCCATCTGGGGTGGACTGCGGACGCTGGGCGAGGTCTATCCGGTCTCCGTCGCGGTCGGCCTCGGACTGGTCGTGGGCCTCGGCGCCTTCGTGGCGTTCTGGCTGGAACTCCGCCGGGAGTTCGACCGGTAACCGGGGCCGACCCAACCCGGGATATTTATGGCCGCGGTGACCGGCGAAGGAACTATGAAGGCGACCGCCAGGGCACACCCCATCCAGGGGCTCGTCAAGTACCACGGGATGGTCGACCACGACCTCCGGCTTCCCTACCACGACAGCATCAGCGTCTGCACGGCGCCCAGCAGCACGACGACGACCGTCGCGTTCGACCCCGGCCTCGACGGCGACGAGTACGTCGTCGACGGCGAGCGCCTGGACGGCCACGCAGCCGACCGGGTTCGTAGTGTCGTTTCGCGCGTGCGCGAACTGGCGGACGCCGACCACGCGAGCTACCCCGTCCGGCTGGAGAGCGAGAACGACTTCCCGACCAACGTGGGCCTGGGATCGTCCTCGTCGGGGTTCGCGGCGGCGGCGACCGCGCTGGCGGCCGCGGCGGACCTGGACCTCACCCACCCCGAACTGTCGACCATCGCCCGGCGCGGGTCGGCGTCGGCCGCCCGGGCGGTCACCGGCGGCTTCTCGGACCTGGAGGCAGGACTGAACGACGAGGACTGCCGGTCGTACCGGATCGACACCCCCCTGGAAGACGAACTGCGAGTCGTCGCCGCGCTTGTACCCGCCTACAAGGAGACCGAGCAGGCCCACGAGGAGGCCGCCGACAGCCACATGTTCGAGGCTCGCCTGTCGCACGTCCACTCTCAACTCGCCACGATGCGGGACGCCCTCCGGGCGGGCGAGTTCGAGCGGGCGTTCGAACTCGCGGAACACGACTCGCTGTCGCTGGCGGCGACGACGATGACCGGCCCGGCGGGGTGGGTCTACTGGCAGCCCGAGACGCTTTCGGTGTTCGACGCGGTCCGGCGACTCCGGAACGAGGAGGGCGTCCCCGTCTACTTCTCGACGGACACCGGCGCCAGCGTCTACGTCAACACCACGGAGCGCCACGTCGACCGGGTCGAGGAGGCCGTTGCTAACTGCGGCGTCGAGACCCACGTCTGGGAGGCCGGAGGGCCGGCGCGCGTGCTGGACGAGAGCGAGGGGCTGTTTTGACCGCCAGGGCGAAACGCCGTTCTGGCCGCCGTCCGGGTCGGTCCCCGTCGCCCGGCGGTAGTTCGGTGGCTTTAAGCGAACACGGTTCGGAGCCTTCGCGTATGAAGAGGCGGGAGTTTTTGACGGCAGCCAGCGGCGCCGGGGCCGCCACGGCGGCGACGGCAGCCGCCACCCGGCCGGCTGCCGCCCAGGAGGAAGACGGCGAGGACGGAGGCGACGAACAGCCGGACTGGGGCGGTTGGCTGGACGGCGTCGACGGGGGCTACCAGGACGCCCGCGGGGAGAGCGAGGTGACGGTGACCGTCGGCGCGGAGGGCAACGACGGAACGAACGCGTTCGATCCGGCGGGCCTGTGGGTCGACCCCGGCACGACGGTGCGCTGGGAGTGGTCGGGCAACGGCGACCACAACGTCAACGCCCAGGAGGGGCCCGCCAGCTTCCAGACCGACATCATCGGCGACGCTGGCGTCCACTTCGAGTTCGAGTTCACCGAGGCGGAGGCCGGCATCACCAAATACCAGTGTGACCCCCACGTCAACCTCGGGATGCTCGGCGCCGTCGCCGTCGGCGAAGATGTCCCCACCGTGAGTACGGGCGGCGGGGAGAGCGGCCCGGTGGGCGTCGAGGAGATGGGCATCCCGTTTCACCCGCACTTCGTCGGGATCGGCGCGTTGCTGATGGTGGTCGTCTCGCTGGTGTTCACGTTCTTCGCGTTGAAGTACGGGACCTCGCCACACGCCAAAGGAGGGAACGACTGACATGGCGACTTCGGGAAGCGACTACGGCGACATCCACCGGTACGAACCGGCCAGGGAGAGCACCGCAGCGATGATCGGGATCGTCCTGTTGACGGCCATCGAGGTCGTGTTCGTCGGCCTGTTCACCTACGGGCTGGTGGTCGGCTGGGGGCGGACGCCGACCGGGAACATGTTCCTCGGTGGCCTGCTGGGCGCGACGTTCGTCACGCTGGCGTTCATCCTGTTGCTGTACCGCAAGGAGTTCCTGCCGGACGTGATGATCGTCAAGAAGCGCCGGCGCAAGTGGGAGGACCTCTACGTCC
>CAYTAG010000079.1:0-13800 GCA_964435625.1 uncultured Halobacteriales archaeon | reverse complement strand
GTAGATCACTCCCTTGGCATGGGAGAGGCCCCGGGTTCAAATCCCGGCGAGTCCATCGCTATATCTTACACGCTATATTCATCTATTATCGCTATTAATCCTTCTTCCCCTTAAACTGTACACCGAGGTTGTAAGTGATTTAAATTCTCCTACGAGGTCTAAACTATGCCTTGCATCCATTATGATTATCAAGTACGTGCCTTGAGAGATTGCCTCTATCTATCACCTCAAGCATCGGAGGTTGGTTACTTTGATAACACTGGCCTGAACATTCGATAAATAGTCATGGACGAACCAGCGGTGAGAGAGTACGTTGAGCGAGCTCAGTCTGTTATTGAGGCCTCACCGCAGATGGACGAAGCAAATACAAAGGCGGCCGTCCTGCGAGATTTTCTTGAGCTACTTGGATGGGAAATTCCGACAAACACACAGCTTGAGTATTCGGTGAGAGCATTCGGGAAGACTTATAAGGTTGATTATGCGTTGGTGTTAGAAGGAGCCCCTGTCGCATTCATCGAAGCAAAAGGGGTAGATACATCACTTACTGAAAAGCATCGGGAACAGTTAGCCGCGTATCTAAAGAATGAAGATGTGAATTGGGGGATTCTAACGAATGGAGAGGAATATGAGTTCTATCGGAGACAAGTTGTGGATTCAAAAGTGGATGTGAACGCCCTCGCAGACACTGAACTTCAGAATTTACCGGATAGAGTTACTATTCTGCGGGCATTTACCAAGGATGCAATCCAAACGGGAGACTCCGAGAAAATCGCCACCCGTATTAATAAACTGAAACAGGCCCGGTTGGTACTTGAATCTGAGAAGGATAGATTATCTAACGAGGTGACAGAATTGTTGACTGACGAGATCTCCGACGTGCTATCTTCTCCGGCAGAATCTCAAGCCAAGGAGATGATCGATAGAATAATTCAGGATATTGAAACGGAGATAGTCTCAGACAGTACTGTTTCACCGGATAAAGAAGGAGGTAATACTCCCTCAGCTATTCCTGAAAATTCCACTGAGGCATCTGGGAAGTACATCATCAAAATCACGAACGGAGATACTGCTATAGCAGCCTTCGCGGATGACAATCAAAGCAATGTGATGGCTGATGCTGTAAATTATCTGATTGAGAACCATGACTTGTCTGCTAAGATTAAACCGTTACCCTATATTCCCGGACGGGAGAAAGCCATAATCAATGACGAACCTACTTCTCCGCATGATGAACAGGCGATGAGAACCTATCGGGAGTTGTCACAGGGATATTACCTGGATACCCACATGGACAAGGCTACAAAAAAGCGCCACGTCCAAAGAGTAGCAGAAAAATGTGATCTTGAAGCTGAATTTAAAGGGGAGTGGTAACCTCTAATCTATCTAATCTATCATCAAGAAGAAAGTTACGACACGAGGGGATTCCCGTTTGATAGGGCTATCCGTGAAACAGGAAGCCTACATGAGGGGAAACTTATAATCCCATATTCCGGGCTGTACTACATAAAAACCACACTTAGTAGAATGAAAAGTATCGGATTATTACTGATGTAAAGTCAAGATCATAAACATTTGGTAGAGATTCACATGAAGAAACACCGATTCACCCAACGACAATTGCTGTAGATACTACCCCTACGGCTCGTAAATCTGCGTCGTAAACTCGTTCTCCACGGTCTCCACACCGTACCGATCCAGCGCCCGCTTCGCGTTCAGGTATTTAGCAATCGCCTGCGCATTATCACGCAACGAATCCCAGCGGTCACACGGCACCGCGTAGTTCGCGCCGTCGCGGTCGAAGTACACCACGACCCCGGGGTCCTGGTAGGACGAGTCGGCGTAGGGGATGTTGGAGTCCCGATCCTGGTGTTCGGCGTCCGTCAATATGTTGACGTTCCTGGCGTCCATCTTCCGGAGTTCTTCGAGGATGTTCTCGATGGCCTCCCGGCGCGTGACCCGGAAGTTGTGGGGGTACGGTTCGCGTTCGTTGGGCGGCGTCCGGTCGAAGCCTCGCGGCCAGTCGATCCGGTAGGTCATCGGCGATCACCTCGGCGTGCGTCGGCCATATCTACGCCCTATCAGCAAGGAATGATAAATCTAAGGGCAGATTGGGCCGCATCCGGACCGGTGGCATCGTTTGTGGGGATACTTGTGTGCCCTCCTGGGACGGCATCTCGTGGTCACCACCGCCTGGAAAGCCTCCGCGCACTCTCCGTGAACGGTCTCTTGGTCACCACCGCCCAGAAAGCCCCCGCGCGCTCGACCGGCCGGGCCTCGCTGCGGTCCTCGCCTCGCTGACGCTCGGCTGCGGTCCTTACGTCGTCCGGGCCGGGTCGACCGCGCGGCCCCTTTCAGTCCCACCCACAGCTCGGCCAAACCACCAGCCTCCCCAACCGACTGCGTTACTCAGTCGCGCCTGCGGCGCTCCCTCCGTTACTCATCCCTCGCGCGCATAGAGGTTCGCGGTCGCCCACGGGGCGACACGCGAACCAGCGCGCGCCGGGGCGGTCGGACGGGCCTTAAAAAGCGCCCAATACTGTACGATCTAAAGAATTATCCTTTAGAAAGTAAAGAATTGGCGCCGCCGGGTGAGTCGCGCTGACCGCAGCGCGGTCACCACCGAAACCACCTCAACTACCCGCTTCGCGTCCGGACGGCAGTCCCGGAGAGGTTGACCCACAGCATCCCTTCGGCCATCTCCTCGTAGTCGAACGTCGCGCCGACGACGGCGTCGGCCCCTAGGTCCCCCGCTTCCGCGCGGAGGTCGTCGATGGCCTCCCGCCGGCCCGTCTCGATCTTCTTCTCGTAGGAGCCGCTCCGCCCGCCGACCACGTCGCGGATGCCGGCCGCGAGGTCGCTGACCACGTTCGCACCGATGACCGCCTCGCCGGAGACGACGCCGAGGTATGCCGTCACTTCCCTGCCGTCCAGGCCGTCCGTCGTCGTGATGGTGACGTCCGCCATACCCGACGATGGGGGCAGAGCGACTTCAACCCTACCAGGAGTCCGTCGCACCCCCGCCGCGGGCCGCCCGACCACGGCCGCGGGTGATCCACGACAGCGCCTCCTCCCGTTCCGCCAGATCGAAGAACCGGAGCGCGCCGGCCGACATCGGCCAGACCGGGCCGAGGAGCCGCCAGAGCGAGGCGAGCAACCACGCCCAGCGGTCGTTCGCGACCACGGCCGTCCGTTCCACCGTTATTCGATCACCGTACACGAGATCGGGGACGAAACCGTGGATCGACGCGGAGAGGAACCCGGACGCCCCGAACGTGGGAGCTTCCTCGTAGAGGCGAACCGACCCGTGTTCGGCCGACCGCTCGGCGAGCAGCGAATACAACCGTTCGAAGTCCCCCCGTGTAAGGTCGTCCGTGAGCCTGATCGCGACGACCCCCTCGCCGCCGTGATCGAGCAGTTCGTACGCCATCCGGTGGACTGTTCGGGCCCCGGCCGTTCCTGCGTTTCGGCACCTCTCGAAGATGGATCACCTGCCCCGCGTCCTCGCGAAGCGCTCCTCGCCCGGGCCGCCGCCGTCGCACCGCTGCCCGCCGTCAGTTTCACTTTCACTTCGCGGTTGGCTCGGTTTATTACCCCCTCGCGTCGGGGATCGAAACATGAGACCCGACCCCCACGCGACGGCCGACGCCGGGGAAGCGCCGGTCGGCCACCAGTCGTCGCTCGCCGGCGTCGCCGCCGAGGGCACCCACCAGCTCACCCTGCCCGGCCGGGAGACGGCCGGCGACCGGTCCGGATCGACGCCCGAGGTCGTGAACGCCTTCCCGATGGGCGACGCCGTGCTCCTCGATTACTACTTCGAGTCCGAGGAGGCCTTCGCGGTCCTGCGGGAGTACTACGACCGGCGTGCGTACCGCTTCGAGGTCCCCCGCCAGGCGTTCCGGACCGTCCGCGCCGAACTGGCGGGGCTGGGCTACGACCTCCGGCTCGTCGACGACGTCGAGCGGTTCGCCGTCGCCGTCCAAAAGTACAGCGAGCACCCCGAGGCCGTCTTCGGCGACTCGGTCGCGGAGTTCTCCGCCGAGAAGTACAACGTCTTCGTGATGAACGACGCCGCCGCCGTCGACGCGGCCGTCGGGGAGGGCGCGATGCGGCTGGCGGACGCCCCCATTACCGTCCGGTTCCCCACCGGCCACGGCACGGGCCCACTGACCGTCCAGGACGTGACCGCCTACGGGAACTGAGGCCACGACGGACGCCGTTCCGGCCGGGGGACGACCGTCCGGGCAGCGACCGAGAGCGCCGACCGACGGGCTACTGGTCGGGCTGTGACGTCGTACGCCCCGTTGGCCGGTCGATTTATTACCGTTCCACTACAGGATACGTGCGATGAGCGACGGGTCCCGCCCACCGACGCCGTTGCCCTACCGACTCCACCGAGACGCGTCCGCCCAGACGGAGACGATAGGCGCGGTGATCCTGCTCGGGATCACTGTGATCGGGACGGTCGGAATCGTCGCGTTCGGGTCGATAGCGCTAAACGACACCGAACAGCGGATGGAGGTCCGGGCCGCCGAGCACACGATGACCCAGATGAACGCCCAGTTCGCGGAGGTCGCGCTCGGCCAGGCCGACTCCAAGACCGCCCAGTTACCGCCGAGCGACGAAGACGCCACCACGGAGGTCGTCGACTCCGGGTGGATCCGGCTGCAGATCGTCAACCAGTCGAGCGGCTCCGTCGAGTCGACGATCTTCAACAAGTCGCTGGGCGCGGTCGTCTACGAGAACGGCGACACGGAGATCGGCTACCAGGGCGGGGGCGTCTGGAAGAAAAGCGGCGGCAACAGCACGATGGTGTCGGCCCCCGAGTTCCACTTCCGGGGCGAGACGCTGACGCTCCCGGTCGTGCAGGTCGACGGGGACGGACAGGTCGACGACGAGATCACCATCGGGAAAAACGGGACCGCCACGCAGCTGTACCCGAATTCGAGCGAGGGCTTCTCGAACCCGTTCACCGCCGAGAACAAGAGCATCAACGTCACCGTCGGCAGCGAGTACTACGAGGCCTGGGGTGACTTCTTCCAGACCCGGACCGACGGCAGAGCGTACCTCGACCACGACAACGGGACGGTCACCCTGGAGATGGTCGCGGAGGTCGAGCAACACACCGTCAGCAGCGGGATCGGCGCGACCGCCGCGGGCGGGACCCTCCAGTTCAAGGGAGCGGGCAACGACGAAACGTTCGTCGACAGCTACAACTCCTCGAAGGGACCCTACTCGCTCTCGAAGGGCTGGAACGGGACCGTCGTGGCAGCCGGGTCCGTCGACATCGGCGGCAACGCCGTGATCCGCGGGAACATCCGTACCGGCGGCGGCTACAAGCACAAGGGCGCCGCCGACGTCCACGGCGACGTCTACTGGACCGACTACTACAATCCGCCGGGCAGTGGTGGCGGGCCAGGCGGCGGTCCGGGTGGCGGTGGCGGCGGTGGCGGCACCCACAACGGCACCGACGTCGAGATTTCCGGCGTCGATTCCCAGCCGCCGATAGACAACTTCGTCCAGGAACAGGTGAACGAATCCCGCGCGTCCAACGACAACGACGACCACGGGGTCATCGACGACGAGCGGCTCGACTTCGACGGACTCGGCTTGCTGCCGGGGACGTTGACCAACGGGACCTACTACCTCGAGGACCTCACCGTCCCCAGCGGCGAGACCCTCGTCCTGGACACCGTCGGCGGCAACATCACCATCGGCGTCCGCGACTACGTCGACGTCGACGGGGACGTCGAGGTCCAGGGGCCCGGCCGCGTCCAGATTTACGTGGCCGGCGAATCCACCGCGGGCGGCACCCACCTCGACGTCGACGGCGGCACGGTCGACGTCGGGGCGGACGACCAGTCCACGCAACTGTGGGTCTTCGGCAAGCGGACGTTCAGTGCCGAGTTCGACGGGGGCGCCACCTTCCAGGGCGTGATCTACGCACCGTCGACGTCGGAGGCCGAAAACCCCGGCGAAGTCGTCATCGGCGACGCCGACGTCTACGGCGGCATCATCAGCGGCACGACGGAGTTCGGTCCCGGATCGACCGTCCACTTCGACGAGGCGCTCACCGGCGTCCAGGCGGTGCCCGAGGACACCACCGTCGTCCTGGTCAACTACCTCCAGGTTACCGTCAACGTCGTCGACATCGACGACTGATCGCCCGCGAGTCGGGGCCACCACTACGCGCCGGTCCGTACTTACCGACGGAACGTTGCGAGGATCGGCCGTCGCCGGGCGGGCGGGCCGACTGGCGCCCCTGGCCGCGGCGATCACCCCTCGTCGCCAGGGCGGGGGACCGTGGTCACCGTATCGACGGACCGTCCAGAACGTCGGGGCGGCCGGCCATCCGGGGAGCGTCGTGCCGACGGGCTGTCCAAACGTCGTTGTCGACCGGTCCTCCGGAAACGCCGTGCCGAACCGCGGAGGGCCGCGGACTCACTCGAAGATGACCTTGACCAGGGTCCGCGAGACCTGCACGTGCTCGACGTCGTCGTTCCAGCACTGCAACGCATCGCCGGAGCGGTTGCAGTCGAGGCCCTCGTCAGTGAAGTACTCCTCCCAGGACGCCGCCCGGGGGGTCTCCATCGAGATCGTCACATTGTACTCGCTGGCGTCGGGCAGCGCCATGACGTCCGGGAGGCCGTCGGAGTGGGCGTTGAGCGTGCGAACCAGAACGGTCTGGGACCCACTGACCGCCTCCGTGTCCCCGCTGGCGTACGTCTGGACCAGCGGAACGACCACCCGTTCGTCGGTCAGCACGAACTCCGGTTGCTGGACCATTACCACGCCGCCGGGACTCCGCCGGAAGACGGCGCCGTTCGTGTAGACGATGGCGCTGTCCTCGGTCTCGTACACGATGGGCTCGACGTCCGGCGTGAACGAGGCGTTGGCGTCCGGATTGCCGCTCTCGTGGACGGTGACGTTTATCGGGACCGGATCGGCGGCGTACAGCTCCGCGTCCGACAGTTTCACCTCCGTGCCGCGGCTCGGGGCGCCCCGCTGGGAGATGTCCTCAACGTTGGCCTTCAGGACGTCGAACGCGCGCTGGGCGTTGTTGCCCTGCTCGAAGTCCCGGGTACCCTGGAGGTCCTCGAACGCGGTGACGTACACCACGGCGGTCATCGAGATGATGATGCCGAACACGAAGACGAACCCGAGCGATTCGCTGACGCCGCGTCGATCAAACATTCGTGACCTCCAGTTCCCGATCACCGTCGCCGTCCGCGTCGACGTACTCGATGACGTACTCGCCGCCGGTGAGGGTCGTGTTCTCGACCCGCGTATCGGTCTTGAGCCGCACCTCCTCGGTGACGTCCATCCGGCCCGAGACGAACGTGATGACGACCTCGTAGGCCTCCCCGGACCCCAGATCCGAGGACCCTATTTCGACCCGATACCGCATGTTCGCGACGGTGTCGGGGATCTCGGTCCGGACGCGGACCTCGTCGCCGGCCGTCCCCTCGGTCGACTGCACCAGTCGGTCGGCGGCGCTGACGTCCGCCGCCATCCGGTTGCCGAGCACGGAGAACTCGGACTCGACGGTCCGTTCCTGCTGGGCCCGCAACTGGTCGCTCGTCGCGAGAACCAGTCCCGTCAACAGGACCGTGACGATGACGATGGACAGCGTGTAGTTGATCGGGACCGAAACCGCGCGCTCGTCCCCTCTCATTCCTGCTCACCCGGGGCCAGGTTGACGACGGTCGCGTAGTCGATGCGTGCGGTCCGGTAGCTCACCCGGAGGTCCGCCGCGTACAGCGCCTCGGTGTAGTACGGCGAGTCCGCGACGGCGTAGTGATGGCCCACACTGGAGGACATCGTCCCGGTCGACTGGTTGACCACGAGTTCGTAGGTGCCGACGGCGTACGAGCCGTGCCGGTAGGTGACGTCGTAGGGGGTCGACAGGTCCTCGAAGAACCGTAGCGCCCCGCAGTCCTGGCCGGCGAGTTCGGCGCCGGTCACGTCGACGACCGCGCGTTCCGTGCCCGAGACCGTACACGTCGAGTCGAGTTCGTTGTCCGCACCGTCCAGCACCGTAACGTGGACGTTGTCGTTCGTCTGGTTGCTGTACACCTGAACCTCCCGGACCGTCGATCCGTCGTCGAAGACGACCGCGAACCGGGGGTCGTCGTGTGGCGCGTTCCCCGGCCAGGAGTCGCCCAGTTCGTTTGCGGTGACGTTCATCCGGAACTTCCTGACGCCGTCGACGCCGTCGGCGACGGTCCAGTCCTCGGCGTCGGACTCGTTGGTGAACGACCTGTTTTCGGCCTGGACGATCCGGGTGCCCTCGTGGACCCGGACCACGGAGACGTTCGCCGACCGCGCGCGGGCCGACTCCAGGCGCCTGGTCGCGTCGCTCCAGTTGGCCACGTCGGACTCGAAGCGGTCCTCCAGGGCCGTGTACGAGGAGTTGTTGTAGTTGTTGTTGTTGTAGTTCGCGTACGTCATGGCGCCCGAGGCCCCCTCGACGACGGCGAACTTGTAACTCGCCGCGCCGCCGGCGCCCGCGATGTCGCCCTTGCGGGTCGCCAGGTTCTCGGTGAAGATGGCCGTGTTCAGGTACAGCGCCATCGCGACCAGCATCACCGCCAGCACCAGCGACATGACGACCATGAGCTGTCCGCGTCTCCCGTCTCGTCGGTTCACATGCGCCATAGTACCAGCTCCACCTGGACGACGTTGTACACCGACCCCGACCGGTCGAGGTTCGGGGCGAAGTAGTTGTTGGCGTCCGCCAGGGTCGTTCCCGTCTTCGAGCCGTCGGGCGCCAGCAGGACGTCGTCGTCGTGCAACGTCACCGTCCGGCGGACCGTCACCGCGTGGTCGCTCGACCGCCCGAAGTTGACCAGTTGCCGTTTCACCAGTTCCTGGTTGCCGAAGTCGTCGACGTCGACGTACACGACGTTGAGGTTGAACGCGATGCCGCGGTCACGGAACGTCTCGTTCAACGTTTCCCCGAACGGCAGCGGCGGACCGCCGTCGCTGTAGGCGTGGTTCGGACAGGCGGTCGAGCCGTGGAAACAGCCAGTGTCGTCGTTCCAGTACAGCAGCGCCTCCTTGAGCGTGCCGTTCTCGGCGGCGGCGTCGAGCAGCCCCTCGCCGACCTCCGCCTGCTGGTTCTCGATGTGCTGGCTGGCCGTACTCGCGGTCAGTGGCGTCACCGCCGTCGACTGCAGCGCGAACACGATGCTCCCCAGCAGGACCAGCGCCGCCGCGACCGCTTCCAGGGTGTGTGCCTGCCCCCGGCTCATGTCCAGACCCTCACGAACAGGATCACGCCCTGCCGGCCGTCGATGGCGGTCGACCGCCGCGCGACGGAGACGGACGCGGCGTCGGGCGGCGGTGCGTCACCGATTGCTAGCCGATACTCGTCGCCGTTACAGGGCCGTTCGCTGACGCGTTCGGTCGTCAGGTCCCCACAGAGCACCTCCGTCGCCGGGCCGCCCGTGACGTTCTCCTCGACCGTGACGTTGACGCGGACCGTATCGGCGACGCCGAGTTTGTCCTGCAGCGAGTCGGTCCCGTCGAAGGAGCTACAGGGGCCGACGTCGTCGTCCTGGAAGAAGTACAGCGTACAGGTCGTGTTCAGGACTCCGGGGGTCGAGCCCGACAGCTGGTAGTCGGTCAACTGGTTGGCGACGCGGTCGGCCACCAGCGGATTCTCCGTCGGGTTCCGGGAGAACGGTTCGATCATCTCCGGCAGGAACGCCACCACCGTCGTGACCGCGATCAGGAAGATGCCCATCGCGATGCCGAAGTCGACCGCCGTCTGGCCACGCTCGTCCATCACGGATCACCCCACCATCATCCAGGTACCCAGCGAGATGGTCGCCAGCACGACGACGTACTTGAGGCCGCTGGCGAGTTTGCCCGAGCGCATGTACCCCGCGATCAGTCCGGACAGGATGGCCTGCATCGTGACCGCGTGGAAGAACAGAAGCGACAGGCGGTCGGTGTTCACCGAGGCGCTGAACCCCATCCCGCCGGCCGGGCCGCCGCTACCGCCGCCCCCACCGCCGGCCTGGCTGGTCAGCCCCGCCATCACGTTGAGGAACTGCGTCTTCAGGATCGCCATCACGGCCAGCAGCGTGAGGAAGGTCATGATGATGATCACGACCTGCATCATGGTCCGGGACTTGCGCTCGCGCTCGATGTCGTCCTGGTTCTCGCTGGACTGGGCGGCCGTCGACAGCACGTCGGTGATCTGGCTGGACGCCTCCTGGGCCTTGCTGATCAGCTTCACGGTGCGGGCCAGCCGCGGGATGTGGTACTTGTTGTTGAACTCGACGAGGGCCTCCTTCAGGCTCATCCCGTAGTTGACCTTCGCGTACATGGTCTCGAACTCCTCGGCGATCTTGCCGGAGGAGGTGTCCGAGACCGTCCGGGTCGACTCCAGCAACGTCTGACCGGTGTCGTTGGCGCTGGAGAGTTTCCGGAGGTTCTCCGAGAGGTTGGTGGTGATCCGCCGGCGCGAGCGGACGTTCCACTCCCGGAAGATCGCCAGCGGCACCACGATCACGTAAAGCGGCATGTACGCGTACATGAACGTCCCCCACACGGGCTGGTGCATCATGCCCTGCTCGACGACGTTTTTGGTGCCGTCGTCGTTCACCAGGGCATTGTCGCTGCCACAGGAGACCTGCGAGACCTCCAGCGCGGATTTCGCCTCACAGAGGCCCTGCCACCGCATCGGGACCGCCCCGTCCGCGATGGCGACGACGAGGATGACCAGCGCCACCGGGACCGTCACCGCCAGCGTGTAAAGCGGGTTGTCTCGGAAGAAGACGTGCGGGGCCTTGATGATCTCCAGGGTCACGTGGGTCCCCTCGCGGTCCTTGACGCGGTCGAAGACGGCGTACTCGCCGGTGAACGACTCCACCAGCCCCAGGTCCATCAGGCCGTCGTCGTTGCTCCGTGCCAGCCGGTCGCTGGCGTCGGCCGGCTTCAGGAACCCGTCGCCGGGGTCGTCCTGCTTGACCGTCGACACCATGACGAGGAAACCGACCCCCAGAAGCGGCGTCAGCCCGTAGATGGTCCCCAGGAGCATCATGTCGGTCTCGTTGCCCATGATGCCCATGATGACCAGGATGATGACCAGAAGGAGGGGGAAAAGCGAGAGGGTCATGTACATCTCGCCGAACAGCTCCAGGGTCTCCAGGGTCATCTCCTGTTGCTGTTTGGAGGTGCGCATGTGCTTGCGCTTTTTCTCGTCGAGAAAGCCCGTCATGTCCCCGCCGCTGTTGATGATCGACAGCATGTCCGTCAGAAACTGCGACAGTTCGTCCGACGGCGTCTGCATCGCCTGGTTGCGGATGGCCGTCCGGTAGTCGGTGTCGAAGTACTTCGTCTCCTGGACGATGCTCTGGAACTCGCTGGCCACCTCGCCGTAGGTGTCCTCGGCCTGCGCCATCGCCTCCAGGATCTCCAGCTGGTTGAGGCCCCCGACCGACAGCGCGTACATGAACGACACGGAGTCCGACAGGAGCATGTTGATCTCCCGGCCCCGGGCGGACGCCCGCGAGTACGGGATGGCGATGAGCGTGCCGAACCCGATCCCGAATCCGATGGAGCCGAACACCAGCCCGAGGAAGAACACGAGCAGCGGGATCTTCAGCGTCTCGATCACCTGGGCGACCCCGGGGCCGACCGGGATGCCCAGGCTGACGGCCATCCCGCCGATCACGAACAGTCCGTACCCGACCAGCAACCCGACCAGCCACAGCAACAGTCCCGCGATGACGCCGATGCCGAGCGACCGCGAGATGTACATCTCGACGTTGTCGGCCATCCGCGCCTCCGACAGCTTCGTGTCCACGTCGCCCACGAAGTCCCCCTCCTCGTCGAACAGCCGCTGGTACAGGGGATAGAAGACGTCGCCCAGTTTGTCGGCGCCCGCGCGGACGTCGGCGCCGTCGTCGGCCCGTTGCAGGCTCATGTACCCTCCCCCTCGTCCTCGGCGTTCACCCCCTCGAATTCGCCGAACCCGTCCTCGCCGGACTCGGCGTCGTCCGCCGGGGTGACGCTACCACCGTCCTCGATTGCCTCGCCGCCGAACGCCAGGCCGCCAGCTTCCTCCTCGTCGGCCCCCGCCTCGTCGTCTTCCGCTTCGTCGGCGTCGTCATCGAAGGCGAATCCGTCGTCGGCACCGCCGTCGAACCCGTCGTCGGCACCGCCGTCGAAACTGCCACCGGAACTATCGTCGGCATCACCGCCGTCGAAACTGCCGCCGTCGAAACTATCGTCTGCACCACCCTCCGAACCGTCGCCGGCACCGCCGCCGAACGCGAGTCCGCCATCGCCGTCCGACGGTCCCGTCCCGTCAGTCCCATCGTCGGCGACCCCGGAGCCGTCGTCGGTCGCGGGACCGAACGCGAGGCCGCCCGTCTCCTCGTCCTCGTCGGGGGACTCCTCTGCGTCGTCGAAGCTCAGCGAGACCTCCGGCTCCGCCTCGTCGTCCTCGTCGGGGGGGCCAGGATCGTCGCCGCCGAACAGCCACCCGGGGCCGTCGTCCTCGGGCGCGTCCTGGTCACCGTCGCCGCCGAGGCCGGCCTCCACGGCGTTCTCCTCGGTCGGGGACGCGTCCCCGGCCGCCGGCGCCGCATCCTGGGCCTCCGCCGCGACGGCGCCGTCCGCCGGCGGCTCGGGCTCGGCAGCCTCGTCGGCCGTCGCCTCGTCCGGCCCGCCGTCCTCGCCTTCCAGCATCGGCGGTTCGTCCTCGACGGCCAGTTCCTCGCCGTCGAACGCGTCCTCGCTGAGTTTGCCGCTGAATTCGATCTCCTCGTCCTCTTCCGGGGGTTGCAGTTCCCCGGGCGAGGCGTCGTCGGGTTCGACGTCGTCGAGGGCGCTGGCGAGGCCGCTGGTCTCCCTGTCGCGGAACTCCTCGAACAGCGAGTCCTCCGCGCGGTCGAGGATGTCGTCACAGAGCCGTATGGTCTCGTCGCCCGGTTCCGGCCGCGGCGCCATCTCCTCCTTTTTGGGATCGACGTCGATCATCACGCTCTCCATCTCCCGGAGGTCCTCCAGGCTGTGTGCCAGCCGGCCGTTGGCGATCAGGGTCAGGATGGTCTCGGGGTCGTTGATGAACGCCTGGATGGTCGCGGCGACCTCGGTGTAGGTGTTCAGGCCGTTCCGGATGAGGTACGCGAGGACGACCTCCCGCCGGAACATCTCGTCCTGCAGGCGGTCGTGGGACCACCCGCGGTCGAACATGATCTCCTCCAGCGTGTTGGAGTCGCCCATCTTCAGGAACTCGTCGGTCTCGGCCTGCCACTGGTAGACGTCCTGGACGTTGATCTCGTCGTTCTCGGCGTCGTAGTGGTTGATCTCGGTCAGGTTCTGGTTCCGGACGACCTTGTGACCGCCGACCCGGGTCCGGGACTGGATGGCGACCAGGTCCAGGGCGGTGAACATCGTCTTGCTGACGTTGATCGGGTCCGTGGTGAACCGCTTGAGGACCTCGCCGACGGAGTCGGCGTGGAACGTCGAGTAGGAGGTGTGACCGGTCGACATCACCTGGAAGAGGTCCCGGCCCTCCTCGCCACGGACCTCGCCCATCACGATGTAGTCCGGCCGCTGGCGCAACGCGGCCTCCAGCAGGTCGAACTCGTCGACGTCGCCGGTGTCGTCCTCGCCGAACGACGGCCGGGTCACGGAGGCGACCCAGTTTCGCTGGGGCAACTCGACCTCACGCGTGTCCTCGATGGAGACGATCTTGGAGTTCGACGGGATGAACAGGGAGACGGCGTTCAGGCTCGTCGTCTTCCCTGATGCCGTACCACCGGCGAAGATCAGGGATTTGTT
>CAYTAG010000078.1:0-13806 GCA_964435625.1 uncultured Halobacteriales archaeon | reverse complement strand
TCGAGGACCCGCCGATGTGGGACCACGGCGACTGGGCCCAGAAGGACGAAGACGGGTTCTGGTTCCTCCACGGCCGCGCCGACGACGCGCTGAACGTGGCGGGGCGGAAGGTCGGCCCCGCCGAGGTCGAGGGCGCCGCAATGGAACACGAAGGCGTCAACCAGGCCGCCGCCGTCGGCGCGCCCGACGATACCACCGGCACCGCCGTCGTCCTCTACGTCGTCGTCGAGGAGGGCTACGAGGAGAGCGCGGACCTCCGCGAGGAGGTCCGCGAGGTGGTCGGGGAAGAACTGGGCAAGCCGTTCCGCCCGCGCGAGGTGCTGTTCGTCGACCAGTTCCCCAAAACGCAGTCCGGCAAGATCATCCGCCGGGCCGTCGAGGCGACCTACACCGGCGAGGACCTCGGGGACATGTCCTCCATCGAGAATCCGGAGGCGCTTGAGGAAATCGAGCAGGCCAGGTGACGGTCCAGCCGACCCCCTTGGGGGCGGCGGTTAGTCGTCTCGAAGCGCGGCGACGATCGACTCCAGTTCCGCTTTCCGGAACGGACGCTCGGCGTCTTCGGGATCGGCGTCGTCCCGAATCCCGACGTTCCGGAGTATCCCCGCTCGCATCCGGGATTTGGGCGGCAGACGGTCCGACTCGATCTCGTCGTCGACGGCCTCACAGATCGCCGCGAGCGCCTCCTTGGTGAACGCGGTCGACTCGATGCGTTCGTGTCTCCCCACGGCTTGGCGAATCTCGTTGCGGAGGTCGTCGACGGTCGGTGACATACCGCCAGCGACGCGTGGCCACGTTCTATACGTGTCGGTCGCGTTCTCCTGAACCCCGACCAGCGCTATAGATAAATTTTATAACAATTTCGCACGACCACGGCTCATGGTGATCTTGGTCGGTCCCGTGGGAAAGATGGGGGAGTCAATCGTATTCGCGAACACGGTCGAGGGAGTGCCCGACCCGGTCCTGTTCGCCGGGTTGGCGCTGTTCGTACTCCTGGTCGGCGGGTTCTTCGGTGTTGCCGAGTTGCGGGAACCGTTCGCCAGGGCGCGTACCTACTTCGGGATGCAGCCGTTCCACCCGCAGACGGTCACAGACGAGGGGACACCGACCGCGGTTCAGAGGATCGTCCGGGAGGCCGAAGAGACGGTCCCGGCACCGGTCACGGGCGAGGAGTGCGTCGCCTACGAGCTGCGGCACAACACCCTGAGTTCGACGTGAATGCGTCCGACCGGGGGCGTTCCCCACGGGGCCTCAGGTCTCTTCCTCGTCGATGTCCCCGTGGGTCCCGGCGACGTAGCCGGTGACGTTGCCGTAGTTCATCGCGACCGCCAGCGCGATGGCGACGAAGAACACGATGAGCGACGAGACGGCGTTCAGCTCGGGCGCGTCCAGCTGTTTGATCCGGCTGAACATCCAGATGGTGAGGACGTCCGTGTTGGGACCGGCCAGAAACAGCGCCCTGATGTAGTCCTCGAACGACCGGATCCACGCGAACAGGAAGCCGGCGCCGACGGCCGGTGCGATGACCGGCAGGGTGACGTCCCGGAACGTCGTGATCGGGTCGGCACCCAGGTCGCGGGCAGCCTCCTCCAGCGACTCGTCGAAGGTGTACAGCCGCGCCGACACGATCAGCAGCACGAACGGGAGTCCGTATAGCGAGTGGGCCAGCACGACCGTCATGAACCCGGGGAGGACCCCCAGGAGGTTCTGGAAGTAGATCCGGAGCGCAACCCCGAGGATGATCCCGGGGATGACCATCGGGATGATCCCGAAGGTCCGGTAGATCTCCCGGAGCTTGAACCGGTATCGGGTGATCGCGAAACTCATCAGGACCCCGAGCACCGTCGCGATCGACGCCGCCAGGGTGGCGATCGTCAGGCTCCCCTGGAGGGAGTCCCGCATCGACTCGCTCTCGATGGCGAGCCGGTAGTTTTCGAGGGTGAACCCCTCGAACGGGAACACCGTGATGGCGTTCTCCCCGAACGACAGGAAGATCATGATCGCCAGCGGGATCCACAGGAACAGCAACAGCAGCCCTGCCATCCCGTACAGCGAGACGCGCAGCAGTTGATCGACCTGACGGTAGTCGAAAAACCGATCGTCGTGGGCACGTTCGGTCGGTTCGGCCCGTTCCGCCTGTTCTGGGGGTTCCGATTCCGTCGCCATCTCAGGCACCTCCCAGGTCCTCGATGCTCACGTATCTGAACGCCAGTACCATGCCGCCGACGATCGAGACCAGGATGAACATCGACGCGGCGCTCGCGTAGCCGATCGAATACGTCCCGTTTACCCGGCCTTCGATGAGGATGCCGATCATCTGGACCTTCCCCTGGCCGAGGAACCGGGGCGTGATGAACGCGCCGACGCTGGGGACGAACACGAACAGGCTCCCGCCGATGATGCCGGGCATCGTGAGCGGGAGGATGTGATCGCGCAGCACGTCGATGCGCGAGGCGCCGAGGTCGCGTGCGGCCTCGATCAGCGAGAAGTCCAGACCGTCCAGGCTCGCGTACAGCGTCAGCAACATGTACGGGAAGTACGCGTGGGTCAACCCGACGATCGTCGCCGGGACGCCGTAGTTGAACAGTTCGACCGGGCCGTTGATGATCCCTGCCCGCATCAACAGGTTGTTCAGGATCCCGCCCTGGCCGAACATCAGCACCCACGAGTACGCCCGCACGAGGTACATCGTGAAGAACGGCAGCAACACGAGGAAGATGACGACCTTGAACAAGCGCCCGCCGCGGCGTGCCAGCAGGTACGCCAGTGGAAACGCCAGCACGAGCGTCAGGATCGTCGTCACTGCGGCGATTGCGTAGGACAACCACAGCGCCTTGACGAACGGACGGCCCCAGAACGACCCGCTCCCGGAGAACAGGGCCCGATAGTTCTCCAGGCCCGGTTCCCAGATGATCTCGTAGGTCTGGTTGCTGACCGGCATGAAGCTCACCGCGACCATGAAGGTAAGCGGCGCTAACAACAGCAGGACGATCCAGATCGTCGCTGGGCCCAGCGTCACGCCGAATCGGCCGTTAGTGGTACTGAGAACCCGGACGATCGCGGCGCGAGTGGTTTCGTCGCGATCAGGTGTCGACATCCTAGGCGGCCTTCACTTCCTCCCAGGTGCTCTCGTATTCGTCCTCCGTGTCGCTCTCGATGGCCTTGAACGGGATCATGCCTTCGAGCCGCGACGGGTCGATCGAGCCGAACAGTTCGTTCTCCTCGTCGCTGAGCTGGTCGGCGACGTTGGGGTTGCAGCTCGGCGAGAAGCCGGCCCGCGCCAGCGCGGCGCCGTTCTCCGGCGCGACGAACTCGTTGACGACCTCCCAGGCGGCCTCCTTGTTGTCCGACTGCTTTGAGACGACCGCGGTCTCGTACCAGGCCATCGCACCTTCCTGGGGAACGACGAACTCCACCCAGTCTTCGCCCTGGTCCCACATCTCGACGATCTCGTTGCGGCCGCTGTGGCCCACGAGGAAGTTCCCCTGCTGGAACTCCTGGATGAACGTCGGGTCGGAGGAGATGTACCCCTGCAGCCGGGGCTTCTGGTCGACCAGCAGGTCCTGCATCTCCGAGATCTGGTCCGACGTGAAGGTCATCCGGTCGTTTTCGGTGAGCGCGTCCTCGTAGCCGAGGTACAGCGCCGCGACGGGCATCGTCTTGTTCGCCTCGTTGTACATGATGATCTCCCCGTCCAGGTCCACGTCGACGTAATCCTCGTCGAACATGATGTCGTAGCTCGGCTCGTGATCGGGGACTTCCCGAGTGTCATAGGCGTAGCCGTACCAGCCGAAGCGGATCGGCACGCCGTAGACGTCGCCACCCTGGCCGAACTGGCTCTCGGCGAGGTTCTGGAACTGGTCGTACAGGTCGCCGAAGCTACTCACGACGTCCATGTCGACCGGCTCGATGAGGTCGGCCCCCATGAACCGCGGGACGAGGTTGTTGTTCGGCACTGCGATGTCGAACTGCTCGTCCTGTCCGGCGTTCCACTGGGAGAACATCTCCGACGACGAGGTCGACGCCGTGATCTCCAGTTCGACGTCCAGGGTATCCTCGATGTTCTCCTCCATCTCCTCGAACTCCTCCCAGGTGATGACGTTGATCGTCGGCGTGTCGCCGCCGCCACCGCCCAGGCAACCGGCGGTCGCTGCGACACCGGCAGCGCCCGCGCTCGCGAGGTACTCGCGACGGCGCATGCTGCGACTCCGTTTGCCGTACTTTTCGTTCGGTCCTCTACTGACTTCGCGTGCCATGGTTTGTAAAACCTGTACGATTCACTTAAAGGTATGTACAGCGGACCAATCCTTGCTGATGATTTCGGGCGTAGGTCCCCAAAAATATGGAAGAATTCCCCTCTTTCTCGACATTTCTGAAACGAAGGCGCCCGGAACGGTAGATTCAATAAACGGAAACCAGAATTGGGCCATCATGGCAGCCCAAGCAGGCCAAGGGGACTACTTGGTCGAACTCGACGGGGTCACCAAAGAATTCGGTGACTTGACGGCCGTCGAGGGCATCGATTTCTCGGTCCGCCGGGGCGAGTTTTTCACACTCGTGGGTCCGTCCGGCTGCGGGAAGACGACGACGCTCCGGATGATCAGCGGCTTCGAGCAACCGACCCGCGGCGAGGTATACATCGACGGACAACCGATGGCGGCAGTCCCCCCGGAGGCCCGCGACACGAACCTCGTGTTCCAGCATCTCTCGCTGTTTCCCCACATGACGGTCGGCGAAAACGTGGGCTACGGACTGAAGAAAGCCGGCATGGACGCCGAAATCCGGGAGCGACGCATCTCGGAGTACCTCGAACTGGTCGACCTCGAGGGGTTCGAGGACCGGGATCCGACGGACCTGTCCGGCGGCCAGCAACAGCGGGTCGCGTTGGCACGGGCGCTAGTCAACGAGCCGTCGGTACTGTTGCTCGACGAACCGCTGTCGAGCCTCGACCGTAAACTCCGGAAGATGATGCAGGTCGAACTCCGTCGAATCCACGAGAAGACCCAGGGGTCGTTCTTCTACGTCACCCACGACCAGGAGGTGGCGATGACCCTTTCGGATCGCATCGCAGTGATGAACGAAGGCCACATCGAGCAGATCGGCCCACCGGAGGAGATCTACCGTGAACCGGCCAGCGAGTTCGTCGCGGACTTCATCGGCGACACCAATCTCCTGAACGCGACAGTCGTCGAGCGCGACGGGACGGCGGTCACCCAGGTCGGCGGGCCCGACGGGTTCACCGTCCCGGCCCCCGGCAAGCGCGGCGACGTAACCGTCTCGATCCGGCCGGAGGACTTCGCACTCGCCGACGGCGACGGCGACCTGCGCGGCGAGGTCGTCGAACGCTACTTCCAGGGTGACCAGACCAACTACGTCGTCGACCCCGACGCTGACCTAGAAGCGGTGCAGGTCGTCGTCCAGGGTCGCGAACAGGCGGCCGAGACCGGCGAGGAGACGTCGCTCCGGATCGTCGAGGGCGCGCCCGTCGTTCTCTGACGGTGGTCGACCGCGACTGGGCGGTCGCCACATCCCCGTGGCGGTCGTCGGACGACTCAAGCCCGTTCGACTCCTACCCTCCGTCCGAGTCGCCATGTTCTCGTTCAGGACCTCCTGGAACGCAACGCCTTGATGGAGGGCGATCTCGACCTATCCGGCTGGCAGGTCGACCTCGCGAACGTCGAGATTCCCGTGTTGCTGATTCTGGGACGAGACGACAAGTTCGTCCCCGACGAGGCGAGCCTCCCCTTCCTGGACGCCGTCTCCAGCGAGGACACCGCAGTCTTCGATTTCCCGACCGGCCACGTCGGGCTGTCGGTCGCTCCCGAGGCCCACGAGTACGGCTGGCCGCGAGTCCACGACTGGTTCGCAGAGCGCTCCTGACGCCGCGAGTCGAGCGCGTGCTCACCGTTCGAGAAACGCCGTCACCCGCCGGTCGAAGGTCGCCTTGCGCTCGTGGAACGCACCGTGTTTGCCAGGGATCAGCGACAGTTCCGCGTCCGGGATTCCCTCGGCGCTCTCCCGCTGGACGTCGGCCGTGAAGTACGGGTCCTCGTCGCCGCCGATCACCAGCGTCGGTTGCTCGATTCCGTCGAGGTCGTCGCAGCCCTCGTACGCGAAGATTGCGTCCAGGGAGACGACCACGTCGTCCGGGTCGGCGGGCCGGGGGAGGGTGAACCGGCCGGCCGTCTGGATCACTGGCGGATAGGTGAACTGCCGCCAGTCCGAGAACATCCCCCGGGCCAGTTCCGCGCGGATGCCGGCCCAGTCGCGCCGGCGGGCCAGCGCCAGCATCCGCCGGACGGGGTCACGTCCCGCCTCCCCGAGTCGGCACGCGCTGTCGGCGACGACCAGGCGGTCGACGAGGTCCGGGTGCCGGACGGCCAACTGCTGGCCGATCAGCCCACCCATCGAGATTCCGAATACGTCGACGGGACCGAGTTCGGACGCGAGGACGTCAGCGTGGTCGTCGGCACTGTCCTCGACGGTGTAGTCCTCCGGGAGGCTCCGGGGACGACTGAGGAGGTAGACTGCGTACTCGTCGAGGTACCGGTAGAAGTACGCCGCCAAGACGGGGCCGACGAACGAGGGGTATCGCCCGGGGAACATGGCATCCCCGAAGCCCGGCAAGACGGCGAGCGTTCGCGGGCCGTCGCCGACGCGGACGTAGGGGAACCCGTCGAGGTGTCCCGTCTCGCTCGTCGGCGGGAGCCAGGGCCAGCCACGCGAGCGGGACGCGTCCGCGCGTTCGGTCATCGTACGAGCGAAGGAGGCGGCCCCGAATAACGGTTCTCCGGGGTTGGCGTCGGGCTGGTTCGGCTTGGTTACGGGTCGGTTCGGGAACCGGCAGCCTACCGACCGACCGCCGCTCCCCACGTCTCGCTCGTCGCCTCGTCGACGACCAGTGTGGTCCCGTCCTCGGCGGCCGCAGTGGCGTCGCCGCCGAACGCGACCGTCGCACCCACCAGAAGCGGCGCGACGACGCCGGCGACGACCGTCCCCGGCCGCCTCAGCGACGCCCGGACGACGACTTCGTCGCCCGGCCCGAGGTCCCCCGCGACGTCTTCGGCCGTCCGGAGCAGGTCGAGGTGGCTCGCCACTCCGCCGCCGAACGCCAGCGCGGTCGCGTCCGGGTCGACCGACTCGGGCGGACGGACGGGGTTCTCGCTCCAGACGCTCCGGCCGAACGGTTCGACGGTCGGGTCGTCGACGCCGTCCGACCCGGCGGTGTACGCGACCCTCGTCGCGCCCGGCGGCAGGTCGTACGCCAGCACCGACTCGCCGGGGCCGACAAGCAACCTGGCGTCCAGTTCCAGCGGCCCCCCGTCGTCGTCCACCGCACGGGTGACGAACCGCGTGGTCGCGCCCAGTTGCGCTGCCCCGAACAGCGCCAGCAGCGGGGGCACCGCGTGGTCGTCGACCACCGCCACGGTCGCGCCCCCGTGGACGCCCCGGTGGCTGAAGAAGTTCGCCGTCTTCCAGGCCGTCGTCACGAACTCGTCGTAGCTGTATTCCACCGCGGGGTCGCCGGGGACGCGAACCGCGGCGTCGTCGCTCCGGCGGTCGCGGGCCAGCAGGTCCCCGAGGGTCTCCATGGACGAGGGTTCGCACACGGCGCCTAAATCGGTCCCGCTTCGGCTCGCCGATCAGCCGTCGAACGGCAACTCGGTCCCCCGTCGAACGGCGACGCGGCTGCGTTCAGCCCTCGAACAGCGTCTCGATCCGCTCGCGGTCCGAATCGCGAATCCGCTCGGGCGACGCCAACGCCTCCGCAGCCGGCCAGAACGCGGCGTCGGCGACGTCCTCGCTCGCTTCCACGGCGCCGTCGGCGTCCGCCCGCGCGAGCGCGTAGGTGACTACCGTCCGCGGGTTCTCGCCGTGGTAGACCGTCGAAAGCGTGAGGTCCACGGGGTCGGCACCGAGGCCGGTCTCCTCGGCCGGTTCCCGGCAAGTCGCCTCCCTCGGCCCCTCGCGGGGCCGGGCGTGGCCGCCGGGGAGGTTCCAGCGGTCGTCGTCGACCCGCGTCGACAGTTCTTTGTAGCGCATCGTGGGGAATGTACGCATGAGCGAGCCACGGGTCGTCGAGACGGTCGATCCGGACGAGGCCTTCGCCGTCCTCTCGGACGGGACGCGGATCGACGTCCTCCGGGCGCTGTGGGACGCCGACGGCGACGAACTGTCGTTTTCGGCGTTGCGCCACGAGGTCGGGGTGGCCGACTCCGGGAAGTTCAACTACCACCTCGGGAAACTGACCGACCGGTTCGTCGAGAAAGGGGAGGACGGGTATCGCCTCCGGGCGGCCGGCATGCAGGTCGTCGGCGCACTGCTCGCGGGTGCGTACACTATGGAGGGGTCCGTCGAGTCGGCCACCCTCGACGAGGCGTGTCCGACCTGCGGCGGGGTGATGACCTTCCGGTACGAAACCGAGCGGGTGCGAATCGACTGTGGCGACTGCGAGTTCGAGGTACGGTTCGTCGTCCCGCCCGCGGTGTTCGCCGACGCCAAGGACGAACCGGTCACGCGGACGACGGACCGGTACCTCCGGACGACGCTGCACCGCGTGAAACACGGGATCTGTCCGTACTGCGAGGGCCGGACGGAACCGAGGGTCCTCCCGCCGGAGGAACACGGCGACGGGAACGCCCAGCCGTCGCCGGTGGTCGCTCACGACTGCTCGCGGTGTGGCATTTCGATCGTCTCGGACCTCGGCTGGGCGCTGTTCGACCACCCCGCGGTCGTCTCGTTCTTCTACGAACGCGGCGTCGACGTCAGGGAGGCCCCCATCTGGCGGTTCAGCGCCTTCGACGGGGACCGGTCCCGCCTGCTGCAACGGGACCCCCTCCGGGTAGTCGTGACCTTCTCTGCCGACGGGAACGACCTGACGATCACCACGGACCGCTCGCTGGACGTCCTCGCGGTCGACGGTCCCGCCGACTGAGGGCTCGTCGACGACGAATGCCGTCGGCAGCGACGACCTGACAGGTTCCTTCCAGAACGACAGTTCTGTCCCCGTTCGAACAGAACTGTAATTCTGGATACAGTTAATGGGCCGCCCGCTCCAGTATTCCCCACGATGTCAGCACGCACGGAACGGTACGTGGAACGCCTGGCCGAGGCGTACGGGATGAAGGGATACGCCGTTCTCCCCGACGACACCGTCGTCTACGCGGCCTACCGGGACGGGAGTTACGAACTGTGTACGACCGACGGGCGACTCACGGACGCCGACGGGGACCTCACGGCCCCGCAGTGCCACGTCGGCCGGGGAACGGTCCTCGCGCTCCGGGACGAGGGGGGCCACGAGCAGTACGACCTCGTTGAGGTCGACCCCGACACCGGGGCGGTGAGCGCGCTGCTGGACGACGAGTTCCGCAACACGCAACCGCGGCCGAGTCCGAGCGACGACGACCTGCTCGCGTTCGTCTCGAACCGCGACCGGTCGCTGGACCTGTACACGCTCCGGATCGACGACGGGACCGTCACCAAACGCTCCGCGACCGGGGAGTCTGTCGTCGGGTTCTCGTGGTCGCCGGACGGGCAGCGACTCGTCTACGAGGCCGGCCTCTTCGAGGGGTCGGCGCTCCGCGTGGTCGACCTGGCGAGCGGGACCGACGAGGTCCTGGTCGACGAACCGGATTCCGAACAGTCCCTCGCCCAGGGAGGCGCCTGGTCCACCGAGGGCATCGTTTTCACGACCAACCACGAAACGGGATACCACGAAATCGCCGTCGGAGACGGGACCGGGGCGTACGAGATCCGGTACGCCAACGAGCGCGACAAGTACGACGTCCGGTGGACCGAACGCGGCGACGTCGCGTTCACCGAGAGCCGCGGCGGCGACCGGGCGCTGTGTCGGCTCCCGGACGGCGCGGTCGAGGTGATCGAGCCGTCCGGGTTGAACGACGACGTGCGGCCACGCGGCGATGCCCTCTACTACGTCCACGAGGACGCCAGGACGGTGGGCGACCTCTACCGCGACGGCGAGCGCCTCGTCGCGGAGGGCGCCGTCGACGTGCCGACGGTCGCGCCCACCGAAGTGACCTACGAGTCCTCGGACGGTCGGGAGATCGCCGCCCGGCTGTACACCCCCGACCGGGAGCCGGTCGGCGGCGTCGTCGAGGTACACGGAGGGCCGGCGGCCCAGCACTTCACCGACCTCGACCCGACCGTGCAGTCGCTCGTCCGCGCCGGCTTCGAGGTGATCGCGCCGGACGTCCGCGGTAGCACCGGCTACGGACGGGCGTTCCGGAAGGCGAGCGACGGCGACCTGGGCGGCGGCGACCTGGCGGACGTGGTCGCCGCGGCGGAGTACCTCCGCGACCGGGGGCGAGCGAACGTCGGCGTCACCGGCGGGTCCTACGGCGGCTACCTGACGCTGATGGGCGTCGGGGCGACCGACGCGTTCGACGCGGGCGCCAGCGTCTGCGGCGTCGTCGACTGGGAGACGGCAATCGAGAACGCCCACGGCTACGTCGGCGACTTCTTCGTCCGGAAACTCGGTGGCACGCCCGGGGAGAACCCGGACCTGTACGCGGATCGGTCACCGATCACCTACGTCGAGGACGTCGACTGTCCCCTGCTGGTCGTCCAGGGCGCCAACGACCCCCGGGTCCCGGAGAGCGAAGCCGAACGACTCGTCTCCTCGCTGGACGCCCGCGACGTCCCCTACGAGTACGTCCGCTTCGAGGACGAGGGCCACGGCGTCAGACGGACGGGCAACAGGATCGAGTACGTCTCGCGGCTGGTCTCGTTTTTCGAGTCGGCGCTCGCGGACCGCTGACGGCCTCGCGGAGGGCGATTACAGTGACTCCCGCAGGCGGTCGAAGAAGCCGCCGCCGACGTCGGTGTCGACCTCCTCGCCGCCGGCTTCGGCGAACGCCTCCAGCGCCTCGCGTTCCGCCTCGCCGAGTTCCCCGGGGTCGGGCGTGACCACCTGCGCGACGACGTAGAGGTCGCCGCGGCCGCGACCGCGCAGGCGGGGCATGCCCTTGCCCTGCAGGCGGAACCGCTCGCCGCTCTGGGTGCCCGCGGGAACGTCCATCTCGACGGTGCCGTCGACGGTCTCGACGGTGACGGTGTCGCCGAACACCGCCTGCGGGAACGAGACGGCCTGCTGGCGGTAGAGGTCCGCGCCGTCGCGTTCGAAGTCGGGGTGGTCCTCGACGTTCACCTCGATGAGCAGGTCGCCGCGGGGGGCGCCCGCCTCGCCGGCGGCGCCCTCCCGCTCCATCCGGAGCGTCTGGCCGTCCTGGATGCCGGACGGCACCTCGACCTGCAGGGTCGCCTCCCGGCGGACGCGACCCTCGCCGCCGCACTCGCTGCAGGTCTCCGAGTACAGCGACCCCTCGCCCTCGCAGCGCCGGCAGGTCGTCGTCTGCTGGACGCGCCCCAGTGGCGTTCGCTGGACCTGCGTGACCTGGCCGCGGCCACCGCACTCCGGACACGTCCGCGAGGAGGCGCTCGGCGGGTGGCCCTCCCCGTCGCAGGTGGGGCAGGTCTCCGGGCGGCGCACCGTCACCTGCTTCTCGACGCCGTGGTAGGCGTCCGCCAGGTCGATGGTCAACCCGGTCCGGAGGTCCGCGCCCTGGCGCTGACCGCGACCCCGGCCGCCGCCACCGCCGAAGAACTGCTCGAAGAGGTCGCCGATGCCACCGGCGCCGGCGCCACCGAAGGGGTCCCCGCGGGCGCCCGCCCCGGCCGCACCGCCGGGCCCGCCGGCGTCCGTCGCGCCGCGTTTCTCGGCCTCCACGAACCGGTCGTGGCCCATCTGGTCGTACATCCGGCGCTTCTCGTCGTCGGTCAGCACCTCCTTGGCCTTCTTGATCTTCTTGAACTTCTCTTCCGCGTCGGGGTCGTCGCTCACGTCGGGGTGGTACTCCGCGGCTTTCTTGCGGTAGGCCTGTTTGATCTCGTTCTCGTCGGCGTCGCGACCGACCCCGAGCACCGAATAGAAGTCCTCGCTCATTCGTTATCGCGGTGTAGACCGTTGGGACACTTCAAACGAACGGGTCGAGGCGATGCGGTCGGGTCGCTACGGCGTGCGAGAAACGAACGGATCAGCTCTATCGAAATCCTCAGAAACTGTTAGGAGCCGTGTGCTGAATATGGAGGTTGGATGCGCCATAAAAAATGGTTTTAGGAAAATCTGAAAACACCGCTCACTAAGGGTGCAAATTCAATACTAATATTACATATTCCATGTGGTTTATATGGTGGCACTGATTTGACCCTCATATGACGGTCGTTCGAGATTTCTTTGATCTCCGGATGGCCGGTCTGTATCTTCCAAGCCTTATTCTGCTCATTATCGACCCACGCGTTCTGTGGCTCTCAGACTGGTATCCCGATCTTCCTTGGCTTTCATTGATCGCTTTCTTCAGTTTGCTTTCAGCAGTATACCTCCATGGGCTATCACGGAATGTCTTTGGACTTGGTGGTCCAGAACAAAACCCTATGAAACGGGCTGAGACGATCAGGGGAATCCAAGTTGCAATTACCGGGAAAGGTCCCCACGAAGAACATCCCGAATCTGTTATTGGAATGATCATGAATTTCCTTGAGAATCCAGAACTGCTCGGGAAGAAAGGGGTGATATTCGTTTTAGTAGGGGCGACCTCGTTTCTTGTGTGGAACGTTGCGATTGTCTTCTCTATCTTCGTTGGTATTACCCAGTTCAGATCGTTGGCGACGACCGCTCAACTTCTGTTGTTCGCAGAGTTTGTGTGGGTACTCCAATGGCGTGTTTGGCGGTATTACTCCCCATCGTACCTTATGGACGAAGATGACTTCCGGGATGCTTAGCGTCAGAAATCCAATTTGGTACGTTGGGTGCTTCTCGTATTCATTTTTCTATGGGCTATTCTGCCGGTTAGTATTCCAGTAGCGACCTTATGCGAGATATACGAAAATATATTCATCACGGCTTTTGAGACCTATCACTGATCGAGTTTCAACGCGGCCAAAGAACCGCGAACGAGCGAGTCGGATTTAGTTACTCGTCGTCCGCGTCGTCCTCGTCGACGTCCTCGAAGTCGGCGTCGACGTACTCGCCCCCCCCTTCCGCGCCGGCGGCCCCGCCCCGGGGGCCGGCCGCACCGCCCGGACCGGCGGCGCCGCCGGGCCCGGCACCTGCCGCACCACCGGGGCCGGCACCTGCCGCACCATCGGGCCCGGCACCTGCCGCACCGGCGCCCGCGGCACCGGCGGCGCCCTCGGCGGCCTGCTGCTCGTACATCTGCTTGCCGATCTCCTGCAGTTGCTCGCTCAGCGCCTCGGTCGTCTCCTCGTAGTCCTCTTTGGTAGCGTCGTCGTCCTCCAGGGCCGCCTCGACGTCCTCGATGGCGTCCTCGACGTCCTCGCGGATCTCCTCGTCGACGGCGTCCTCGTTTTCCTCCAGCAGCGTCTCGGCGCGCTGGATCGCGGACTCGGCCTCGTTGCGGGCCTCGATGCGCTCGCGGCGCTTCTGGTCCTCCTCGGCGTGCTCCTCGGCTTCCTCCTGCATCTGCTCGATCTGCTCGTCGGAGAGGCCGGCGCCGCCCTCGATGGTGATCTCCTCCTGGTTGCCCGAGCCCTGGTCCTCGGCGGTGACGTTGACGATGCCGTTCTCGTCGATGGCGAAGGTGACCTCGATCTGCGGGGTGCCCGCGGGCGCCGGCGGGATGCCGCTCAGCATGAACTCGCCCAGCAGTTCGTTCTCCTCTGCGATCTCGCGCTCGCCCTGGAAGACGCGGATCTGGACGGAGGTCTGGTTGGCGGCGGCGGTCGTGAACACCTTCGACTCCTCGGTCGGGATGGTGGTGTTCTTCTCGA
>CAYTAG010000077.1:7044-13849 GCA_964435625.1 uncultured Halobacteriales archaeon | reverse complement strand
CGAGACCGACCCCTCCGGGACCCCCTACGAGTGGAAGGCCCTCGCCGTGGGCGCCGACCGCGGCGAGATCGAGGACTACCTCGAGGAGCACTACGACGAGGGGATGGAACTGGCCGACGGCATCGCGCTGGCGCTGGAGGCGCTGGCGTCGGTCAACGACGACGGACTCACCGCGCAGGGGATCGGCATGGCGACCGTGGAGGTCGACGAGCAGTACCGCGAGTTGCCCGAAGACGAGATCCGGGACTACCTCGCGGAACTGGAACTGCTGGCCGACGAAGAGGAAGAAGAGGAGTAACCCCCGTCAGGGGACCGTTTCCCCGACCTCGAACCGGTAATCCCGGAACCGATACCGGGTCGCGTCGGGCGCGACGGCGTCGAGGTACTGGACCGCCGTCTCGACCACCGATTCGTCCGCCACGTAGCGCACGGTGTCGACGCCCTCGGTCGCTGCGTACGGGATCGCGTTCCGCAACGCCGGGGTGAGGCGCACGTGCTCGGCGAGCAAGGTGGCCCCGCCCGCGTCGACGAAGGACACCTCGAACGCTCGGGGCCTGTTCCCGTCGAAGTCACCCCGGACGGTCAGGGTTCCGTCCTCGCGTTCGACCCCGTCCACGGCGTCGGTCGGCCGGACTTCCGGCCCCTCGCCCGCGAACCCGAACGTCGCGCCGAAGGCCACGGAGTCGTCCGGAGAGACACGCTCTCCCGAGCCGCCGCTCGTTCCACTCGCGGAGACCTCGCGCGCGCTCATGGGGCGACTTTCGTCTGCGAGAAACCCTGTGCGTCGTCGATCACTGTGAAAGACGGGGTCGGGGACCTGCACGAGACCTGGACGTGGGCGACGGAGTTCCTTCGAGTAGTTTCGAGAGCTTAAAAGGGCCAGCCGTCGACGTCCTCGACTGGCTCTAACCGCTTGCCGACGCCGAGCAGCCGCCAGACCGCCACGGCGAGCGCCGCCCCGGCGGCGTTGGCGGCCGCGTCGACGAGGTCGAACGAGCGGTAGGCGAGCCCGAACTGGATCGACTCCACGAGCAGGCCGAACCCGACCGCGACGCCGACGGCCATCGCCAGCCGCGTCCGCGAGCGGGCCGGGACGGCGTACGCGACCGCGACCGCCAGGGCGCCGTAGCCGACGGCGTGTACCCACTTGTCGAACCCCACGAGCCCGAGCGGTCCGAGCGCGACGGCCACCTCGGGCGGCCGGGTGACCGACGTCACGAGGATGACGGCGGCGACGCCGACGGCGGCCGCGGCGCGCACCGGCCAGGGGAGCAGGGGGACGCGCACGCCTCGACCGCCGGGGGCGACCGTCAAAAGGTGGGCGGATTCGATCCCGGATCAACCGTCGTCCGCGGCGTCGAAGGGATCCCGGGAGAACGCCTGACCGAGTCCCGACTGTTCGAGCATGTATCCCTCGTCGACGCGGCCGGCTCCCGGCGCGAGCACGCGCTCGCCGTCCGCCGTCCGGGCGTCCGCCTCCGCGAGCCGTTCGGCCCGGGCCAGGGCGACCCCGGTGACCTCGTCGTCGGCGACGACCTCGGCGAGCAGCCCCCAGTCGGCCATCTCCCCGGCGTCGTACTTCTGGCCGGTGAACATCATCTCGTAGGCGCGGCCGCGGCCGACGATGGTGGGGAGCCGCTGGGTGGCCCCGGCGCCCGGGATGAGGCCGTGGGTGATCTCGGGCAGGCCGTACTTGCTGGACTCCCCACCGATCCGGACGTCCGCCGTCAGCGCGAGTTCGAGGCCGCCGCCCAGCGCGAGGCCGTCGACCGCGGCGACGACCGGGGCCGACAGCGATTCGATGGCGTCCATCACCTCCTGGGCCTGGCGGGCGACGGACTCGCCGGCCGTCCGCTCGTCGGTCCGGGCGATGGGCGCCCGCGTGTCCATCCCGATGGAGAACGCGCGGCTCCCGGCTCCCTCCAGGACGACCGCGCCGGGATCGGCCGACGATAGCCGGTCAGTCGCGGCCCGCAGGTCCTCGATCATCGGCTCGTTGATGGCGTTGAGCCGGGATCGCCGTTCGAGCCGCAGGCGGTGGACGCCGGGCCTGGGTTCCTCCAGCGAGAGCGTCTCGAACATGGGTCAGGCGCGGTCGTCGACGCAGACGGTCGGGACGTCCGCCCGCCCGCCGCCGAGTTCGAAGCCGGGATCGTGGACCGTCGTCGCGGCCCGGACCGCGTGTTTCATGTGCTCGTAGGCGTCGGTCGGATGCTCCGCGAAGTCCCCGGCGAGCGACAGCGCCCGGTCGAGGATCGCGTCGTCGTCGTCGACGACGTAGTTCAACAGCCCCCAGTCGGCCATCTCCCCGGCGTCGTAGGTCGCGCCCGAGTGCACGAACTCCCGGGTGCGGTCCCGGCCGACCGTCGCGACGAGACGCCTGGTCACGCCCGTCGCCCGGAGGCGGTTCGCCGGGACGCCGCCACAGCAGTACTCGCTGGACTCGCCGCCGACGCGAAGGTCGGTGCACAGCGACAGCGCCAGCCCGTAGCCCCGGACGTCACCCCGGGGGGCGCCGATGACCGGGACGCCGAGGGTCGCGCAGGCATCGCAGGTCGCCTGCAGTTCCCCCTCGGCGCCGAACGCGTCGCGCTCGTCGGCCCCGTCGTCATCGGTGATCGAGAACGCGCCCGCGTCGCCGGTGACCACGATGGCGTTCGGCTCGGCCTCGCTGGTCGCCCGGCAGGCGCGACGGAGTTCGGATCGGAACTCCCAGTCGTAGGCGCCCGACGCCAGTTCGACGACGGCGACGTCGTCGTCGGTCAGTTCCATCGAGACTCGCTCGCCGTCGTACGCCGAGGGCGGGGGGCCGTCCCCGGGTCGGTCGGTCGGTCGGTTCGCGTCCGGTTCTCCGTCGTCCGTGGATGGCTCCCGTTGATAGTTCATCGTTATGCAAGCTGGCCACCGTCGATCCTGAACACCTCTCCGTTGACGTACGATGCGCGGTCGGAGGCGAGAAAGACGACGCACTCCGCGACCTCCTCCGGGTCCGCTTCCCGTCCCCGGGGGATCGACCCCTGGGACGCCTCGTCGAAGCCGCCCTCCTGCAGGTCCTCGTAGGTCGCCGTCTTCACCAGCCCGGGTGCGACGGCGTTGATGCGGACGTCCCGGCCGCCGAGTTCGCGTGCGGCCGAGCGGGTGAGCCCTTCGACCCCGGCCTTGCTCGCCGCGTAGGCCGTCTGGCCGGGCCAGCTACTGCTGCCCGCGATGCTGCTGACGTTGACGACGTTGCCCGCGTCCCCGCGCAGCATCGACCGGACGGCCCGCCGGGTGCAGTTGAACGTCCCCGTCAGGTTCGTCTCGATGGTCCTGGTCCACTCCCCGGGGTCCATGCGGACCAGCAGTCCCATCGACATGATGCCGGCGTTGTTGACCAGCACCGTCACCTGGCCGTGTTGGTCCTCGACCGCGTCGAACGCGGCGTCGACCGCCTCGTAGTCCCTGACGTCGGCCTGCCGGGTCGACACCTCGCCGGGAGCGTCCGCGAGCGCCGCCTCGGCCTCGGCGGCGGCCTCGTCGTCGCTGTAGTACCACGCCTCGACGGTCGCGCCGCGGGCCGCGAACGCCTCCGTGATCGCCCGGCCGATGCCGCGGGTGCCGCCCGTGACCAGGACCACCTCGTCGGCCATCCGGTCGGGGGCCTCCGCCCCGTCGGCCGCCCGGTCGGAGGTCCCCGCCACGTCGTCGGCCACCCGGTCGGACGCGTCAGTCACCGCCGAACACCTCCTCGGCGTCTGCCGGCGTCTCGATGGCGACCGCCTCCAGGTCCGAATCGATCCGCGAGACGAGGTCCGCCAGCACGCCCGCCGGCGGCATCTCGACGATGCGCTCGACGCCCATCTCCCCGAGGCGCTCGACCGCGTCGACCCACCGGATCGGCGAGACGAGTTGCTCGGGGAGGTCCCGCTGGGGGACCGCCGCGCTCTCGTAGGGTTCCGCGCGGGTGTCCGAGACCACCGGCACCGTCGAGTCCGAGAACTCGAACTCCTCGACGATTCCCTGCAACCGGTCGGCCGCCGGTTCCATGACCGGCGAGTGCGACGCCGTGGCCACGTCGAGTTCGCCCAGGTGGACCCGGCCGGCCTCGTCCTCGATCCGGTCGCAGGCAGCGTCGACGGCGTCCTCGCGGCCGCTCACGAGGGTCTGTCTCGGCCCGTTGTACGCGCCGACGCTGACGCCGTCGACGCCGTCGACCACGTCCTCGACGGTGTCGGGGTCCGCCAGCGACACCGCGACCATCTTCCCGGGGCCGGCGACTTCCTCGGCGTCGGCCATCGCCCGACCACGTTCGGCGGCGAACCGCGCCGCGTCCGGCCGCGAGAGCATGCCGGCGGCCGCGATGGCGGTGATCTGGCCGAGGCTGTGGCCGCTGACCACGTCCGGCCGGGCGCCGTACCGCGACTCGACCGCGTCGGCCACCGCCACGCCGGTCGTGAGGACGGCCTGCAGCATGTTCGGCACCTCAAGCAGCGTGTCCGTGTCGGCGTCCAGCAACAGCGACTCCAGGTCGTCGTCCTCGAAGCGGGCTAGCGCGGACTCGACCTCCGGCCAGGCGTCGAGGAACGGCGCGAGCATCCCCGGCTCCTGGGTCCCGCCGCCCGGGAAGACGAACGCCGTCTCGACGCTCACGCCGGCTCACCTCCGGCGAACGCGACGACCTGGGCGACGGCGACGTCGGCGTCGCGGTCGTGGCTCAGGCTGACGTCCAGTTCCGGCAGCGACCCGCCGAACGATCCGGCGAGCGCCTCGCGGGCGTCTGCCCCGAGGTCGAAGCCGGGGCGGGGGTCCCCGCGGACGACCTCGATGCTGGCGAACGGCACGGCGTCGTCGGTCGACAGCAGCTTGTAGAACGCCTCCTTCGCGGCCCACCGCGCGGCGTAGTGCTGTGGCGGGTCGCGGGTCCCCTCGCAGTAGCTCCGTTCGGCCCCGGTGAACGCCCGGTCCTTGATCCCGTCGGCGACCGCCGGGTCGAACCCCCGGAACGTGGAGATCGACTGCACGTCGACGCCGGTCCGGATCCGGGGGTCGGCGGCGTCCGCGACGGCCAGTTCCCGCTCGATTCGCTGGCGGACCCCGGCGGTCCGTTCGCTGCCGGTCGGCTCCGGTCGCCCGGCGTCCCGCTCCGTCCGTCCGTTCTCGGTTGCATCCGACACCATGGTGATCTCACGTCGATTCGAAGACGAGCGCCCCGTTGGTCCCGCCGAACCCGAACGAGTTGCTCAACGCGACGTCGACGTCGGCGTCCCGCGCCTCGGTCACGACGGGGACGTCGCACTCGTCGTCGCGGTTCTCGCAGTTCTTCGTCGGGGGGATGACTCCCTCGTCGATGGACTTGACGGTGAAGGCCGCCTCGATGGCCCCGCTGGCTCCGTAGGGGTGGCCGACGAGGGACTTGGTGCTGGTCACCGGCGGGCAGTCGTCGAACACCGCGTTCAGCCCCGTCGACTCGTGGACATCGCCCGTCGGCGTCCCGGTCGCGTGGGCGTTCACGTGGTCGACCGCCGACGGGTCGACGTCGGCGTCGGCGAGCGCGGCCTCGACCGCCTTCCGCATCCCGGCGGCGTCGTCCGGCGGCTTCGTCGGGTGGGAGGCGTCGGCGCTCAGGCCGGCCCCGCCGAGGGTCGCAAGCGGGGTCGCCCCGCGCTCCCGGGCGTGCTCGCGGGATTCGAGGACGAGCATGGCCGAGCCCTCGCCGACGACCGTCCCGTCGCGGTCCTCGTCGAAGGGCCGGCAGGCCGCCGTCGGTTCGTCGTCCCTGGTGCTCAGGCCGCGCAGGGCGCCGAAGGTCCCGAGGATCGTCGGCGTGAACGTCTCGGCGCCGCCCGCCAGCATGACGTCGGCCCGTCCGGCCCTGACGTCGCTGGCGGCGTCACAGATGGCGTGCGCGCCTGCCGCGCACGCGGTCGTCTGCGTGCGATTCGGGCCGTCGGCGTCGAACTCGATGCTGACGTGGCCGGCGGCCAGGTTCGGCAGGTACTGGATGATCGCGCGGGGGGAGACGCGGTCGCCCGCCTCGACCTTCTCGACGTACTCCTCGAACTCCAGGGCGCCGCCCATCGCGGTCCCGATGCTCGTCCCGACCGTGGTCGAATCGCGGTCCTCGTCCGTCCGGGCGAGGGCGGCGTCCTCGAGCGCCTCCTCGGCCGCGCGGACGGCGAACTGCGCGAACCGTCCCATCCGCCGGGAGTCGGCCCGCTCCCACTCGGACGGGTCCGCGTCCACCTCGAACGCGACGTTCGGGATCTTCGGGTACTCCGACGCGTCGAACAGAGTAATAGGTCCGGCGCCGCTTTCGCCACGCGTCACCGCCGACCAGGTCGCGTCGGCGTCGTTGCCAGCCGCGGTGACGGCTCCCAGGCCCGTGACTACGACGTCGGTCATGCCCGCAACTTCTGCTGGACGAGCTCCTTGAGGTCCCCGACCGTATCGAGTTCTTCCAGTTCCTCGTCGGGAATGGAGATGTCGTGCTCCATCTCGATGATCTCGACGACCTCGATCACGGCGATGGAGTCCAGGTCCAGGCCCTCCGAGCCGAGCGGCGTGTCGTCGTCGTACTCGCTCGAGTCGATCCCGGTCGCCGTGTCGATGACCTCCTCCACGGACGTGTCAGCCGTTGATTGTGACATGGCTAACAGGATGAGAGACTCCAGCACTACTTAATATTTGCGTCTAACGGACGGTGAACACAATTAGGTCCTGGAAAATGAATGTACTTAGTTCCTAGATTTCAGGCGCCGTATCCGGTGAGATACGTTCGATTGCCCGGAGGTTACCGCTATGCGGGGATCGGGGGACCCGGCGAACT
>CAYTAG010000077.1:0-6944 GCA_964435625.1 uncultured Halobacteriales archaeon | reverse complement strand
TGACGGCCCCACACCGGCGTTTCGGGGAGGACAGTCCCCGCCGGCGTGGGGAATGCCGGCCGCTGGTCGACCCCCGTCCTGCGGGGGTGGCCGGGGCGAAGCCGCCGGGCCGACCATCCTAGTTGATTAGTGTTCGACGAACTCGATCAGGATGCCGCCGGTCGACCGGGGGTGGAGGAAGGCGACGTCGTGTCCCCACGCGCCCGGGCGGGGTTCCTCGTCGACGAGGCGGACGTCGGCCGCCCGCGCGGCGTCCAGGGCCGCCTCGACGTCGTCGGTCTCCAGCGCGAGGTGGTGGATGCCCGACCCGTTCCGGCTGAGGTACCGCGGGATCGCGCCCTCGGCGTCCTCGGTCGGTTCGAGCAGTTCGAAGTACCCGTTGGGGAACTCCAGGAAGGTCACCTGCAGGTCGTCGAAGACCTCCTCGTGTGCGACCGGCGCGTCGAACAGGTCGCTGTAGAGGTCGGCGAGTTCCGCGGCGTCGTCGGTGGCGATTCCGGCGTGGTCGAAGCGCATGGTCACCCCTACGCTCGCTCACGAGAAAAACGTTGGAGCTTCGAGGGGACCGCCGACCGGCGGACACCGCGCCGCCAAGTATTCGGAATTCGAACGCGCCGCCAAATATTCGGAATCTAAAGCATTATACTTTAGAAACTAAATATTTGTCCGTCCGGCCGTGGCGCCCCCACTCGCTTGCGGTCCCGTCTCCGTTCCGGACGGGTGCGCGCTCGCCCCGCCCGTCGCGGTGACAACACTTTTGTGTCGATGGATCGGTGCTGGAAACCGTGAAAGGGACTCTCGACCGGACGGGTGATCCCGCGGGACGGCAGTGAACGAACGATGTACGACTTCGAGGGCGAGACGGTCCTGGTCACCGGCGGAACGAGAGGGATCGGCAGGGCCACGGGACGACTGTTCCTCGAACACGGCGCGACGGTCGTCCTCAACTACCACGACGACGACGAGGCGGCCGAGCGGACCCGCTCGGACTTCGTGGCGGCGGACCTGCCCGGCGAGGTCCACCTGCGCAAGTTCGACATCGCGGACGCGACGGCCGTCGACGAGGCGGTCGAGGTGGTCTGGGACGAGCACGGCCCCATCCGGCACCTGGTGAACAACGCGGGCGTACTGGCCAACGTCGGCCCCCTGGTGGGCATGGACAAGGACGACTGGGACAGCGTGCTCGACGTGAACCTCGACGGCGCGTTCAACGTGACGCGGGCGGTCGGCAAGCGGATGCTGCTGGAGGGCGTCGACGGCAGCATCGTCAACGTCTCCAGCATCACCGCCAGGCGCGGGTTCGCCGGCGAACTCCACTACGGCGCCAGCAAGGGCGGGCTGGTCTCGATGACCCGCTCGCTCGCCCGCGAACTCGGCCGCCGGAACATCAGGGTCAACGCCGTCCTGCCCGGCTACACCGAGACCTCGATGGCCGACACGGGCCACTTCCCCGGAGCGTCCTTCGAGGACTTCCGCGAGAAGGAACTCTCCCGGGTGCCGCTGGAGCGGCGGATGGCCGACCCGGAGGAAATCGCCGAGGTCATCACGTTCGTCACCAGCGACCGCGCCAGTTACATGACGGGGTCGGAAATTCGGGTCGACGGTGGACGGCTCGCCTGAAACGGCAGATCTGGGCCGTTAACGTCTCAGCACGGGGTGATGCACGCGCTCCTCGTTCGGCACTCTCGACAGCACCAGCCAGAAAGCCCCCGCAGGCTCGGCCCACGCGCGTTGCTCGCGCGCGCCGTGAGCCTAGCCACGTGGCGAGCGAGAGCCAGGGCCGGGACGGCGACCGACCGCCGGGACCTACTGACACCTCGTCGAACAGGACCGCTCGGCCTGGACTCGAACTCGACCTGCGGCCACACGTCGAGGCGTTCCAGGTGATCGAGTTTCCGACCACCCCGAGGTTTTAAAAAGATAGGCGGACAGGCAGGTAATGAACGCGGCTGGACGGTCGGTGGAGCACGAATGTCGGGGTACGACCCCTCCTCAGCTGGCGCGGGACGGACGGCCGAGGAGGCGTTTCTCTCCATCGCGCCGGTCCCGTCGCTGATGCTGTACGAGGACGGGCGGGTCAGCGCCTGGAACGAGGCCGCCGAGGACCTGTTCGGCTGGGGCGAACCCGAGGTGCTCGGGCGCATCCCGCCGTTCGTGCAGGCGTCCGAGCGGGGCCGGTGGCGCGAGCACATGGAGGCGGCGCTGGCCGGCGAGCGCGTCCAGGGCGCGGAGTTCTCCCTGCGGACGATCCGCGGCGGGAAGATCCGCGCGGCGGTGTCGATGGCCGCGTTCTCCGGCGACGTGGGATCGGTGCTGGTGGTCGTTCAGGACCGGACCCGGCTGGTCGAACTCACCCACGAGGTCCGGCTGTTCAACCGCGTCCTGCGGCACAACCTCCGCAACGACCTCAACCTCGTCACCGGCTACGCCGAGATGCTCGCCGGGGAACTGGACGACGACCGCCTGCGCTCGATGGCCATCGAGATCCGCGAGAACGCCGACGAGGTGCTGGCCATCGGCGACACCGCCCGCGAGCTGGACGCCGTCGTCGGCGGCATCCAGGACCTCAAGGTCGTCCAGCTCGACGAGGTCGTCCGGTCGCTGGTGGCCGACTACCGGTCGACGGCGACCGTCGACTGCGACCTGTCGCCGGTGCGCGCCCGGGCGATCCCGGGCGTGGACATGGCCATCGACCACCTGCTGGAGAACGCCGTCGAACACAACGACACCGACGAACCCCACGTCGAGGTGTCGGTCCGGACGACCGTCGAGGACGACGAGCGCTGGGCGGAAGTGGTCGTCGCAGACGACGGCCCGGGCATCCCCGAGGCCGAGCGCGAGGTGCTGACCGAGGGCGCCGAGACCGCCCTCCACCACGGCAGCGGCCTCGGCCTCTGGCTGGTGTACTGGATCGTCCAGAAGACCAACGGCGAACTGGCCTACGAACCGAACGAACCCCGGGGCAGCGTCGTCACGCTCCGCCTGCTCGCCGACCGATGATTGGCCGGAAACGTAATAGGTGGCCGGGACGTGTTTTCCGATTGTCATGACCTCGGACGGGGACCTCGGCCCATTCGACCGGGTCGGCGACCGGCTCGCCGCCGCGTCCCTGGACGCCCCGGGGGCGTACTGGCGGACGGGGTTCACGCTGGCCGCGGTCGACGCCAGGTACGCGTTCGAGCGGCCGGCCGAGGTCGAACCGCTGCTGGTCGACCTCGGCGAGGACGACGTGGCTGTCGTCGGTGCCCCGGGCGCCGGCAAGAGCACGGTCTGTAAGGCGGTCGCCTGCCGGTGGCACGACGACCGCGGGCCGGTCTTCTACGCGGACGCCCCCGACGCCGACGAACCGGTCGAGGCGCTGGCCGACCGGCTCGACGCCGCCGACGGCCGGGCGCTGGTCGTCCTGGAGAACGCCGTCGAGGACGGCGGATCCCTGGCGTCGGCGCTGCTGGACCTGTCCGTGGCCCGCGAGGACGTGAGCGTGCTCCTGGAGGTCCACCGCCCGGCGGCCGACGAACCGGGCGACGCCGACGCCACCGTCGCCAGGGAGCTACTCGCGACGGCTGCCACCCACGAGTTGCCGGCGCTGGACCGCGAGGCGTTCGAGGCCGCCGTCGAGCACTTCGAGGCGGTCACCGGCGACGCGGTCGTCGAACCGGCGACGGCCCTCTTCGACGACATCCGCGAGCGCGGCGTCGCGGGCAACGAACTCCTGCACCTGGCCCACCGCGTGAGCGCCGACGGCGAGAGCAGTTTCCGGCGGACCGTCCAGCGGGAGTACGAACGGTGCGCGGCCGCCCCCGACCCGGTGGCTGACCTGGCGTTGCTGGTCAACCTTCTCAACGCGGCGGACGTGCCGCTGTACTCGGAGTTGCTGTTCGCCGTCGACGCGCCCAACGAGGCCGTCGACGAGGCCGTCGGGTGGCTGCTGGACGGCGTCCTGTTCCGGCGGGAGGGCCGCCCCGCCTTCGCCTCCTACCACCGGCTGTGGTCGGCGCTATTCCTCGAACGGTTCCTGGAACGCGACGACGACCCCCACGAGCGGTTCGCTGACGCCGTCGGGGCCGTCCTGCGGACGATGGACCCCGACGAGCGCGAACGGCTGTGGACCTGGGTGCTCGACCACGCCACCCACGGCCCCGCCGACGAGTCGCCGGGCGAGGAAGGCGGAAGCGGCGACATCCTCCGCTCGGACGCCCGGACCAGCGCGACGGCGGTGGGGACGACCGCCCGCGTCGTCGAGCAGGTGTTCGCCATCGGGACCCGGTGGCCGGACCTGGCGCCGCTGTTCGGGACCAGCGAGCGCGACGCGCTCCCGCTGGCCGAGCACTGCTCGACGGTGACCCGGACCCGGGCCGTCTCCACCCGCGGGCGGATGTACTTCGACCGCGGCGACCTCGAGACGGCCCTCCGGGAGTTCGAGCACGCCCAGCGGCTCCTGGAGACGGCCGACGACGTCTCCCGGCGGCTCGCCGACCGGTTCCGGGTGGACTACTTCGTCGACCGCGGGCGGGTCGCCGTGCGCCGCGGCGAGTTCGACCGCGCGGAGTCCTGCTACCGGGCGGCCCACGAGATGGCCACCGACCTCGGCGACCGCCGCGGCCGCGCCCGGGCACACATGCACCTGGGGGTCACGGCCATCAAGTCCGGGGACCTCGCGGCGGCGGTCGCACACCTCGCCGCCGGCGACCGGCTGTTCCGGGAGTGCGACGACGCCTTCGGCGTGGCGAAGTCACTGGGCCGCCTCGGCGTCGTCCGCATGCACCGGGGCGAACTCGACGCCGCGACCGACGCGCTCGAACGCGCCATCGAGCGGTTCCAGCGGCTCGGCGACCGCATGAACGTCGCCCGCTACCGGAACAACCTCGGCATCGTGTCGATGTCCAAGGGCGACTACGACACCGCGGCAACCCACTACCGCCAGAGCCTGCGGATGAACCGCGAGAGCGGCAACCGCGCGGGCGTCGCCAAGAACAACCTCAACCTCGGGAACCTCTCGATGAAACGGGACGACGACGAGACGGCCAGGCGGCACGTCCAGGAGGCGCTGTCGGTCGCCCGCTCGCTGGGCGACCGCGACACAGAGGCCACCGCCCGGAACAACCTCGGGGTGCTGGCGGCCGACCGGGGGGACCTCGAGGCCGCCGTCAGTTACTTCCGCCAGAGCCTGGACATCTGCCGGACGACCGGCAACCGTCGGGGCGAGGCCCGGGCGCTGAACAACCTCGGCGACGTGGCCCGCGAGCGCGGCGACCTCGACGAGGCCGAGTCCTACCACCGCGAGAGCCTCGAAATCCGCCGGGAGACGGGCGAGGCCGAGGGCCGGGCGAACTGCCACCGGATGCTGGGCCGCTGTGCGCTCGCCCGCGACGACCTCGACGCGGCCGCCGACCAACTGCGGGCCGCGCTCGACCGGTACGCCGAACTCGGCGACGACGTCGAGCGTGCCCAGACGCTCCGCCTGCTCGCCCGGGTGGCCCGCGAGCGCGGCGACGTCGACGCCGCGCTGGAACGGCTGGCCGAGAGCGTGGCGCTGTTCGGCAGGACGGCGCCGGACCGCCGCGAGGAGACCGTCGCGGAACTGGAGGAACTCGCCGCCGAGCACGGCCGCGAGGTCCCAGTGGCGGCGACCCCGGCGGACGCGGAGGAGCCGCAGTACTGATCCCGGCCGGCCGCCGGCGTCACGGCAACGCGAGTACTTCCAGCGTCAGGTCCGTGGTGAGGTAGAAGTACAGCAGGAGGATCTGGATGGCGTTGAACAGGCCGTGGACCACCGTGGGGACGACGAGGTTGTCGGTGCGGGCGTACGTCCACCCGAACACCAGCGATCCGGCGAAGATGAGTCCGACCATGACGCCGGTCGCCCGGAGGTCGGGGTTGTAGTACGCCGGCAGGTGGACGAGCGCGAAGATGACGCTAGCGAGGACGACCGCCCACCCCTTCCCGTAGGCGCCGTACAGCCGCTTCTGGACGACGTTGCGGAACACCAGTTCCTCGACGGGCGCGTTGACGAACAGCACCAGCGGCACCAGCACCAGCAAAAACGATGGATCGCCGGCCAGCGCCGGTTCCAGGGCCGTGTTCGGCGTCGTCGGCAGGCCGGCCAGTTCGACGACCGCGCCGAGCGCGGTCAGTGCCGCGAACCCGCCGGCGGTCCCGCCGACGACGTACGCCAGGTCCCGCCTCGTCGGCGCCCGGACGTCGAGGTACGACCAGCCCCGGCCGGACAGCCGGAGGTACCCCCAGACCGCCAGCACCATCCCGGCGTAGGCGGCCACGAACAGCACGACGAAGTTCTCCGGCGCCGCCGTCTCGCCCGGTTCGATCCCGAACGCCAGGACCGCCGGCACCGCGGCGACGACCTGCATGACCATCGCGGCGACCGCGACCGCCAGCGCGACGGCGACCGCCCGCAGTTTCCCCCGGCCGTTCATGTCCGTGAAATCGGGGCACCGACGGATAAAGGTCCCTCTACTCGCCGACCGTCCCCGCCTGCACGCTCAAGCGTTTTCCGTCTCCGGGCCCTCCCTAGGTCCCGATGACGACGCTCCGGGCGCTCGCGGACAGTCGACGCGTCAACGCCGTCGTGGCCTGGCTGGCGACGGCGGTGCTCATCGTCGCGGCCGCCTCCCTGGCGGTGGCCGGCAAGGCTCTGTGGCCGCTGTTCGCCCTCCTCGCCGTCGGGGTCGTCCTCGTGCCCCCGGTCCGCACGCGGGACCCCTGGACCACCATGCCGGGGGAACTGGTCGCGCTGGTCGCGTTGCCCACCACGCTGCGCGCCGCCGGGGCCTCCGTCGGCGTGACGCCGTTCGTCGCGGTGGCGAGCCTCGCATTGCTGGTCGTCGTCGCCCTCGACGCGTTCACCTCCCTGGAGATGACGCCCCGGTTCGCCGTCGCCTTCGTCGTCGTCACGACGATGGCGTTCGCGGGCACCTGGGCGGTCG
>CAYTAG010000076.1:0-13899 GCA_964435625.1 uncultured Halobacteriales archaeon | reverse complement strand
TGCCGGGCGCCTGCGCGAACGGCCGGTTGGCGTACAGCGCCATCACCAGCGTCGCGGCCGCCGCGGCGACGATGGTGACGATGGCGAGCATCTGGGTGACCTGCCCACCCTCGTACCCCTCGACCGAGATGGCCGCGCCCAGGATGCCCGGGGCGACCACCACGACGTAACTCATCGTCAGGAAGGTCGTCAGCCCCGCGATCACCTCGGTCCGGAGATCCGTGTCGTGCTCCTCGAAGCCGAAGTACTCCGCCAGGGTGTCAGCGACGGTCATGAGGCAAGTACGTGCATTACCGTTGCTCCAGAACTTAAGTATTTCAATTCTATTTCGTGTTGTATCCACGAGCGTGCATTCCCCCGGGCATCGTCGCGGTTCCCGGTAACGGCGATCCGTCGGGCGCGGGGGTGACCGTCGGAGCCACCCCTCGACGGTCGGTCGCGTGCCGTCGCCGGGCGTTCGGCGACGCGTCGCGCCCCCACAAGGCATATTGACCGTCCAGCCGTATGCGGGGGCATGTTGTTCGTCCGGGGCCGCGGTGGCGGCACGGAGCTGACGGGGACGTTGTACGAGCGGGGCGAGCACGCCCCTTCGTTCCAGGGGGCGCCCGACGGGGACGCCGCCTACGTGTGGGTCTGTGACGAGTTCTACGAGGTCGAGAGCGGCGGGGTCAACCAGCAGGTCGGCGACCGGGAGATCAACCTCGCCTTCGAGTCGCCGATGCCACGGGGGTTCGACACGCGCGAGCAGGCGCTGTCGGCCGCCAAAGAACACGTCCGCACGCAGTTCGCACGCGTCGGCGTCGACCCCGACGGGGTCGACATCGAGGTGACGAAGGCCGAACCGCCGGAACTGTAGCGGCCCGGCGGCAGTGGTGACCCCGGCGACGGACACCTCGACCCGGACGGCAGACACCTTTTAGTCCCCTGCGCACGCGTCGTTGCGTCGATGGCCACGGTTCGGTTTCGCTCGCGGCTGGCCGAAACCGGCACCACCGGCGCCGTCGCCGCCGTCGTCGGACTGGCCCTCGCGTGGCTGACGCCGCTCGACCCGTTCTCGGCCGTCGTCCTCGCCCTCGCGGCGGTCGGACGCCTCGCCCTGGTGCTGTTCGGCGGGCGGGTGCTCGTGGGGGCCGCGCTCGCCGTCCTGGTCGGCGGAGCAGGGTACGCGGCGATGGTGCTGGCGCTGTAGACTCGTGGGAGGCGACCGTCCGAATGCGGTGGCCTTCATCAGCTGAGTGCGGTGGCGCGCGCGAGCAACGCGCGCGAGGTCCTCGCGAACGGACGTGAGCGAGGGCTCGGAAGTCGCAGCCCGCGCAGCGAAGCGAGCAGGACCGTCTTCCGGTGGACGAGTAACGCAACGAAGTGAGTAACGCAGTCGGCTGGGGAGGGCGTGGAGATCCCTAGGTCCAGTGGTTGTTTCGTCACGTCCGACCCAGCAACGCTAGCGGCATGCAAGGCCTAGGGATACCACCACCTCCCCAGCCGATTGCGCTGCTCGGGACGCTCACGTCCGTTCGCGTCACCTCCGCTGCTCATCCCTCGCGCGCGTTGCTCGCGCGCGCCGACCGCAACAGCACCACCACGGCAGCTCCAGAACCGATTCGCCATGTGTGCGATGACGCCACTGACGGTTATCCCTCGTCGTCGGCCCAGCGAACGTCGTCGTACGTCCGGTGGCGGTCGCTGTCGAACTCCCGTTCCAGCGTGGTCCGGAGGGCTTCCTTCTCGTCGCGGCTGATCCGGGCGAGGTCGTCGGCCTTCCGGACGGCCAGCGGCGGCCCGCGCTCGGCGGCCACCTCGGTCAGCGCCTGGCGGACCAGCGCCTCGCGGGTCGCCTCGTCGCGGGTGAACGCGTACGGCGCTTCCAGCCGGAAGACGACATCCTCGCGCGGGTCGTACAGGACACAGAAGGTCACCTCGTAGGCCTCCGGGTCGAGTTCGCGGCCGACGCCGAGGTCCTCGCCGCCGGGAGCCATCACCCGGTCGGTGCCGCCGCGCGAGCGGAACCAGTTCGTGAACGTCAGCTGGTCGGTGCGCAGTTGCACCTCCCCGCCGACCTCCTCGCGGCGTTCGAGCACCTGCCGGAACAGGGCGGCGTCGTCCACCCACGGGACCGTCGTCTTCCCACGCAGCGTCCGCGTGATGGCCTTCGCGCCGGGGTTCTTGACGAAGCCGACCAGCGGCACGTCGCGCTCGACGAACCGCTCGACTAGCCGGACGTAGTTGCGGACGACGTCGCGGGGCAGGTCCTCGTCGACGAGCAACTGGGCGAGTTCCGGGTCCCGGTCCAGCCAGTTGAGCATCCCTTTCGGGTACAGCGGGCCGTCGAGGTACAGGAGGTCCTCGACCGCCGCGGCGTTCTCCAGGGCGTGCTTGCTCTCGGCGAGGTACAGCGCCAGCGCGTGGACGACCGCCTCCTCGTAGCGGTTCACCCGGGGTACCTGGATGAACCGCTGGCGGCAGTACCCCTCGTCCTGGCGACCCCACTCGGTGTCGAGTTCCCGGGCGGGGTCGCCGGTGTGGGCGGTCATCACGATGGTCCGCTCGCGGTGGCACTCCAGGTCCGACGGGCAGGCGCCCATCGCCGCCTGGGCGACGTCCAGCACCAGCCCGTTCTTGAACGTCGTCGGGTTGATCGTCCCCGAGTCCAGGCCGTGGGTCGTCGGGAATTCCTCGTCCGCCAGCGCGACCGAATCGATCTCGGCCGACCGCCTGCGGCGCTCGCCCAGCGGTTCCAGCACCATCCGGCCGTCGTCCCACAGGGGGTCGAGGAACTCCTCCCAGACCGTCGCCGCGAGGTCCCGGTGCTCGGACTCGTCGACGTCGTGGCTGACGTTTCGAGCCAGGCGCGCGATGCCGTCGAAGTGCACCGGGTCCAGCGTCACGTCCGCCCCATCACACCGGGGGGCGAAAAACGGTTCGGGCGACGCCGACGGGCGCACCATCCCGGCGACGGACGCACCGTCCGGGCCCGACCGTCCACTGCCGGCCGTTGACTCGCGACCGAGTGAAAAATTACCAGAACGCTTATGTGACGGGGCGAACCAGCGGCGTGCGATGAACGAGCGGCCCCGCGGGGACGCCCGACAGGATCGGATCGTCGACTGGCGGAGCACCGAGGACGGCCTGGAACTGTTCGACGCGGAGGACCCGGACGCCTGGATTGCGATGGAGTTCCGGGCCGGCATCCCCCCGGAGCACCGACTGTTCGCCGTCTGTCCGGAGTGTGGGTTCGCCGCGCCCCAGCGGGTCCCGCCGGGCACGCGGATGGTCTGTGGCGCCTGCGACGCGGAACTGGGCGAGTAGGCCGGAGGTCCCGTCGCTCCCCGGGGAGCGGGGGGCCGGAGAACGCGGTGGTCCGCTCTTCGCGTCCTGTCGTTAGATTCATAATTGGAGAGATTGATTAAATATCAAAATGGTAGATATCGGCGTCCACAACGAGGGGTTCCTGGAGTATCCCCTCAAGAAACTGGACGACGGCGTCGTCATCCCCGACGTGTCGCTGTCGGAGGTCCATCGGTACAACAGGGACCTCCTCAGAAACCAGATCGAGGTCGGAGTGCGGGCGGACGAACTCGGCTACGACTTCGTCCTCCACCCGGAGAACCACCTCAAGCTGATCGGGAAGAACTCCCCGACGCCGTTGCAGGTCCAGGTCGCCATCGCCGAGCGGACCTCCGACGTCCGCCTGTTGCAGATGGCCAACATCCTCCAGTGGCACGACCCGGTGAAGCTGGCCGAACGGATCGGAATGCTCGACGTCATCAGCGACGGCCGGACCGAGGTCGGCCTGGGGACCGGGTCCGGGATACGGGAGATCGAGACGTTCGGTCGGGCCGGCGAGGCGGGGACCGACGACGAGCAGCGCTACGAACGGTTCGACGAGAAGTACGGAATCCTCCTCAGATCGTGGGTGAACGACGCCATCAGCCACCACGGGGAGCACTACGACGTGCCGCCGCGGGACGTCGAGTGGGACAACGAACACGAGAACCGGTACCTGTCCGACGAGGTCAGCGAGACGAGCCCGGAGGAGTTCGTCGACGTCGACGCCGACCCGGAGACGCTGAAGTCGATCGCCGTCTTCCCGCGCCCGGTCCAGCAACCGCACCCACAGATCTGGCGACCGGTTGGGTCGACCCGGGCCGCCGTCTGGGCCGCACGACACGGGGCGAACGGCTGTACGTTCTGTACGGACTTCTCGTGGGTTGGGGACCTGATCGAGGCGTACCACGACGCCGCCGAGGCGGCCGACTGGCCGGACCGCCGGCCCGAGTTCGACGGGGAGCCGTTCGACTACGGGTGGGACCAGCGACGGCGCCGTGGCATCATCGCCCAGGTCTCGATCTTCAACACCGAGGTCGCCAGCGACGAAGCGTTCCAGCGGTACAAACTCGGCCAGGAGTTCCTCCTGTCGTTCAGGAAGTCGAACGCGCCGTTCGGGGGAGGAGACGGCGTGGAGATCGACGCCGAGCAGTTCATCGCGGAGAACGACGCACCGATCGTCGGCGACGCAGACGAGATCGTCGACCGCCTCGTGACCTACCGAGACGTGTGTAGCTACGAGGACTTCGTCGTCTTCCCCACCATCGGTGCCCCCGGGATGACCCACGAGGACAAGATCGAGCAGCTACGGGCCTTCGCCGAGGACGTGGTTCCGTACTTCGAAGACGACCCCGCGTAGCCGTCTCGGACGACCGCGCCAGCGCACCGCGACGGGGCAGGCCGCGTCGGTGGTCGCGACGTTCGGGACCGACGGAAGGCGGGCCAGAACGGTGACTAGTGGTCGCCCAGTCCCAGGCTCGCCTCGTCGGCCTGGACGACCGATGGGAGGCCCCGCAGGTCGGGACGGACCAGGAAGTACAGTCCGAGCAGGACGAACGTGACCGCCAGGCCGTTCATGACCGTCGTCACCCCGACGACGCCGGAGGCCAGCCCGCCGGCGAGCGAGCCCACCGGCATCATCGAACTGCTGAGGCTCCCGACGACCGACGTGACCCGTCCGAGGTAGTCGGTCGCGATGGCCGTCTGGAGAATCGAGAAGAACATCACGTTGAACACGCCGACCGGGACGAACGCGGCGAAGAAAAACACCGACGTCACCAGCAGACCCTGGACGTTCAGGGCGATCCACAGCGAGACGCCGGCGGTACAGAAACTGACGATGCTGACCTTTCCGTACGGTTTGTCGTCGACGAGATTCGACCCGAGCGACCCGACGAGCGACCCTCCCGCGAACAGTCCCATCAGGACGCCGTACATCTCCGGCCCGCCGAGCGAGTCCGCGAACTCCGGCAGGACCGCGAACGCCGCGCCGAGGGCCACGTTCGAGAACATCGTCCCCAGGACGATCATGAGGAGATACGAACCGCGGAGGTAGCCGACGCCGTCGCGGAGTTCCGCCACGTACCCGTCCGGATCGGCCCCGGCCGCCCCGTCCGCCGCCGCGTCGTCGGCGTCGGCGGCCCGGGCGTCCCCACCGGAATCGTCCTCGGCTGAATCCGACGGGATCTCCACGCCGAGGAACGCCACCATCGCGACGAGGAACGCCACGACGTTGAGGGCGAACAGCACTACGGCACCCAGCACCGCGATCATGACCCCGCTGAGGGCATTGAAAACCGTGTTCGCGGACTGGTAGGCCGTCGAAAACAGCGAGTTCGCCCGGACGAGGTCCTCGTCGTCGACGATCTGGGGCAGCGCGACGTTCTGTGCCGGGTAGACGAACTGGTTCAGAAACGAGAGGACGGGCGTGACCGCCAGGAGCAACCAGACGGTGAGTGCGTCGGCCCACCACGCCAGGGGGACGATGGCGACGCCCGTGGCCTGGATCGCCTGACTCCGCACGAGCACCGTCCGGATCCGCCACCGGTCGACCAGCGGCCCGGCGAGAAACTGCAGGCTACGGGGCATCTGGATCAGGAACCCTGCGACGCCGGTGTACACCGAGGAGCCGGTGATGTCGTAGATCAGCCACATGGCCGCAATCACGTAGATGCTGTCCCCGGCGTTCGTGACCAGCCGTCCGAAAAACAATCGAATAAACGACGAATTCGATGATAGATTAGCCATGATTAATTGGTTAAATCAAGTTGAATTAAATCCTGTGGTACACGGCCGCCCGCGTACAGGGACGAACACCGTCAGACGGCTTCCGCCAGGATTTATATCGTGTATATCCTAGTAGTATTTACTAGTATAAATTCTGATATAGGAAGTATAAGGTACCTTAATATGAAATTAATACATAGTATTAATAGAGGTTAAGATATAAAACAATATGGCGTGACATTAGGTTGCGCCTGATCACAAATGAGTGTCAATCGAACCACTCCGACCATCGAAGCGCTCGAAAGCAAGCACAACCACGACCTCACCGACGACCTCGACGGCAGCGACGAGGCCCAGGCCTGCGGCATCACCTGCATCAGCACGACCTCCGTGGAGTAATGGGAACTCGATTGGCGTAACGGAGGAGTTACGCCGCATCGTGTCCGTTTAAATGCCTATGATTCTCCAAAAGATTTAGACCAGATGGTATTAAATAGACCGTAGACCCCCACATGGGACTCGACCTCCAGCGCGTCGCGGCATCGGCGGAACTGCTCCACGAACGGGTCCGGAACGACCACGCCGCCGACGCGGCGGAAGCCAGCTCCCTGGAGGGGACCGTCGATCCCTCCGTCGTCGAGGACCTCCGTACCCAGTTTGACGCCGAGTTCGACAGCCTCGACGAGTACGTCGCGTTCGAACGGTGGCCCGCGGACGAACCGGTACCCGACTGGGCGTCGGCGTTCCAGGACCTGTACGCCGACCTGACCGACCGCGACGGGGGGACCGACGTCCCGTCGGCGTTCGCGGAGGTCCCGTTCGTCGACGTCCTGTGGCCGGTCGTCGCGCGCGAGCGGGCCCGCGCGTTCGACGGCGGCGACCACCTGACCGACGCGGCCTGGAGGGACCTCGAAGCGATGCTCCTCGAGGAACTCGTCGACGTCAGTGCCCAGGCACTCCACGTCGACTTTTACGCGTTCGTGGAGGAGCGAACGACTGACACCGACGAAGGGGCCCGGCGATCCCCGGACTCGCGGGAGCGTTACGAGGCGTACGTCCGGGCGTTTTTCGACGGGCGGATGGATGCGTTCTTCGCGGCGTACGGGATGGTCCCACGGCTGCTCGCCGTCACCGTCCGGCAGTGGCGAACGGCGACCGGCGCGTTCCTGTCCCGACTGGACGAGGATTTTTCGGCGCTCCGCACGGAGTTCGGCGTGGCCGAGCGCGACCGGGTGACCGGCCTCACGCCGGCGGGGGACGCCCACGACGGGGGCAAGCGGGTCATGCTCCTGGAGTTCGAGAGCGGCGTGGAACTCGTGTACAAACCGCGGAACGTCGAGCCGGAACAGCACCTCTACGGGTTCGAAGACTGGCTCGCCCGGACGTGTCCGGCGGTCCCGGACCTACGGACGCCGAACTGTCTCCCACGGGCGTCCTACGGCTGGGTCGAGAAAGTCGAGCCCGGCACCTTCGACTCCATCGACGACCTCGCGGAGTACTACCGGGGCGCGGGCGCGCTGCTGGCGGTCGCGTACGTGCTCAACATGTCGGACTGCCACCTGGAGAACGTCGTCGCCACCGCCCCGTCGCCGACCCTGGTCGACGCGGAGACCGTCTTCGAGGAGGGCGCCGCACCGGCCCGGGCGACCGACGCCGACGTGGCCAGCAGACTGACCCGGTACGTGCTCACCGATACCGTACTCGGGACGCAACTGCTCCCGTTCGGCACGGGCGTGGACAACTTCGCCGGGCTGGGACTGCACGAAAAACAGGAGGCGAGCATCCCGGAACTGTCCTGGATCGACGTCAACACGGACGCCATGGACGTCGAGTACGTCAAACGGACGAAACGTCACGAGGGGAACCTCCCGAAGTACGACGGTGACCTGGTCCCGCCGGACCGGTTCGTCGACGAGGTCGTCGACGGCTTCGAATCGACCTACGCCGCCGTCACGGACAGGCGCGAGGCGGTGAAACGTCGGATTTCGTCCTCCTTCGAGGGGGTCTCCTCCAGGATGGTCCTCCGGAACACCAGGGCCTACTACACCCTGTTGAAGACGCTCACGAACCCGGAGTACCTCCGCGACGGCGTCCGGTACGGGTACAAGCTCCAGGAGATGCTGTCGCGGCGCGAGCCACCGCCGCAGTTCCTCAGCAACACGAAGATGCGTGACCTCGGCGACGAACAGTGGGACGCGATCGTCGGCGCCGAACGGCAATCGATCCAGCGCCAGGACGTCCCCAAGTTCACGGTCTACACCGACGACGCCGGCCTGTACTACGACGGTGACCGGCTGGTGTCGTCGCTGACCCGCCGATCCGGCCTGGAGCGGGCCGCCGAGAAGATCGACGATCTCTCCGAGGACGACGGGCAGTTCCAGACCGGATTGATCAGGGCCTGTCTGGCGGATCGTGGGCGACGCATCGAGGCCCATCCGGGGGGGTTCCCGTGACGGGCCCGCCGGTCACCGACGAGGACCTGGTCGCCGAGGCCGAAGCGATCGCGGAGGCCATCTGGGACGCGCGGTTCGACCTCCCCGGGGAGGAGACGAGGTGGATCGGGTACAACTCCTCGCGGGGCAAGCCCGTGTTGATGGGCCGGGACGGCATCTTCGGGGGGCAGATGGGCATCGCCGTCTACTTCGCGGCGACGTACGCCGTCACCGGCGACCAGCGGTACCGCCGGTTCGCCGAGACGGCGGCCTCCGGCTTCCGGGAGCGCGACCCGGCGGCGTTGATCGCCAACGCCGACCTGGGAGCGGGGACGGGGACCGGCTCGTACATCTACGGGCTGACCCTGCTGTGGCAGTTGCTCGACGACCCCGTCTACCGCGAGCTGGCCCGGGAGTTCGTGCAAGCGCTGTCCGGGGACGCAATCGCGGCGGACGGCCGGTACGACGTGCTCTGTGGGGCGGCAGGGACCGTCCTCGCGTTGCTCGCCTACCGGGAGGCGACCGGCGAGGACGCGCTCGGGACCGCGATCGACTGCGGCGACCACCTGCTCGACAACAGGATCGAAAAGTGGAACGGGTACGAGATCTGGGACACCAGCCGCGAGAACCAGCCGGGACGGATCCGGACCGGCATGGCCCACGGCGCCGGCGGGATCGCCTACGCGCTCTACCGGTTGTTCGACCACGCGGACCTCGACCGGTATCGCCGGGCGGCCGAGGATGCCCTCTCGTTCGAGGACTTCTACTACGCCGAGTACGAGGGCAACTGGAAAGCCAACCCGACGACCGTCGACCACTACCCGGCGTGGTGGTGTTACGGCCTCGTCGGGATCGGGCTCGCGAGACTCGGGAGTCACCAGCACCATCCGTCGGACCGCCTCGCCAGGGACCTCGACCGGGCGAGACGTGGCGTCGATCCGCAACTGCTGGCCGACGACTCGGTCTGTCACGGCACCTTCGGGCAGGTCGACTTCCTCGTCGAACTGGGCCGGCGCGACGACCCGGAGTACGCCGAAATGGCCAGGGACCTCGCCGGACGGGGCGTCGAGCGGCGCCGTGAAGCGGGCTCGTACCGCGTCGCGTTCGGCGACGTGGAGGGGCTGTACAATCCCGCGTTCTTCCTCGGCACGGCGGGGATCGGGTACACGCTGTTGCGGCTGGTAGCGCCGGAAACGATCCCGTGTCTCCTGAGGTTCGAGTAACCCGGGAACGGAGTCCAAAGATGTCGACATCAAAATCAATCGTCGAACGCGACCTCGGCGGCGCAACCGTCGAGGTGTCGATTCCCTCGGACAGCATCGCCGTCGGCAACCCGACCGACGTCGAGGTCCGCCTCGGCGGCCGGGACGTCACCCGGACGGTCAGGACGGCCGACCTCACGTTGACGACGCCGTACAGGACCGGATCGGGCTACCGCTGGCGGACCGCCGATCCCATCACCCTCGCCACCGACCTCGTCCTGGCGGACGGACTCGTGGCGTCCCGGACGACGACCGTCACGATCCCGTACGAGGTCCCCGGGACGCCGGGGGGGATCGACGTCCTGGGGCGGTTCGAGTTCGTGACCGACGTCGGCACCGAGGTCGTCGAGACCTACCTCGACGTGCCGCCGCCCGCGAAACTGTTCACGGCGTTTTTCGCGATGTTCGACCTCGGGTTCGCCCTCGACCGGATGGACTGCGTGGCCGACCGGTTCCCCGGAGGATACACCTGCGTCCCCCGATTCGGGTACCGACCGACCGACGGTCACTGGGAAGGAGCGATAGGTCGAGTGGACGTCTACGCCCGGCAGCACCCGGAGGAACTCGTGTTGTTCGTCGTCGCCGACGAGACCGATCCGACGTTCGACGACGTTCCCGCGGGCGGGTACGGGCGGACGACGATCCACGAAACCGACGAGGAGGTAGCCGCGGGGCGACTCCGGGACGTCATCGAGGATCTCGTCGAGTGACCCGGCTGCGACCGCTGACCGTCGGGTCACGCCCGGCCCGGAAGCGGCGGCCGGTCGCCCAAACAGTTAAATAAAGATTTCGAATAAAACATTTCATGGACGACAGCCTGGAATACAGGCCGATAACGGACCCAGGTCACGAGGACCTGGTCGACTACCTCAAGTACTCGTTCTTGCCGGCCGGCCGGTCGCTGTTCGGCGACGGCGAAGTGTCGCGGATCGACGGCGAGCTGTACGACGCCTTCGGGTTCTACGACGGGGACACGGTTATGGCGGTCGGCATCGAGACCGACCTCGGCGCCACCGTGCGCGGCGAAGACACGACGATCAACGTGGCGCAGTTCCTCGCGACACCGCCCGAACACCGTCGCCGGGGCGTCGTAAGCGAGGGGCTTCCGAAGCTGTTCGAAGCGCTCTACGAGCGGGAGACCCCGTTCCTGATCGGCCGCGAGTTCGAACCGGGATTCTACGACCACTTCGGGATCTCCAAAATATCGAACTGGGGACGGTGGACCTGCGAGCCGAGCGCGCTCGTGTCGGCGGTCGAGGATCCCGTCGGCGAATTTCGGCGGCTGGAGCCGGATAGCTGGGAGCGGTTGAACGCCGTCTACGACGAGTACAGGCAACGGTACTCGATTTCCCTGGACCGGCCCGACCCGTACTGGGAGTCGATCGTCGCACCGTTCGAGAAGTCCCACCGGATCGTCGGATGGGAACGAGACGGCGAGTTGCGGGGGTACCTCGTGTACGAACTCGCGGCGGGCGGCGGCGGCACGATCAAGGAGGTCGACATGGGGTACGTCGACCACGAGGCCTACAGGCACCTCCTGCACTACCTAGGACTGCACGAACCACAGGTAAGCGATGCGACGTTCGTCCGGCCCGAGGACGAGACCGTCTTCGACCTGGTCGACCGGCCCGGGGACCTCACAGTGAACGTCATCCCGGCGACGATACTGCGGACGGTCGACGTCCCGACCGCGCTGGAGACCATCTCGTACCCCGACGGCGTCGCGGAGTCGGTCGTGCTGGACGTGCGGGATTCCCTGTTGTCCTGGAACGACCGGACGTTCGAACTCTCGGTCGGCGGCGGGACCGGCACGTGCGACCCGACGGAGGCGAGTGCCGACGCCAGACTGGACGTCGCCGTGGTCTCCAAACTGGTCGCGGGGTACCGCGACGTCGGAACCCTCGAACGGATAGCGGACCTCGCCGTCGAAACCGACGAAGCGAGGACGGCGCTCGCGCGGATGTTCCCGCAACGAAACTCGTTCGTCCGCGACGAGGTGTAGCAGGTGGGGCCCGCCGCGGACCCGGACGGGCTGTGACGCTTGCGACGCGGAACCGGGCAGCGACCGGGGCGGCACGAGCCTCTTGCCGGCACCAGCCCAGCGGGGACGCATGGACCGGGAACTCGTCGCGGAGAAGACCGAACAGGCCCCGAGGCGGTCGCGGAGAGCGACGCCGAACGCACCGAGACGCTGCTCGCCGAGATGGCCGACACCTGAGGAGATGGTGCGGGTGGTCGATGGGGGCCACGAGTTCGTCGTCGCGCCGCAGACGGAGTACGGCGGTTAGAGAAGTGAACACGCCGGTAGTTCGTGAGGCTCGACCGGGAACGTATCGATCTATTCGGTGACGGAAAGTTCGAACGTCTCCGTCACGGACTTGCCGTCGGCTTGCGTCTTTCCGGCGGACACCTCCACCTCGTAACTGTATTTCCCAGGCCGTGCCCCTTCGTCGACGACGACGGGCACCTGTATCTCGACGGCGGACGTCTCCTCCCAGATCCACCGGCCCGGATTCGTTCGAAGCATGCCTGCCGGGGACGGTGAAATGTCCGCGTCTTCGCGGTCGAAGTTGATCACGTCGTCACCGTCAATCGACACGCCGCGGACGTTCGAGATGTTGACGGGCAGTATTCCGTTATTGTCCGGTGTCAACTCCGGTTCGGCCGTCGTTATTTCCGGCGGCCACGTTTCTCCGTCGTCGTTTTCTCCCTCGCTGTCGTCACCGTCGACTGATCCGCCGAGATAGCCCGCGATTGTAACCGTGATTCCAACGCTGGTTAGCTTGAGAATTCTTCGGCGAGTGGGAGGGTTCATCGGACGTCCGTCCGAAGACCAGAGGGGAAAAATAATTTACCCTCATTGTGTTGACGAGTATCTAAAGAGGACCGTTAGCCGCGAAGACCTCGGCGCGCCTGGCGCGGGACGGACCGGCAGCGAGCGACACCTAGTTACTCCCGGCGACCCACCCACTGCACATGGACGTAGCGCTGGTGATCCTCGACGGGTGGGGGCTCGGACCCACGGACGACCCCGGGCACAGAAACGCCGTCGAGGCGGCCGAGACGCCGAACTTCGACCGCTACGCCGACGGGGGCGCCTACGGGACCCTGGACGTCTCGGGCCGGGCGGTCGGCCTGCCGGACGCCCAGATGGGCAACAGCGAGGTCGGCCACCTCAACATCGGCGCCGGCCGCGTCGTCTACCAGGAGTACACCCGGATCAACGACGCCATCGCGGCCTCGGACTTGGACACGCTGGGGGACCTGCAGGCTTCCGGCGCCGGTGACGTCCCCGACGAACCGTTCGACGAGAACCCCGCCCTGCTCGCAGCGTTCGAACACGCCCGCGAGAACACCGTCGGACAGGAGTCCGACGAGCCCTCACTCGCCGACGCTCGCGAGGACGACGGCCGGGTTCACTTCGTGGGCCTCGTCTCCGACGGCGGCGTCCACTCGGACTACGAGCACCTGTTCGCGCTGATCGAGATGGCCGACGAACTCGGCGTGGAGGCGGTCACCCACGCGTTCACCGACGGCCGGGACACCGACCCGGAAAGCGGCGCCGGCTACCTCCGGGACCTCCAGGCGGTGATCGACCGCTACGGCACCGGCGACGTCGCCACCGTCTCCGGGCGCTACTACACGATGGACCGGGACCGCAACTGGGAACGGACGAAACGGGCCTACGAGGCAATCGTGAACCGCGAGGCCGAGTTCGAGGCTCCCTCGGCGGTCGCCGCGGTCGAGCAGTCCTACGACCGCGGGACCACCGACGAGTTCGTCGAACCGACCCTGGTCAACGGCAAACCCGCCCTGGAGGACGGCGACGGAGTCGTCTTCTTCAACTTCCGGGCGGACCGCGCCAGACAGTTGACCCGGATGCTGGCGGACCTGCCGCCGGACGACGACTCAGTGGCCGACTCCGGCATCGCGTGGCCGGACCCGCCCGAGGTGACGGTCACGACGATGACGGAGTACGACCGGACGTTCGACCTGCCCGTCGCCTTCGAACCCCGACAACCCGAGGACGTGCTGGGCGAGGTGCTCGCGGCGGCGGGTCACAGCCAGTTGCGGATCGCCGAATCCGAGAAGTACGCCCACGTCACCTACTTCCTCAACGGCGGCCGCGAGGTGGAGTTCGACGGCGAGATCCG
>CAYTAG010000075.1:0-14042 GCA_964435625.1 uncultured Halobacteriales archaeon | reverse complement strand
AGGGCGACATGAAGTTCCTGTTCAAGCGCCGGGACTACTACGGGGACGATCCGGACTCGCCGTAACGGTTTGAAGAGGGTTGGTTCGGGGACCGAACCGGGCGCGAATCGAGTGAGCGTCTCGGTGAGGGATAGATGAGTGGGGGTGACGAGGTTTTGTGGAGGTATTGAATAGAGAGTGCGTATTCAAGGAATGAGTTCGCACTCTGCCAGCTCAAATATCATATGGTTGATGGGAGCCATCTGTTTAGTTCCCCCAGTTATGGTGAACAGGGCTGTTTCACGGCGCGCCTGAATTTCGCGTCGGTACGACAGATCAGCGTCACAGAACGAATCAGGCAGGAGGTCGGTCATTCTAATACGGCGCACGGGCACTAGGCGTCAACCATCAACCTCCCCAACCGACTACGTTACTCGTTGCTCCCTCGCTGCGCTCGGTCGCGCCTGCGTTACTCATCCACCGTCGGAGCAAGTTCCGACGAACCCCCGTTCGTTTCACTCACGGGGACCTCGCGCGCGTTCCTCGCGCGCGCCAACCGCTACAGCACGCCGCCGTAGTTGCCACCCCAACACAACGAATTCTCACGTCACGCCGCCGCGTTCGTACCCCTCGTGCTCGCCCTCGATGACCACCTCGCGGCAGTGTTCGACGACGTCGTAGACGTCCTCGAAGCCCGTATAGAGCGGCGCCGGACAGACCCGGATCACGTTCGGCGGCCGGAAGTCGGTGACGACGCCGCGGTCACGGACGCAGGTTGACCCCACGGAGTCCTCGACCTTCCGTACGATACGTTGCCGAGGCCGGGCCGGCGGTTGCCGGGGCCGCCTTCCCACACTGACGTCGCCGCGGACGTGTCGTCGGTTGAAGCAGACGTGAAACCTGACCCCACTGCGAATCGACCGCCTGACTGAACCACTCACGTCGGGTTGACCGTCTCTAGGTCGTGGGCCTGGGCGACCGAGACCAGTTCCGAATCGGCGCAGACGAAAACGAGGTCCTCGACCTCGGCGTCAGTCGCCATCGCCGCCGACAACTGGAGGCTGTCCAGCGTCCGAAGGTCGTCCTCCAGAACCAGATCGAAGGAGAACTGGAGTACCGCCTCCTCCATCGGGACGATGACGAACTGGTCGAGCGCTTCGTCGAAAAATAGACTGATGAGCGTCTCAGCGTCCGTTCGGGCGAGTTCGCCCGTGTTCAGTTTCCGACGAAACGCCGATACCGTCTCGATCACCGAAAGGGAACTGATCACGACCCGCACCTCGTCGGATTCGACGATTTCGTCGACGGTTTCGCTTCCCCGCTCCTCGTAGTACCGTTTGACGAGCGCCGAGGTGTCGAAGAAGTGGACCATTCTCCGGTCGTCTCACACCCGTTCGTCCCGCCCCTCGGAGACGAGATCGGAGAGGTCCGTGTCGCCCGCCGAAAGCTGCCGCCGAACGGTTTTCACGTCCCCACCGCGGTGTTCGGCGACGAACGCCTCCATCCGCTCCCGGAGCGGCCCGGTGCGAGACTTCTTGAGCAGCTGCCGACCGAAGAAGCGGTCGTCCTCGTCCATCACGTCACTCATGGCAGTACGTTGCCGGCCGAGCCTTAAAACAGTTCACTCACTACGTTTTTAGTTGCCACACCGGGTACGGAGCGCCTTTCGAACGTGGCTTCAACACGAACTGCACCCCTCGGTCCCCGTTCGACCGGGTGGCGTGAGCGACCCACGTTCCCTGGTACCGTTCACGTCACGCCGCCGCGTTCGTACCTCTCGTACTCGTCCTCGACGACCACTTCCCGGCAGTGCTCGACGACGTCGTAAACGTCCTCGAAGCCCGTATAGAGTGGCGCGGGACAGACCCGGATCACGTTCGGCGGCCGGAAGTCGGTGACGACGCCGCGGTCACGGAGCGCCTGGCTGATGCCGTTGGCCTCCGGGTGTTCGAGGGCGACGTGGCCGCCCCGCCGGTCGGGGTCACGGGGCGTTCCCACGGCGTAACCGTGGTCGGCCAGTTCGGCGTCGACGAGGTCGATCAAATGCTCCGTCAGGGTTATCGACTTCTCCCGGATGGCCTCGATGCCGGCGTCCTCGATCACGTCCAGGGCGCCGAACAGCGGTGCGGCGCTGAAGACGTTGACCGTCCCGATCTGCCAGGCGCCCGCGGAGTCCGCGGGTTCGTAGGTCAGGTTCAGGTCGAACTGGGTGTCCTTGTCGTTGCCCCACCAGCCAGGTAGCCCCGGACGGGTCCCGAAGTGCGCCTCGTTGACGTACAGGCCGGCGATGGCCCCGGGGCCGGCGTTGAGGTACTTGTAGCTGCACCAGGCGGCGAAGTCGACGCCGATCCGGTCGAGTTCGTGGGGAACGACGCCCACGGAGTGCGCGAGGTCGAATCCAGCGTAGGCGCCGTGCTCGTGGGCGGCCCCGGTCAGGCGTTCGAGGTCGAACAACTGGCCGCTACGGTAGAGGACGGAGGGCATGAACAGGACGCCGACGTCCTCGCGTTCGAGGGTGGCGATCACGTCCTCGGCGGCTATCGTCCGGCCGTCGCGGCTCTCGACGACGTGGAGGTGCTCGTCGGGGTCGTACCCGCGGGTCTCCAGTTGGGCGCGGATCGCGTAGTGGTCGGTCGGGAAGTCCAGTTCGTTGACGACGACGCCCGGCCCGCCGGCCGGTTCGCCGGTCGCGGTCTCGGCCCCGCCGGCCAGTGCCGCGTCGAGGAACGTCCCGACCAGCGAGTGGATGTTGACGGTCGTGGAGTTGGCGGCGATGACCGCCTCACCGTCGGCGCCCAGGAAGGGGGCGAGGCGGTCGCCCAGGCGCTCGCCGTAGTGCCACCACGGCGGGTCCGCCTCGGTCCAGCCCCGGATGCCCAGGTCTCGCCACTGCTCGACGGCGCGCTGGAGGGCGCGCTCGGCGTCCGCCGAGATCGCACCCAGGGAGTTGCCGTCCATGTAGAGGTCGTCGGGGACGGAAAAGCGGTCGGCGAACGCGGCCAGAGGATCCTCGCGGTCGCGCTCGCGGGCGTCCGCGCGGTCGAGACCCGTCACCGTCTCACCTCGGTGTGCATGTCCGGTGGTTCGGGCGCCGTGCCGTAGTAGTTCGGGTCCGTCGAACGACGGTTCGGTATCCCGTCGCCACCATGCCGAAACTATTGGGGACACGGCTTACCATCGCTTGCGGGTTACAGGGAGTCATGGCAAAAGGACGATTCGGGGGCCACGACCGGGTCCGCGACGACACCGCCAGCGAGACGCCCGCCAGCCAGCCGTCCTCGACGGCCGAGACGCCAGCGAGCGAGACGTCGCCGTCGACCAACGAGATCTTCGACGCGTTGACCGCCGTCCAGCGCCGGTACGTCCTCCACTACCTCGCCGGCACCGAGGTCGTCACGCTCGGCGAACTCGCCGAGTGGGTCGCCCGCCAGGACGAAGTGGACGAGGACGCCGAACGGACGGCGATCATGCTCCACCACGGCCACCTGCCGATGCTGACCGACGTGGGCCTGGTCGAGTACGATCCGGCGACCCGGACCGTCGAGGCCCGGCCGGAACTGACCGCTACCGCCCCCTACCTCCCGCTGGACGAGACCCGCTGACCGTCGGTCCGGGGTCCGTTCCACCACCTGCCGCGTCCCGCGTGCCGCCCGCCCGATCCCTAGGGTCATTAGGGGTGGCCCCGTCGCCACGTCCATGCGCGAACCACTGGACGAGGCGGTCGCGGACCTCCTGGCGGAGTTCGAGGCGAGCGGGTTGCCGGAGTGGCACCGGCTCTCGGTTGCGGCCGCCAGGCGCCTCGAGGACGACCTGTTCTCGCCAGCGGAGTTGCCCGAGGTGGCGCTGCGGCGCGACCTGGCGGTCGAGGGACCGGCCGGCGAGGTGCCGGTGCGCGTGTACCGGGACGTCGAGCCCCCGGCGCCCGTCCTCGTCTTCCTGCACGGCGGCGGCTGGACGCTGGGAACGCTCGATTCGGCCGACGACGTCTGCGCCGAACTCGCCCGCCGCGGCGAGTGCGTGGTGATCTCGGTGGACTACCGGCTCGCGCCGGAGCACCCCTTCCCCGCGGCGGTCGACGACGCCTGGGCGGCCCTGGAGTGGGCCGCCGAGACGGCCGGGGCGTTCGGGGGCGACCCGGACCGCCTCCAGGTCGGCGGCACGAGCGCGGGCGGCAACCTCGCGGCCGCGACCGCACTGCGGGCCGCGGCCTTCGGCGGCCCCGACCTCGACCACCAGCTGTTGCTGTACCCGATGATCGACCCCGTGCTGGACACCGACTCCGCCGTGGGGCAGGCCGACGCCCCTCTGCTGACGAGGGCGGACGTGGCGTGGTTCTGGGAGCAGTACCTCCGTAGTCCGGTGGACCGGCACAACCCCTTTGCGGCACCGTTGCGGGCCGACGACCTCGGCGGCGTGCCGCCGGCGACGGTCGTCACCGCGGGCCACGACCTCCTCCGGGACGAGGGGGCCGCCTACGCGGCGCGGCTGGCGGACGACGGCGTCCCCGTCGACCACCGGAACTACCCGTCGATGCCCCACGGTTTTCTCAGCCTGACCGACGAGGTCGGGACCGCCGACGCGGCGATGGACGAGGTGGGCGAGGCGGTCCGGGACCCGCCGTGACGGCGGCCGTGCTGTTCCGTCGGGCCCTGCTGGCGACGCCAGCGGGATCGGCTGGGCCGGTCAGTTGGGTTCGACGACGCCGGTGAACTCGAAGCGCGCGCCGCCGGCGGTCGCCCCACGGCCGTCGCCGCCGTCGGATTCGACCACCTCACCGGCCTCGCCCACTTCGCTCGCGTCCGGCGCTTGCCCGTCCGTTTTCGACCCCTCGGCTTCGGCGACCGCGACGCGCCAGCCGTGGGCGTCGACGATCTCCTTGACGATGGCGAGCCCGAAGCCGGTGCCCTCCTCCGAGGTCGAGTACCCGGGTTCGAAGACCTGGTCGCGTTCGTCCTCGGGGATGCCGGGCCCGTCGTCCTGGACGTAAAAGCCGGTCCCGTTCTCCAGGCGACCGATCTCGACGGTGACCGCGACGCCCTCGTCCGGACCGGCCGAGTCCCCGTCGGCGTCCGCGCCCGGGCGGCCGTCGTCCGATCTCCTATCGGCGGCTTCGTCCGGCAGACCGTCGGTCGATCCCGCCCCGCCGGGGTCGTCCGGGGTCCCGTGTTCGACCGCGTTACAGAAGAGGTTCTCGAGGAGTTCGCGCAGCCGCGAGGGGTCCGCGAGCACCTCGCCGGTGCCGTCGACCGACAGGGTGGCGGACTCGGTGTCGACGGTCGTCCAGGCCTCCCGCGCGGCGGTCGTCAGGTCGACGGGTTCGGGGTCGTCGACGACCCGCCCCTCGCGGGCGAGTTCGAGCAGGTCCTCCAGCAACTGGTCCATGCGACCGTGGGCGTCCTGGACGCGGTCGAGCCGTTCGTCGTCGTACTCCCCGGCCAGCAGGTCCGCGTACCCGCGGGCGACCGTCAGGGGGCTGCGGAGGTCGTGGGAGATGACGTTGGCGAACTCCTCGAGCTGGCGGTTCTGCCGGCGGAGCCGCTGTTCCCGGCGCTTGCGCTCGCTGACGTCCCGGGAGTTGATGACGATCCCCTCGACCACCGGGTTCTCCAGCAGGTTCCGACCGCGGGATTCCAGGGTGACGTAGGTCCCGTCGGCCGTGCGGGCCCGGTACTCGACCCGTAGCTCCTCGTCGGGTCGGTCGAGGATCTCCTGGAGCCGCTCGGCCACCTCCTCGCGGTCGTCGGGGTGGACGTAGTCGAGCGCGTTCTCGCCCTCCTGGTGGCCGGGGCGGAAGCCGAGCACCCGACGGATCGAGGGGCTGACGTACTCGACTTTCCAGTGGGGGTCGACGACGTGGATGATGTCCGAGGAGTTCTCGGTCAGCACCTGGTAGCGCTTCTCGACGCGGCGGCGCTCGGTCACGTCCCGCAACAGCAGTACCTCGCCGACCGCGGTCCCGGCGGCGTCGGTCAGCGTCGATACCTGGACGTCGAAGTACCGACGTTCGTCCTCGACCTCGATGGCGAGGTCCTCGACCTCCTCGCCGGTGCGGATGTCCTCGTACCGCGGGACGGCTTCGCTGGCGGGGCTGCCGACGAGGTCCCCGTCGGTCGACAGGAGTCGCCGGCCCGCGGGATTGGCGTCGATCACCCGCCCGTCGCGGTCGATGGTGATGACGCCGTCGCGGACCTCCTCGACGACCGTGTGACGGGCCACGGGGGCGAAGTTCAGCAGGTCGAACGAGAACAGCCCGAACGCGAACAGGATTCCGGTGACCGTGAACGCCAGCGGCGAGAGGTCGACGCCGCTGATCGGACTCACGTCGAACAGCCACATGAGGTGGAACGTGAGCGGCGCGAGCACCGCGACCAGCATCAGCCCCGCCTGCTGGCGGTAGGGGCCGCGCGAACGGGCGAGAAAGCGTACCAGCAGGCCGATCATCAACACCATCACGGCGTAGAGGTACACGAGGTGGACCGGCATCCACGGCCCCGGGACCAGCGGCGCGTACGGGATCGGGTCGGTCGTGAAGGACACGCCCCCGCCCGCCCACAGCAGGCCGTGAAAGTCGTTGGTCGCCAGCAGGAGGGTCGTGGCGGCGGGTACGGCCACCAGCAAGGAGACGCTACGACGGGTGATCCAGCGGCCGAGTCCGACGTACTCCATGACGAACACCAGGCCCGCCGGCGGCGCGATCAGCGGGCCGAGGTACCCGATTGCCCGCCACTGCAGGTACGAGTCGTAGGTAGTCGCCCCGTACTGGAGGGCGTTGGAGAAACACCAGACGGAGATGGCGCCGATCATGACGGTGAACGCCGTGGCCCCCGTACGATCCTGGCGACACCAGGCGACGCCGGTGAGCCACGCCGTCAGCACCCCGCCGGCGATCATCACGATGGAGTACAGCGTGGGTTCCCAGCCCATTATCATCCGTTTGTCAGTCCGTCGTAATAAGACTGTTCGCCGCGATGGATGAACTGTCGTTGCCGTGGATCCATCGCGGTTCGGCCCGGGACGGTCCGGCGCCCTTTTTGGCGACGGGTGACCAACGCCCGGACATGACTCGACCGGAGGTCCTCGCCGACGGGGAACCGCGCGCCGTCGACACCCACGCCCACCAGCCGACCGCCGAGTTCCTCCACGACGCCGGCGGCGAGATGATGCAGGACGCCGCCCGGAAGTTCGGCGCCGAGATGGAGACCGGCGACTACGAGGAGATGATCGAGGAGTACCACGAGGCCGGCGTCGGCCGCGCGATACTCTTGGGCTGGGACGCCGAGACCAACACCGGCAACCCGCCCGTACCCAACGACTACGTGGCCGAGGTCCGCGACGAGTTCCCGGACTTCTTCGTCGGGTTCGCCTCCGTCGACCCGCTGAAGGACGACTGCGTGCAGGAGGCGGTCCGCGCCGTCGAGGACCTGGACCTCTCGGGGTTCAAGTTCCAGCAGATCGCCCAGGGGTTCGACCCCTCGGACCCGGAACACGACGAGCTCTGGGAGACCATCGAGGACCTCGGGGTCCCCGTCGTCTTCCACGGCGGCAACTCCACGCTGGGCGCCGGCAGTCCCGGCGGGCGGGGGCTGAAGATCAAGTACGGCGACCCGATGATGGTCGACGATCTGGCGGCCGAGCACCCGGATCTGCAGATCCTGCTGGCGCACCCGGCGTTCCCCTGGGAGAAGGAGCAACTGGCCATCTGTCAGCAGAAGGGCAACGTCTACATGGATCTGTCGGGGTGGATGCCGAAGTACATCGACGACCAGGTGCTGCACTACGCGAAGACGCTGCTGAAGGACAAGGTGATGTTCGGCACCGACTACCCGATGATCGAACCCCAGCCGTGGCTGGAGCAGTTCGCGGAACTGGGGTGGGACGAGGAAGTCCAGCGGAAGTTCCTCTGGGAGAACGCCGAGGAGTTCCTTGGGTTGTAGTGGCAGTATTCAGATAAGCCGGATTCTGTGTGGACCACCTCGAAAGCCCCCGGGCGTTCTCGCTAGGTCGTTTTTCGGCCACTCCCACCCAGAAAGCCCCCGGGCGCTCGACTTCCGTCAGAGGCGAGCTCTGACGACTTCCCGCTCGTTTCACTCGCAGGAACGGCCGGGGCGGGCGAGAGGCAAGCTCTCGCTGGGTCGCTCGCACGCTCGCGGGACCCTCGCTACGCTCCTCGGCCGCCGGCCTGCGGTGCTTACGTCGTCCGGGCGGGGTCGAGCGCCCGGCCCCTTTCAGTCCCGCCCGCGTCGGACGTGCTGGGCACCATCGCTTTGCCGGGTGTGGCAGGCTACCTTCGCCAGGCGGCTGTGCCGGCCACCTTCGAGTGCGGTGGTGCCGGCCACCGCTGCTTATCTGAACACTGCCGGCTGTAGCCGGTCGATCACTTATATACTCCCGGTGATCTTATAAGTACCAACCGTCGCCGTCGGGTTCTGCCCGTCCACCGACTAAACGTTATGCGGGATGCTACCGAATTACTCCACATGGCCTACGACGAGGTCGAGGTCGCGGACCGCTCGGAACTCCGGGACCTCCAGAACGAGCGCCTGCGGGAAACGGTCCAGCGGGTCTACGATCACGTCCCCTTTTACCGGCGGCAGTTCGACGAGGCGGGCGTCGACCCCGAGGACGTCGAGACGGTCGCGGACCTCCCCGAACTGCCGTTCACGACGAAGGAGGACCTCCGGGAGACGTACCCCGACGGCCTGTTCGCCGTCGAGGACGACGAGGTGCGGCGCATCCACGCCTCCTCGGGGACGACGGGCAAGCCGAAGGTCGTCTGCTACACCGACGGCGACCTGGACGTCTGGCGGGAGGTGATGGCCCGCTCGCTGGCCGCCGCCGGCGTCGACCCCGGCGACACCCTCCAGAACGCCTACGGCTACGGGCTGTTCACCGGCGGCCTGGGCTTTCACGACGGCGGTGAGGAACTCGGCGTGACCGTCGTCCCGATGGGCGGCGGTGGGACCCAGCGCCAGATCGAGTTCGCCCGGGACCTGAAAAGCGACGCCCTCGGGTGTACGCCCTCGTACTGCCTGTACTTCGCGGAGATGGCCGAACAGCAGGGACTCGATCCCCGCGAGTTCCCGCTGGAGACGGTCGTCATCGGCGCGGAACCGTTCACCGACGAGATGCGCGAGGAGATCGAGGCCGCGCTGGACGTCGACGCCATCGACATCTACGGCCTCTCCGAACTGATCGGCCCGGGCGTCTCCGTCGAGTGCGTCGAGGCGAAAGAGGGGTTGCACGTTTGGGAGGATCACTTCTTCCCGGAGGTGATCGATCCCGAGACCGGCGATCCGGTCGCCCCGGGCGAGGAGGGCGAACTCGTGCTCACGTCGCTCACGAAGGAGGGCATCCCGATGATCCGGTACCGGACCGGCGACGTGACCGCGCTCTACGAGGAACCCTGCGAGTGCGGGCGCACCCACCGCCGGATGGACAACGTCACCGGCCGGGCCGACGACCTGCTGGTCGTCCGCGGGGTCAACGTCTATCCGAGCCAGGTCGAGGAGGCCGTCCTGGGGTTCGACGAGGTGGCGCCGCACTACCGGATCGACCTCGACCGCGAGGACAACCTCGACACCATCGAGATTACCGTCGAACTGGCCGAGGGGGCCGACGCCCACGCCGACGAGGTCCGCGAGCGCGTCCGCACCCGCCTGGAGAACGTGCTGGGGCTGACGCCGGACGGCCTGCACGTCGTCGACCCCGGAGGCGTCGAGCGCACCGAGGTCGGGAAGGTCAAGCGGGTGTACGACCACCGGGACTAGGGACGACCGACTCGTGGGACTACTCGGCCACTCGTTAGGCTTCGCTCGTTCAATTAGGATCAGTGGCGTGCGCGCCACAGCAAGATAGATAGTCTGACGGCTACGCGCGTTCGCCAGCCAGCGCCACCAGCGGGGCCAGTCGCCCGGCCACCTCGCGGCCGGCGTCGGTCGGCGCGTACTCGACCCGCGGGGGCACCTCGTCGTATTCCTCGCGGTCCAGCAACCCCGCCGCCGCCAGTTCGTCGACCCGCGCCGACAGCGTCGACGTGCTGGCGTCCGGCAACGCCCCCGTCAGGTCCGAGAATCGGACGCCCCCGGTCGCACCCACCAGGTAGACCATCTGGATGGCGTACTTGCGGCTCAGCAGCGCGAGCAACTCCGCGTCCGGTTCCAGGGGCGGCAACTCGTCGCCGGGCAGGTCGACGTCCACGTCGAGGTCGAACTCGGCGTCGACGTCGATCAAGCCGTCGTCCGTCCTATCGATGTCTGCGTCCGGTTCACCGCCGTCGGGTCGGAGTGGGTCACGCGTCACGACCCACACTTCGGTTTCTAAAGTTTAATTCTTCGGATTCTACATAGTAATGCTTCGGAAACTAAAGATTTTGTCGGGCCCCCACCGCCCTGCCGTGGCGTCACCGGGATTCCCGGCGGCTCACCCGAGTTCACCTTCCAGTTCGTCCAGCGAATCGTAGACGTGCTCGCGCATCCGCCCGGCGCGGCGCTCGGCCTCGTCCGGGTCGTGCTGGTCCTGGAGGAACAGCGACCGGACGTACGCGACGGTGTTCATCGTGAGGTAGAGCTTCCGCCGGTCGTCGAACCCCTCCGGCAGCGGTCGGACCGACTCGTAGCCGGCGCGGAACGTTCGCTCGGCGTCCGCCCCGGCGCCCTCCGGGCCGAGGAACGTCGGCAACGCCGTCCGCCAGTAGTCGTACTCGCCGGGCGCGACCAGCGCGTGCTCGAAGTCGATGAGTGCGGTGACCTCGCCGGTGCTCGCGACATCGCCGCTCGCATCGTTCGAGGCGCGTGGCGCCTCGCCGCGCTCGACGCCGACGTGGTCCGGCAGGTAGTTGCCGTGACAGAGCACCGGGTCGCCCGGCACGTCGAACGCCGCCGGGTGCTCCTCGACGAACTCGATGGCCGCGTCGGCCACGTCGGCGTAGCCGACGCCCGCCAGGTACTCCCGCCGCCGGGCAAGGAACGCGACCACCGTGTCGGCCCACGTCTCGTGAGTCTCGACGGCGAATCCGTCGTCGGCCCGTGGCAGTCCCGTCGCATCGAACGGCGTCTCCTCGTGCAGCGTCGCCAGTCCGGCGCCGGCCCCCCGGAGCCAGCCGTCGAGGTCCGATTCCTCGTCGTCCCCCCTTTCCTCCGGAACGGCGTCCAGCCACTCGACGACGAAATAGTCCCCGCCGACGGCGAGTACCGACGGCACGGGGAGGGAGGTCGTCCGCGCGACGTAGTCGGTGACCCACCCCTCCGTGGCGGCGTCGCCCTCGGGGTGGGCGTCGAGCTTGCAGACCGCCCGGCGGCCGTCCACTCGGACCTCGTAGACCTCGTAGGGCGGGACGTCGTGGAGTCGGCGGACGACCTCGCTGTCGGCGTGCGATTCGAGCCTGGATTCGACGTATCCTGTCATGGGTGACGCCGCGTTACGTGCGGCGGCCGGCCGCAGCGTAGCACGGTGCTACGGCTACGGCCGGGGAGAAGACGTCGACGACTCCACGACCATCGGCAATAAACGTTTCGTGGTCGCCCGGAGTGTAGCGGCCACAACGGACCGTTCGAGCACCGGGCGAGCGGTTCCGACGCCGACAGTTCCGCCAACCCGGGCGGGTCCCGCCCGTCGCCGGGGTCGGAACCTAGGGTCCCGCCCATCGGCGGGTCCGAACCTAGCAGTTGCCGTACGACCCATCGGGACAGTACAGCGAACACCAGATGTGGCTCTGACAGCAGTCACACACCCGCAACGCCCAGGACTGGCCGTTACACTCGTAACCGAGGACGTTGGCGCACTCGCAGTAGTTGCACCAGTAGGACGTGGGGCAGTCCTCACAGCCACACATGTGACAACAACAGCCATCGTTCAGGCACTCGATGTCGCAACCGTGCCCGGTGGAGCCGACGTCGTCTTCGTCTAGATCCTCCATGATCGCCTCGTCGTCGACGTGATCGGGGGATTTGAAGAACCCGTGTCCCTCGTCGTCGATGGCGAACCCGATGGTGACTTCCCCGCCGTCGATGGTGTTTCTGAGCGTCAGGAACCACCTGCGGTCCCCCTCGACGTCGGTGAACTGTTCGACGTCGACCTCGTCGGCGGCGGCCAGGACGTCGCTCCCGGCGGGAGTGCCTTCGGTTGCGAGGTCGAGGAGGCCGTGCTGGTCGAGCGTTTCGATGGTGTTAGCGTGGTTCTCCAGCAACTGGGCCTGCTCCTCGGTGCCGACGTCCGGTGCCTCGCCCGTCGGACTCTCCTCCCCGCCGGGATTGGCCGCCGCGGATCCTAGCCCGACGGAGGTAACCGCCGACGCGCCGACGGCTCTCAGGACGCCGCGTCTGTTCTCGTCGGGCTTGCTCGCGGAACTCTCTTCTTCCTCCGATTCATTCGCGGGTCGCACGTTCCCGTCGTCGTTCGAACGTTCGAGCGACATGATACGCTAATATAGATAATATATAAATAAAAAATTTTCGGGAAAGAACCGTGGGCGGCAGGAAGAGGTCGCTCGGTCTGGCGAGGAACGCAGAACCCGGGTCGCCTCGCATCCACCGCTGCCGACCGCACGAACCCGGATCCGACGGTCACTCCAGGACGAACTCGCCGGTCGCTTCGTCGGTCGTGTCGGAGTGGACGTCGGTGATCTCGACGGCCAGGTCGTAGGTACCGGCCGGGAACTCCGGCGTCGAGTGGTAGCCGTTCGTGACGAACATCCGGTGGTGACTCACGTCGCCGGAGACGTCGACGGTGACCGTATCCTCGCTGCGCTGCGGTTGCCCCTCCGGCGACGTCACCTCGAAGACGGTCTCGAACTCGACGACGTCGTCCTCGGGCGTCCCGTTGTGCACGCCGACGTAGAACCACGCCGTCTCGCCCGCGTCGTAGGTCGCGTCCGGTTGCGGCTCGTACTCCTCGTAATCGGTCGGCTCCGCGCTGGCGAACGCCAGTTCCTCGATCCGGAACCCGGGTTCGGGCGTCGACGCGTCGTCGCCGGACGAACACCCGGCGAGCGCGACGGCCACGCCCGCGGTTCCCGAGAGCACCGCCCGTCGCGTTCGTTTCACGGCACTGTCGTTCGACGACGGTGGCGAAAAGCGTTCTGCCCGCTCGCTCGAACGCGGGAACTACTCGAAGGCCGGGATGCCGGTCAGGTCCTCGCCCAGGATCAGCGTGTGGATGTCGTGGGTGCCCTCGTAGGTGTAGACCGTCTCCATGTTGGCCATGTGCCGCATCGGGGAGTAGTCGGTCGTGATCCCGTTGCCGCCGAGCATCTCGCGGGCCACCTTCGCCCCCTCGCGGGCCATCCGCACGTTGTTCCGCTTGGCCATCGAGACGTGCTGGGGCCGCAGGTCGCCGCGCTCTTTGAGTTCGGCGAGCCGGTAGGCCAGCAGTTGCCCCAGGGTGATCTGGGTCGCCATCTCCGCGAGCTTGTCCTGCTGGAGCTGGAACCGCGCGATTGGCCCGCCGAACTGGTCGCGCTCCAGCGCGTACTCCCGGGCGGTCTCGAAGCAGTCCCGGGCGGCGCCCACGGCCCCCCACGCGATGCCGTAGCGGGCCTGGGTCAGACACGACAGCGGCCCCTTCATCCCCTCGACGCCCGGCAGGACGTCCTCCTCGGGCACCCAGGCGTCGTCGAGGCCGATCTCGCCGGTGATCGAGGCCCGCATCGACAGCTTCTCGTCGATCTCGTTCGTCGTCACTCCGTCGCGGTCGGTCTCCACGAGGAAGCCCCGGACCGGCTCGTCGTCGGCGCTGCGGTCCCGCGCCCACACCACCGCTACGTCCGAGATGGGCGAGTTCGTGATCCACGTTTTGGCCCCATTCAGGCGGTAGCCGTTCGAATCCCGCTCGGCGGAGGTCTCGCTCTCCGAGTGGGACGTCGCTGAGCTTCGCTCGGCGGAAGTCTCCATCCCGGAGGGGTTCGAGCCGTGCTGCGGTTCCGTCAGCCCGAAGCAGCCGACGGCTTCGCCCTGGCCGAGGTCCGGCAGCCAGCGTTCCTTCTGGTCCTCGCTGCCGTAGGCGTGGATGGGGTACATCACCAGCGCGCCCTGGACGGAGGCCATCGAGCGGATGCCGGAGTCGCCCGC
>CAYTAG010000074.1:8423-14099 GCA_964435625.1 uncultured Halobacteriales archaeon | reverse complement strand
TCATCGCCACCGGCCAGCTCCAGGAGATGGCCGAGGAGTCCGTCCAGAACGTCTCCGCGATCATCAAGAAGTTCAGCGACGAGGACATCTCCGAGAAGGACATCCACATCCAGTTCGTCAACGACGGCATCGAGGTCGACGGCCCCTCGGCGTCGATCACCATCTCGACGGCGGTGATCTCGGCGCTTGAGGACATCCCGGTCGACCAGTCGGTCGCGATGACCGGCTCGCTGTCGGTGCGGGGCGACGTCCTGCCGGTCGGCGGGGTCACCCACAAGATCGAGGCGGCCGCCAAGACCGGCTTCGACACCGTCATCATCCCGGCGGCCAACGAGCAGGACGTGATGATCGAGGACGAGTACGAGGAGATGGTCGACGTGGTGCCGGTCAGCCACATCAGCGAGGTGCTGGACGTCGCGCTGGTCGGCGAACCCGAGAAGGACAGCCTCGTCGACCGCCTCAAGAACATCACCGGCCGGGCGCTGGAGTACGACGTCGGACCCAGCGGTAGCAACCCGAGCCCGCAGTAGGCGATGGCGGACTGGATCCCGTTCGCCGGGCTCGTCGCCGTCGTCGTCACGGTTCTCCTCGTTTTGTCGGCCGGCGAGCAACTGGCGAAGTCCGACAGCGACGCGGGCGAACCCGGGGAGGCCGACTCGAAGTCCGACGACGACCCGCTCGCCGGCCCGGGGGGCCTCTCCTGGCGGATGCTACTGGTGAACGCCCTGGTCGTCCACGGGCTGGTCGGCACCGTCCTGCTCGCCGGAGCGGGCGCGACCGGGATTCCCTTCGAATCGTTCGGTTTCTCGGCGGGCGACCTCGGCGTGCGCCCGGTGCTCGCCGGCCTCGGCATCGGGGTCGCGCTGTACGCGGCCAACGAACTCGTCGTGGCCGAGACGAAACTCGTCGGCGTCAGCCCCGACGAGCGCGTCCGCGAGGCGATTGCTCCCGACTCGCTGGTCGGGTGGGCGACGATGCTGGGGATCACGTTGCCCCTCGGCGCGGCGGCCGAGGAGTTGCTCTTCCGCGGCGTGCTGATCGGCGCGATGTCGACCGGGTTCGGTGTCCCCGTCTGGCTGCTGGCCGCCGTCTCCTCGGTCGTGTTCGGCGTCGCCCACAGCACGCAGGGCGCCGGCGGCGTCCTCGTGACGACGCTGCTCGGCGGCGCGCTGGCCGTCGTCTTCGTCGCCACCGAGAGCCTGCTCGTCGCCGCGGTGGCCCACTACGTCGTGAACGTCCTCGAAATCGTGCTCCACGAGGGCCTGGGCCTCTTCGACGACGGCGACCCCGCCGGGGCCTGAACCCTCGACAGTGGGGCAACCCCCCTCAGTAGTGGCCCAGGACGCCCCTGACGCGGGCACGGTACTGGCACCGCTGGAGGACGAGGTATCCAAGGAGGAGGTAGAGGCCGGCCTTCACCACCAGCAGGCCGAGGTCGGCGGCTGGCAACTCCCACAGGCGGAGTCCCTCGCTCATCACCCGCCCCAGCAGGTCGGTGCCCAGCGACAGCGGCAGGACCGACAGCAGCGGGTACTGGTCGACGGGCGCCGCGATGAACGCGACGAACAGGAACTGGACGAGGGTGAAGACGTTCTCGATGCGCTTGTACAGAAGCGTCAGGCCGCCGAGGACGAACCCGACGCCGGCGGCGGACGCGAGGCTCAACGCGACCAGGGGGACGACCGCGACGACGTCGACGTACAGCGACTGGCTGGTCGTCACGAGCAGCAACGCGAGGATGGTCGCGCCCCACAGGAAGCTCTCGGCGACGTTGACGACCGTCTTGACCGCCACGACGCGGCCGAACCCGAACGGGGTGAGGTACAGCTGTTCGAGGGTCCCCCACTGGGCCTCGTTGATGAGGTCCTGTGAGAGCGCCCGATAGGCCCTGACAGCCATCACCCAGACGAAAAAGCCGACGGTGATCCCCGCGAGGTTGTCCGCGATGGCCGTCGGCGCGACCGCCTGGCCGCCGAACCACACCATCAGGAACAGGACGTAGATGATGGCGATCTGGGTGATCGTGTTGAACAGGTACCGCTTTCGGAGGACGTAGGTCTTCGCGCCGATGGCCTTCAGCAGGGTGGCGAGTCCGAGCGACGTCATGCCTGCCCCTCCACGGTTGCCCGTTCGCGCTCGATGATGCGGACGAACGCCTCCTCGAGGTCGGGGTCCAGCGCGCGCACCGACGCCGGCGTCACGCCCGCCTCGCGCAGGGCGTCCATGCAGTCGTACAGTTCGTCACCGTGTTCCAGCAGGACTTCGAACTCGACCTCGCCGTCCCGGTGCTCCCAGTCACCGGCCTCGAACCGTTCGGCCAGGTCTTCCTGGGTGGACTCGGGCAAGTCACCCTCGACGGTGAGCCGGTAGGACTGCGTCCGGAAGAGGTCGATCAGGTCCTCGACGGACTCGTCGGCGACGATCTCGCCCTCGTTCATGACGACGACGCGGTCGCACAGCTGCTGGACGGTGTCCATGTCGTGGCTGCTGAGGACGACCGTCCGGTCCTCGGTCTCGACGAGTCGGCGCAGTTGCCGCCGGAGGTCCCGGGAGGTCTCGACGTCCAGCCCCAGCGTCGGCTCGTCCAGGAAGAGGATCGGCGTCTGCCGGGCGAACGTGCACGCCAGCGCCGTCTTCTGTTTCATCCCCCGGGAGAGGTCGTTGACGAGTTCGTCGAGTTTGTCCTCGAAGTTCAGGGTCCTGACGTACTCCTCGTGGGCCTCCCCGTCCGCGGGGGAATCGTGGCCGTGCAACCGCGAGAAAAACCGCAGGTTCTCGCGGACCGTGAGCCGCCAGTAGACGTTCCGGGCGCCTTCCAGCACCGCCCCGACGCTGCGGTAGGCCTCGGCGGGGTCCTCGAACACGTCGACCCCGTCGATCCGGACGCTCCCGCTGGAGGGCACCACCAGCCCGAGGATGGACTTGATCGCGGTCGTCTTGCCCGCGCCGTTCGGGCCGAGGACGCCGACGACCGTGCCCCTGTCGACGGAAAAGGAGACGTCGTCGACCGCCGTCACCGTCCCCCCGTCGCGCTCGTCGTAGGTCTTCGTGAGGTTCTCGACGGCGATTGCCGGGTCGGCGCCGGGTTGCCCTCGGTCCGTCATTGGTCTCCCGGGAGGCCGAGGACGGGACGTACGCACGTCTGTCGGGTCGGGCGTGGGGTCCGACCCGGACTACTCGGGGGACGGCCGTTCCGGGTCACGCTACCCCCCGGACGCCATCTGTTCGCGCCGCCGTTCGAGGTGGGTGTTGACGAACGCGATCATCTGTCCGAGGTTGACGGCCTGCATGTACGCCGTCATGGCCCGCCAGGTCGCGTGGACGATCTGGACCGGGCCGCGGCCCATCTCGATGTCCCGGATCAGGCCGTCGACCTGGTTGCGGACGTTGGCGATCAGCGACGCGACCTTCTCGTAGTTGGCCAGCGGGTCGTTCGTCGCGACCGACCCGGTGACGTACGCCCACTGCTCGTCGTCCTCGTAGAACAGGCCTTCGAGCTCTCCGCGGCGGTGCAGCGTCTCGAAGAACTCCTCGCTGACGCCCGCCTGCAGGTCCTCGGGGCTCAACAGGGCGTCGCGGGCCTCCTCGGTGAGTTGCTCGTACGTCTCGATTGCGTCGTCGAGCCGGTCGCTGCACTCCTCGAGGTCGTCCAGTCCGGCCTCGAACCGACCCTGTTCGATCTCCATCAGGGCCCGGTGAAGCGAGATCGCCGAGTGAAACAGGGCAGCCGATCCCGACTCTACTTCCGCTTCCAGTTCGTGTTTCTCCGACATACGTTCGGATCATTTATGGCTGTAAATGCAATCATATTAATATTTTTGCCTCGCCGAGGCGATTCGGGGAACGCGCTCCCCGGGCGAGGCCGGGCCGGCATGGTCGGAGCGGGTCGCCGGGGCTACTCGCGGGTTTCGCGGTTGATGAACGAGATCATGACGCCGAGGTTCGTCATGCGCAGGTGCAGGCGCGTGGCCCGCCACAGCTCCTGTTCGACGTGGTCGAAGTCACACTCCCGCTGGACGTCCTGGATGATCCCGTCGACGCGGTTGCGGAACCGGGTCGCGAAGTCGGCCAGCATGGCGTACCCCGCGATGGGGTCGTCCGCCAGCGCCGCCGTCGTGAGGTACTCCCACAGCTCCTCGTCCTCGTAGAAGTACTCGCTCGCCTGCGCTTCCTGTCCGAGGCGCTGGAGAACCTGCATCCGCTGGTCCAGCATCTCCGGGGGAGCCTCCTCGGTCGCCTCCGAGACCTCCGCGTCACCGGTCTCGTGGGCCAGTTCGAGGGCGGTTTCGATCTCCTCGATGACGCTCTGGAGGTGATCGCTCGTCTCCCGGAGGTCCTGGACGGCGTCCTCCGGGTCCTTGGCCCCGACGGCCTTCTCCGCCCGGTGGAACGCGATGAGCGCGTCGAGGTAGTGTTCCCGTGCGACCTTCACGTGTTCGAGCAGGTGTTCCTTGTCCATCCGGATCCTCCGTGGCTGAGCGGTCCACCGCACCGGGGTGATGACGCGAGGCGTCGACGCGAATCCGGGGGGGACGGACGCCACGTTTCAGCCCATCACCGGTGGGGAGATAAGTATTTCGTTGCCGAAACTTTCGACGTTGAGTTAGCGCGGCGGTGGCGGGATTCCGGCGAGCCGTCCCGCGGTCACCGCGTTTCGCGGTTGATGAACTCCAGCATCTGGACGAGGTTCTTCGTGCGCACGTACGTGCTGGAGGCGCGCCAGACTGACGTCCGGAGCCGTTCCTCGTCGACTCCGCGTTCGACGTCCCTCGCCAGGCCGTCGACGTGGTCGCGGGTCCGGGTGACGAACGACGCGTACCGTTCGTACCCGGCGAACGGGTTGCCCGTGATACCCGACCCTTCGAAGTGTTCCCACGTCGTCTCGTCGGGCAGGAAGACGCCGTCGAGTTCGCCCTGCCGCTTCAGGTTCCCGAAGATGCGCTCGCCGTGTTCGAACGGCGAGGTGTGCTCGTCAGCCAGTTCCTCGTACGCGCTCCGGATCAGTCCCGTCTCCAGGCCCTTCTCCGCCCAGTCGAGGGCCTCCTGGACCTCCTCGTCGGCCGTCGCCAGCAGGTCGCTACACTCCGCGAGGTCCTCCAGCGCGTCCTCGGCCTCCAGCGTCTCGATGGACGCCTGGGCCCTGTGCAGCGCCGCCCCGGCCAGGTTGAATGCCTCGAGACTCGCTTCGACGTGTTCTCTGATGTCGGCTTTTTCGACCATGGATTTCCCACTGTCCCGCGACGCGTCCGTACGTCGGCGGTGCTTGTTTTGAACTTCGAGCCGGTGTAAAATGGTCCAGTAGTTACTGTAAGTCTTTCGCCACGTGAGCCGCGACCGATCCCCGGCCGCGCGCCATCGCCGGATATTTAACCTGACTCCGGCTGGCGCCACCCCTACCGAACCGAATCGCCCCGACCGATTCATCGATTCTAACAACAATTGTAGTAAGTTTTAATTCCACAAAAAGATAACAGGATAAATATCCAACAGTTTTATTATTCAGTGGGACGACACTTCACTCGTCCGCGGGAACAGTTAACGGAAACCGCCCCGAACAAAATACCACAACCATTCACAGGGAACGAACTTCAAAGGAGGTGAAAAAATGCTTTACCTGTTCTGTAACGCCCTTACGGCCCACGTCCGCGAAGAGTGGGACGAAGAGGAAGACGACGA
>CAYTAG010000074.1:0-8323 GCA_964435625.1 uncultured Halobacteriales archaeon | reverse complement strand
GAGTGGGACGAAGAGGAAGACGACGAATAACGACGGAGTGGGCATCCCCGCGGACAACGACACCACCGCTCACCGACTTCCGACCCCGAGTTCGTTCCGACCGCGAGTTCGACTGCTGATCGAAACTGTTCCTAGCGCGCTATTCGCGTCGTCCGTCGGCCGTGGCGCTCTCTCGACGGAGCGCCCGCAGACGGGCCGGGATCGGCGGATGGGTGTAGTGAAACAGCACGTACAGCCGGTGGGGGAAGGGGTCGATCAGGAGACCGCCGGAGATGCGTTCCAGTGCGCTCCGGAGCGGTTCGGGGTCCCCGAGGACTTCGCGCGCGAAGGCGTCCGCTCGCCGTTCGTAGGCGACCGTCGGCGCGTTCCGCAACGGCGCAGTCAGCCGGACGACGGGGTAGGTCCAGGCCAGCGCGAGCGCCAGGCCGGCGTGAGTCGCGCCCATCCCGAGTCCGAACATCTCGTACGCCCAGGCGGCGTCGACCAGGTACCCCAGCATGGCCGTGGCGACGGCCGCCTGGACGGCCGGACCCACGAGACCCTTCCAGAGGTGGCCGTTCGTCAGGTGCGCGAGTTCGTGGGCGAGGACCCCCTGTAGCTCCTCGGGCGACAGTTCCTCGACCATTGCATCGGACAGCACGACCCGCCCCTGGCCGAGTCCCGAGACGTGGGCGTCCATCTTCGAGGCGTGGGCGCCGCCCGTCGTCCGGTAGACGTCGGGCCGTCCCGCGCCCGCGCGTTCGAACACCTCGGTCACGGCGTCGTACGCCGGCCCGTCGGTCACCGGTTCGGGATCGTCGAGCACCCTGTGGCGCAGTTGCGGGTAGAACACCTGTCCCACCACGGCGGCCAGGACGACCAGCCCCCACCCGAGGAGCCACCAGGCGTCGGGCCACGCGGTCGCGGCGGCAACGACTGCGCCGCCGGCGACGCCCGCGCCGACCAGCAACGCCGTCGCCCTGACGGCCTGCCCGAGGACCCACGTCGAGGGCGACGGGCGGGAGGCCCCGAGCAGGTCACGGACGACGAACGCCTCGAACGCCGCCAACGGCGCGACGACGACCACGTACCCGGCCGCCAACGCGGCGAACAGTCCAGCACCGGCGGCGACGACGCCGACGTCGGCGGCGGCGAGGCCGTCGACCAGCCGTTCGAAGGGACCGCCGTACAGCGCCAGCAGGATCGCCAGGACGACGAACCAGGACCGCAACGACGAGAGTCCGGCGTCGGCGCGGTGCAGCCGCCGGATGCGGTCGGGGTCGTCCGCGTCGAGGTCCTCGACGAGCCAGTCTTCCGCCTCGCGGATCGCCCGGTCGCCGTGCCGGACGTTCGCCACGGCCAGGACCGTGAAGAAGACCTGGGTCCCGACGAGCAGGCCGAGCAGGGCCAGGTGATGTTCGAGCATGGTCGATAATATTAACCAACTGACCTGATAATCCTTTGGACCGCCGACGCGGCGGTCTCCCGGCCGCGCCCCACCGCGGGACGACGGTCGGCGGTTACAGCCCTTCCAGCGAGCGCAGTCGCTGTTCGACCTCGGGCGGTGCAGCACTCGGGCCGTTCCGGACGCGGTGGTCCGGGATCACGAGCGGCGCCGGGTTCGACGCCAGCGCCTCCCGGACGAGTCGCTGGTCGTCCTCGGCCTCGGCGTCGAGGTCGGGGGTCATCCGTGCCAGCGTCTCGACGTCGACCTCCTCTCCGTAGCTCACCTGCCGGACCGCCTCCAGGACGGCCCGGCGGTCGGTCGGCAGCGTCAGCGCGACCGGCACGTCCTCGAAGCCGTCCCGTTCGCCCTCAAGGTACGCGAAGATGCGGTCGAGCAACGGGTGCGCGGGTTCGGCCTCGTCGTCCGGTTCCGCGGGGAACGTGACCCGCAACACCTTCCCGGAGGCGTACCCCACCTGGACGGTCCGTCCGAGGTACGGCGACTCCCGGGCGTAGATGCCGGCCTCCTCCTCCATGGCGTTCACGTGGCGCGGGACCGACTTGAACGTTCGCCCCGGACGTTCGAGTAGTGTTCGGACGGGACGGTTTCGTCGTCATGCACACCTCGAAAGCCCTGAGTTCTCTGCGAACGACATCGTTACGGCCAACACCCAGAAAGCGCCCGGCCCCTTTCAGTCCCACCCGGCGTGGATTGTGCCGGACACCACGGTCTGCCGGTTGTGCCGGCCACCTCGGCCCGGCGGATGTGCCGGCTACCACCGTAATCTGAACACTGCCCGACGTGCGAGACCACCGCAAACCCCTCGTATCGACCGTTCGTCCGCAAGAGTTATGTGCAAATCAGTGCGTCGATGTACAATAATGATCGGATCAGAGGAGTACGCCCCCGCGATCCGCGAGGTGCTCGCGGCCGCCCGCTCGCGGGCGACGCCCGACGGCGAACCGCTCTCGGTGTCGGCCAGGTCGCTGCCGGCGGCGCTGGCCGCCGCCGAACGGGACGGACGCGTCCCGGTCGTGGCCGAGATCAAGCCGACCAGCCCGACGACGGACGGAACCCGGGACGGCGATCCCGCGACGCTGGCCGGGCGGATGGCCGACAACGGGGCGGCAGCGATCTCGGTGTTGACCGAACCCGAGCACTTCGGCGGGTCGCCCGAGGCGCTGCGGCGCGTCCGGGAGACCGTGGACGTGCCCGTATTGCGGAAGGACTTCGTGCTGACCGAGGCCGAACTCGACCGGGTCGCCGCCGACGCCGTCCTGCTCGTCGCCCGGTTCGTCGACGACCTCGAACGACTGGTCGCGGCGGCCCGCGACCGCGGGTTCCAGCCGCTGGTCGAGGTCCACTCCCGGCCGGAGGTCGAGGCCGCCGTGGAAGCCGGCGCCGACCTCCTCGGGGTGAACAACCGCGACCTGGCGCGCCTGGAAGTCGACTTGAGGACCTTCGAGCGGGTCGCGCCGGCGGTTCCCGAGGACGTGACGACCGTCGCCGAGAGCGGCGTCCGGACGCCCGCGGACGCCCGGCGGATGCGGGCGGCGGGTGCGGACGGACTGCTGATCGGGTCGGCCATCATGGACGGCGACGTCGGGGCGAACACCCGGGAGCTGGTCGGAGCATGAGCGAACGGACGGACGATCCGCGAGCGGGCGGGGATTCCGCCGGCGCGGGCGGCAAGTTCGGCCGGTTCGGCGGCCAGTACGTCCCGGAGGCGCTGATGCCAGCCGTCGAGGAACTGGAGGACGCCTACGAGCGGTACGTGCTGGACGGCGAGGACGGCTTCCTCGAGGAGTTCCGCGAGCACTTGCGGACCTTCGGCGGCCGGCCGACGCCGCTGCAGCGGGCCGACCGGCTGAGTGACCGTTACGGAACGGAAATCTACCTCAAGCGCGAGGACCTGGTCCACGGCGGCGCCCACAAGTTGAACAACGCGCTCGGGCAGGTCCTGCTGGCGAAGTACATGGGCAAAGACCGCGTGATCGCCGAAACCGGCGCCGGCCAACACGGCACGGCGACGGCGATGGCCGCCGCCCACCTCGACGTGCCCTGCGAGATCTACATGGGCCGGACCGACGTGAACCGCCAGCGGCCCAACGTCTTCCGGATGCGGCTGGACGGCGCCGCGGTCAACCCCGTCGACGTCGGGTCCGGGACGCTGAAGGAGGCCATCAACGAGACGCTGCGCGACTGGGCCACCAACGTCGAGGGCACCCACTACGTCATCGGGTCGGTCGTCGGCCCGCACCCGTTCCCGTCGATGGTCCGGGACTTCCAGGCCGTCGTCGGCGAGGAAGCCCGCGAGCAGGTCCGGGAAGCGGCCGGCCGGTTGCCCGATTCGGTCGTCGCCTGCGCCGGCGGCGGGTCGAACACCATGGGATCGTTCCACCGCTTCGTGGACGACGCCGACGTCGACCTCTACGCCGTCGAGGCCGGCGGGTCCGGCCTGCAAATCCACGAGGACGAGGGCGTCGCCCCGCACTCGGCCTCGCTGTCGACCGGCGAGGAGGGCGTGCTCCACGGCGCGCGGACGAAACTCCTCCAGGACGACCACGGCCAGGTCCTCGAATCCCACAGCGTCTCGGCCGGCCTGGATTACGCCGGCGTCGGTCCCGAACTGGCCGACCTCGTGGAGTCCGGGCGGGTCACCCCCGCCACTGTCGAGGACGACGCCGCCCTGGAGGCGTTCCACCGGCTCTCGCGGCTGGAGGGGATCATCCCGGCGCTGGAGACGGCCCACGCGTTCGGGTTCCTGGAACGCGTGGCGGGGCCGACGGCCCCCGCCACGGACGGGTCGAGCGGGCAGCGCCCGCGAGACGGGGACCCGGAGTCGCTGGGCGACCTCGCGGTCGTGACAGTTTCGGGCCGCGGGGACAAGGACCTCGAAACCGTGATCGAGGAGACCGACCGGCGGGATCTCGATGCCGCCCCGGACCTGGAGGTGTTCGAGCGATGACGGAGGCCCGCGCCGAACCCGTACCGGCCGTCGCGGATGCCTTCGCGGACGGCCCGGCGTTGATCCCGTACGTCACGGCCGGCGATCCGGACCTCGACGCGACCGGGGAGTTCGTCCGCGCGCTCGCCCGTGGGGGCGCGGACGCCATCGAACTCGGCATCCCGTTCTCCGAGCCGATTGCCGAAGGGCCGACCATCCAGCGGGCCATCTTCCGGTCGCTGGACGCCGGGACGACGCCCGCGGCGGTCCTCGACCTCGTGGCGGACCTCGACGTCGACGTTCCCCTCCTGGCGATGACCTACTACAACCCGATCTACCGGTTCGGCGACGGGGCCGGCCCCGGAACGTTCGTCGAGGCGGCCGCCGACGCGGGACTGTCGGGGCTGGTCGTCCCCGACCTCCCGGTCGAGGAGAGCGGACCGCTCCGGCGAGCCTGCGAGGAGCACGGCCTCGCTCTCGCGTTCATCGTCGCACCGACGACGAGTGGGCAGCGACTCGACCGTATCATGGAGCGGACGAGCGGGTTCGCCTACGTCCAGGCGCGACTCGGGACCACCGGCGCCCGCGAGGACCTCAGCGACGCGACCTTCGAGAGCCTCGCACACCTGTCTGACTACGACGTGCCCCGGGCGGTCGGGTTCGGCGTCAGCGAGCGCGAGCAGGCCGCCGCAATCGTCTCCGGCGGCGCCGACGGCGTCGTGGTCGGGAGCGCCCTGGTCGACCTGGTAGCGGACGGGATCGAGTCGGGCGACTCGACTGCGGCGGTCGCGGACCGCCTGGAGGGGGCCGTCGTGGACCTGAAGGCGGGCGTCGAGGAGGGCGCCCGACGCCGGGCGTCGGAATCGCAAGGGAATTAACCGGACTTTTCGTACCCTGGTACACTATGACTACCGGAACCCGAGCACGACTCGACCGGATCGGCACGGACGGTCGGTACGTGATCGTCCCGATGGACCACGGCATCACCCTCGGCGCAGTGAAGGGACTGAAAGACGTCGAATCGACGGTCGACGCGGTGACCCGTGGCGGCGCCGACGCCGTCCTTACCCAGAAGGGCATCGCGCCGCGGGTCCACCCGAACAACAACGGCGCCGGCTACGTCGTCCACCTGAACGCCTCGACGACGATGGGGCCGGACGGCAACGACAAGCGCCGGACGGGGACCGTCGAGGAGGCCCTGCGGGCCGGCGCCGACGCCGTCTCCTTGCACGTCAACGTCGGTAGCGACTACGAACCGGAACAGATCGAGGCGCTGTCGGCCGTCTGCCGGGAGGCCGAGCGCTTCGGCGTCCCGGTGCTGGCGATGACCTACGCCCGGGGCGCGAACCTCGACGGCGCCGATCCCGAACACGACCCCGAGTACGTCGCCCACGCCGTCCGCCTGGGCGAAGAGGTCGGCGCGGACCTGGTAAAGACGGCCTACACCGGCGATCCCGGCTCGTTCGAGCGCGTGGTCGAGGCGACCAGGCTCCCGGTGGTCATCGCGGGCGGGTCGCGGGGAACCGACCGCGAGACGCTGTCGATGGTCCGTGGTGCGATGGACGCCGGCGCCGCGGGTGTCTCGATGGGCCGCTCGATCTTCCAGCACGACGACCCCGAGGCGATCACCCGGGCGGTCGCCGCGGTCGTCCACGAGAACGCAACCCCCGACGCGGCGGCCCGGGCCGGCGGCCTCCGCGCGCAGCCGTAACGTCAACGGTTCGAAACACTCTTGTAACTCGCCTCGGGGTACCCTGATGACGCGGCTTCGCACGGCGGTTCCCGTCGACGCGACCGCGATGGAGTGGATACGTCATGTCAGGAAACGACGACGACAGGGAGAGACCCCCTGCCGACGACCGGACGGGGGAACAGCCACCGCAGAATCGAGGGCAACAGCACCCACAGGGGCGGCAGGGTGACCGGGGACGACAGGGGCAACGGGGCCAGCAGACACGCCAGGGTGGCCGCCAGCCCCAACGGGCGGGCCAGCCGGCAGGTGGCCGCCACGGGTCCGGTGGCGGGGCGCTGTCGGACGGCGTCGCCCGGAAGGTGCTGCTGGTGGCGGCGGCGTTCGCCGTCGCGGGGCTGGCCTTTGGCCTGCTCCCGGCGCTGTACGGAGGCCAGGGCGAGAGTCCCGTCCAGGCCGACGAGCAGACCGACACGCCGACCCCGTCGCCGGAGCAACAGGAGATGCAACAGAACCAGTTCAAAAACCAGATCGTCGCCTCCGTGATCTCCATCAGTCCGTACATCGCGGTCGGTCTCGGGGCGTTCGCCGGACTGTCCCTCGGACTGCGGATGACCGCCGACAAACAGGAGTTACTGATCGTGTCCGCGGCCGGTGCCGGCGTGGGGGCCGTGCTGTTCCTGGTGCTCAGCGGCTTCCTCGCGATCCAGCAGGCCGAGGCCTTCGAGGAGAGCCTCCGGTTCAGCGAACAGGTCAGCTACCAGTTCGGCACCGGGCTGATGAACGGCATCTTCGTCGGCGTCCCGACGGCCATCGCCGCCGCGGGCGCGGCCTACGCCGGCGACGAACTCTCCGAGTAGCCGTTCCGGTTCCGTTTTCCGGGTGTACCGCTCACAGCAGGTCCGCGACCGCCGACACCGAATCGAGGGTGTAGTCCGGCACCGGATCGGGATCCGGGTCCGGGTCCCTGCTGGGGACCCACGCCGCGGCCATCCCGGCGTTCCGTGCCGCGGCCACGTCGAGTTCTAGGACGTCCCCCACCTTGAGCGTCCGCCGTGGATCGGCACCCAGTTCGTCGAGGGCGACCTCCAGTCCGGTTGGGTCGGGCTTCGGTGCGACGTCCGACCCCGGGCCGCAGAACACTTCGACGTCGAAGACGTCGCGGACGCCGAGCGCCGCCAGTTTGGTCGTCTGGACCTCCTCGCTGCCGTTGGTCACCAGTCCGACCGGCCCGTTCTCGGCGGCGCAGGCGAGCGCCTCCTCGGCCCCCTCCCGGAAGTCGACCTGGGTGTAATCGAGGACCTCGACGGTCGCGGCCGCGAGCGGTTCCGCGTGTGCGGGGTCGCCGCCGACTTCGGCCGCGAGGGCGCGGTAGACGTGCTCGAAGTACTCGCGATCCGAATCCACCGGCGGGAGGTCGTCGGTGTCAAGCGCGTACATGTCCGCCGGCCGGAAGAACTCCTCGACGCCGGCGCGCTCGAATATCTCGTCGTGAATCTCCTCGTCGTCCTGCTCGTGGACGCAGATAGTGTTGTCCAGGTCGAAGACGACGCCGTCGAACTCGGCCATGGCGGACCATCAGCGCTCGATCACTTGGGCGTTTGGATCCGCGGCCGGCAACCCCCGGACGTGCCAACAGTCTCCGGACTGACCACAGCCCCCAGGCGTGCCAGCAGCTCCCAGGCGTGCTAGCAGCGGCCCGGTCCGGGGCCCAGGGCCGGGCGTTCGTCGGTAGCAACCGCGCGATCCGCCACGTTGAAGCCGTCGCCGCGCGACCCCCCGCGTATGCAGCGAGAGGTGTGGCTGAAGGCCGACGACGCCGTCGGCGACTGGGACGCCCGTCGCCGCCGCATCACGGCGGGGCTTGAGGCCGGCGTGGACTGGGTGCTGGTCGACGACGCCGACGTCGAGCGGGTCCGCGAACTCGGCGACGTGAACGTCGCAGCGTTCGCGGCCCCCGGCGGATCGGAGGGTGCAGACAGGTCCGGCGCAGATGGCGAAGACGAGTCGGCGGCCGACCCTGACGCCCGGATCGTCGGCAAGGGCGGCGAGGGCGACGGGACCGTCGCCCTCCCCGGGACCCCCGACGAATCCGCCGACCTGGCGGCCCTCGACGGCGCCGACGGTGCGTACGTCCGCATCCTCGACGAGGCCTACGAGTCGTTCGCCGCCTCGGCCGCCGCTACGGCCGAGTACACCGTGGTCGTCGGCGAGGACTGGACGATCATCCCGCTGGAGAACCTGATCGCCCGGATCGGCG
>CAYTAG010000073.1:0-14451 GCA_964435625.1 uncultured Halobacteriales archaeon | reverse complement strand
GAGCGCCCGGGGGCTTTCTGGCCGTTGCTGTCCAAGAGACCGTCACCAGAGAGCGCCCGGGGCTTTCGAGGTGGTCCTCACACAGATCCCAGCTTATCTGAACACTGCCGGCGCAACTAGGGGTGGTGGTAGCCGTGGGATCGTCGGACAGTCGAGGTGTCGATGAATCCTCGGACAGTCGGGACGCCCCTTGATCGTCGGGCCGAGCGGTCGCGGCAACCGGGCGACTAGGAATGTCCTCGCCCTCCCCAACCGCGCGCTCGGGCCGGCGGCCGACCGCCGAGGCCGCCGGCCCTCCCCCGACCACCGTCGGAGCAAGCTCCGACGAGCCCCCGTTCGCAAGCTCACGGGGACCTCGCACGCGTTGCTCGCGCGCGCCGGGGACCGACGATCAGCCACCGATTCGCACGAGCCGACGATCACCCGGCGATTCGCACGTGTGAACGTCGAACCGTCTCAGCGTCGATCCGTCTCGAACGCGCCCAGCCCGGATTCGAAACGCGTTTCTTCCGCGCCGGAGCCACGAACGCGTATGCGCGCCTACATCTACCTCGCGGTCGCCATCGCCTCGGAGGTGGCCGGCACGTCCGCGCTGAAGGCCTCCGACGGGTTCACGAACCTCCTGCCGAGCCTCGTCGTGGTGGTCGGCTACGCGAGCGCGTTCTACCTGCTCAGCCTCACGCTGCAGGAACTCCCGGTCGGGATGGTGTACGCCATCTGGGCCGGCCTCGGCGTCGTCGGAGTCGCGGCCGTCGGCGTCGTCGTCTTCGGGGAGCAACTGGACCTCGCGGCCGTCGTCGGCACGGCGCTGATCGTCGCCGGGGTAGCCGTGCTCTCGCTGTACTCCAGCAGTTACAGTCCGGCGCACTGACGGCGGCCCGGCCTGCGCTCGTCGCCTGCCCTCACCGCTGGACGACGTTCGCGCCGAGGCCGCCCAGGGTCTCGAAGAAGCCCGGGAACGAGACGTCGACGTGTTCGGCGCCCCGGATGACGGTCCGGCCCTCGGCGGCGAGTCCGGCGACGGCCAGCGCCATCACGATCCGGTGGTCGCCGCGACCGTCGACGCGCGCGCCGACCAGTTCCGAATCCTCCCCGTGGACGACGAGTTCGTCCTCGCGTTCTGTCACCGCGGCGCCCATCGCGGTCAACGCCTCGGCCATCGCGGCCACGCGGTCGGTCTCCTTGTACCGGACGTGCTCGCAGTCGGTAATGGTCGTCTCGCCGGCGGCGGCGGCACCCACCGCGGCGACGGTCGGCAGGAGGTCCGGGGTGTCCGCGACCGAGACCTCGACGCCCGAGAGCGGGGCCGCCGAGACGGTGACGAACCCGCGGTCGCGGTTCCACTGCGCGTCGGCGCCCATGCGGTCCAGAATTTCGACGATGGCCGCGTCGCCCTGGGCCGACGGTGCGGCGTCCTCGACGCTGACCTGGGGGTCGCCCGCCAGCGCGCCCGCCGCCAGGAGGTACGACATCGACGAGAAGTCCCCCGGGACCGCGTACCCGCCCGGCGGCGGGGTGTAGGCCTGGTCCCCGTCGACCGTGTAGCCGAACGGCGTCTCCCTGGCCCCCACGTCGAACGACTCCAGCACCTCCAGGGTGACGTCGACGTACGGCGCGGACTTCAACTCCGTCTCCAGCGAGATCGAGACCCCCTCCTCGGTGGCCGCCCCGGCGAACAACAGCGCGGTGACGAACTGCGAGGAGACGTCGCCGGGGATCGACACGCGGCCGCCCTCGATGGGGCCGGTCACCGACAGCGGCGCGGTGCCGTCGCCGGCCTCGCTCTCGGCACTGGCGCCGAGTTGCTCGATGGCGTCCAGCAGCGGCCCCTGGGGGCGCGAGCGCAACGACTCGTCGCCGGTGAGTCGCGTCGTCCCGTCGGCCAGCGCGGCCGTCGCCGCCGCCAGCCGCATCGTCGTCCCGCTGTTCCCGCAGTCGATGGGGTCCTCGGGGGCCGAGGGCCGGCCGTCGAACCCCCAGACCGCAATCGAGTCGGTGCGCCACTCGGCGTCGCCGCCGAACGCCCGGACGGCCCCCGCCGTCGCCCGCGGGTCGGCGCTCTCCAGCGGGTTCGTCACCGTCGCACCGTCGCTGTAGCCGGCCGCCAGGATCGCCCGGTGGGTGTAGCTCTTCGAGGGGGGCGCGTGGGCAGTCCCGCGGACCGACGACTTCGAGATCACCGCCTCCATGGAGGGATCGACGCCGCGGGACCCAATCAGGGTATCGGCTTCGGTCGACGGGACGCGGTCCGTGCGGTTCCCGCCGGTCGGTCGCCGCGGCACTCAAGTCGATGGCCCACCGAGGACGGCCGTGACTTCCGGGTCGGCCGACTGGCGGGCGATTCGCTCCATCGCGGTGACCGCCGGGGACGTGATCGCCGCCCACGAGGCCAACCGCGAGGGCGGCCCGCGGACGGTCCTGCGCGTGACCCCGCCGTTCAGCGGGTTGATGCGCGCGCGCCTGCACCGGCTCGTCGACGGGGAGGAGCCGGGGGGCGGTGCGGCCGCCCCGGCGAACGAGGGTGCGGCCGACGCGGGAAGCGACGTCCCCACGCCGGTCCACGTCGACCCGGCGGACCTGCTGGCCGAGTCGGTGCCCGCCTTCCCACATCCGGACGAGACCGAGGACGCTCTGCGGGCGGACCCGGACGCCGAGTACACGCCCGAGCGCCACCACGAGCGCCACCGGCAGGCGGTCGAGGACTGGCGCGAGCGAGCGCGGACGAACCTCGCGGACGCGGTCACGGTGCAGACCCCGGACGGCCCCCACGAGGTCGCGGTGACGGTGCTTGACGGCCGGCGGTGACGGTGCTTGACGGCCGGCAGCGACGGTGCTTGACGGCCGGCGGTGACGGTGCTTGACGGCCGGCGGTGAGCGGGCGGTGACTGCTTCGACGCACTGGCGAGCGACCGAGCGAAGCGAGGGAGCGACGCCGACGCGGCCGGCGATGCCACATCGCCGGAATCCGGACGCTTTTTGCCGTCGCTGACCCAGCCGGGGGCATGGACCGTTCGAAGCTGGCGGAGTTCCTGGCCGAGTCGGACACCGACGGCTACCTGTTCGACACGGCCGGGTTCGACGCGGACCAGTACTACCTGACCGGCTTCACCGCGCCGGACGGGGTCGTCTCGTTGCACACGCCCGGAGGCGACCACGTCCTGACGACCGCCCTGGAGTACGGCCGGGCGAAAAGCGAGAGCCGCGCGGACACCGTCGCCGTCGGCGCGGACTACGACGCCAGCGACCTGCGCGAGGAGTACGGCGACCGGGAGGGTACCTACCGCGTGCTCGCGCGCTTCCTCGACGACCACGACGTCGACGCCGTCAGCGTCCCCGCCGCGTTCCCGGTCGGGACCGCCGACGGACTCCGCGACCGGGGGATCGCGGTCGACCCCGTCGCCGAGGACGTGATCGCCGAGATCCGCGCGATCAAGACCGACGAGGAGGTCGAACACGTCCGGGCGGTCCAGGCCGCCAACGAGCAAGCGATGGCGACCGTCGAGCGCCTCCTCCGGGAGGCCACGGTCGCCGGGGTCGACGCCGAGGTACCGGACGGCGTCGAGGAGGGGGCCCTCCTGCACGACGGCGAACCGCTGACCAGCGAACGGGTGAAGACCGAGATGGAGGGCACCCTCCTGCGGGAGCGCTGCGGGCTGGACGAGGCCATCGTCGCCTGCGGCGCCGACGGCGCCGAACCGCACAACCGGGGGAGCGGTCCCCTGGTCGCGGGCGAACCCATCGTCGTGGACGTCTTCCCGCGGAGCAAGGAGACCCGCTTCTACGGCGACATGACACGGACGTTCGTGAAGGGTGAGCCCGACGACCGCGCGCGCGAGTGGTACGACCTGACCCGCGAAGCGTTCGAGGCCGCACTGGACGCCGTCGAGGCGGGCGCCACCGGCGCGGACGTCCACGCCGCGGCCTGCGACGTGTACGAGGACGCGGGGCAACCGACGCTGCGGAGCGACCCCGAGGCGGAGACGGGGTTCATCCACTCGACGGGCCACGGCGTCGGCCTGGAGATCCACGAGGAACCGGGACTGAACGAGCACGCCGACGACCCCCTGCAAGCGGGCCAGGTGGTCACCGTCGAACCGGGGCTGTACGACCCCGAGGTCGGCGGAATCCGGATCGAGGACCTGGTCGTCGTCACCGAACACGGCTACGAGAACCTGACCGACTACCCCGTCGAGTTCGTCGTCGAGTGAGCGGTCCGGAAATCGCCCCGGTCTGGTTCCGAATCGTCGGATTTTCCGGTTCTCGTCGGGCGTCGCTACCGTCCGTTCCAAAGGTATATCAGTGCCGACCGTCCGATACACGGCTACCGAATGTACGTGCTGTCGGCCCACGAGGAGGTGCAGGCGGTGTTGGAGAGCGCGACGAGCACGGAGGGCCGACTCGTCGTCAGCGGCGTGGTCCTCCTCGTCGCCGTCGCCCTGGGTTGGATCGTCGCGCCGTACGCCGTCCGGCGCGTCCAGCGATTCGTCGAGGAGCGGTTCGTCACCGGGACCACCAGGGAGCGCCTGGAGCAGGCCGGCGAGTACGTGGCCTTCGGCGTCTCGCTGGATTACGCCGTCCGGGCGTTGCAGTTGGTCGTCGCCGTCCTCACCGGCCTGGCGTTGCTCGTGGTGTGGGGGTTGACCGGCCTCGCCTTCGTCGCGCTGGGATTGCTCACCGACAGCGTCGACCCGCTGGTCAAGGTCGCACTGACGATGGGGCTGGTCGTCGCTACCTACGTCGCCATCGGCTTCCTGAAGGAGTTCGCGGACCGCCTGTCCGGCGAGGACGACCGCCTGGACGAACACCAGGCGGAGGTCCTCCTGCGGGTGGCCCAGGTGTGCGCCATCGGCGTGGCCGGCATCGTCGCGCTGGGCGTGTGGGGCCAGGAGATCGGCGGCCTGCTGGTCGGCGCGGGATTCCTCGGGATCGTGGTCGGTATGGCCGCCAGGCAGACCCTCGGGTCGGTCATCGCCGGCTTCGTGTTGATGTTCTCGCGGCCGTTCGAGGTCGGCGACTGGGTCGAGGTGGCCGGCAACGAGGGCATCGTGACCGACATCACCGTCGTCAACACCCGCCTGGAGAACTTCGACGGCGAGTACGTCGTCATCCCGAACGACGTGATCTCCAACGAGACGGTGATCAACCGCACGCGAAAGGGCAGGCTCCGCCTCCGGGTCGAGGTCGGCATCGACTACGCCACCGACCCCGACTACGCCGAGGACGTCGCCATGGAGGCGATGACCGACCTGGACGAGGTGATGCCTGTGCCGCGGCCACAGGTGGTCCCGAAACGGTTCGACGACTCCGCGGTCGTCCTCGAACTGCGGTTCTGGATCGACAACCCGACCTCCCGGCGGCGCTGGCGGGCCATCTCCGCCGTCATCCGGAACGTCCACGGGGCGTTCGAGCGCGACGGGGTCAAGATCCCGTTCCCCCAGCGGGAGGTGTCCGGCCGCGGGGCGTCCGGCGGCTTCCGGGTCGTCGACGGCGAGGGCACCCAGGAACTGGGGGCCGGTGCCGAAGCCGAACCGTCCGGGGAGTGAGCGCCGAACGTCGTACCCCTTTTAACCTGCCCCCGGGTACGATCCAGGCATGGACTTGCTGGTCGTCGGCGCCGGCACGATGGGGCGGTGGTTCGCCAGCGCCGTCGCCGGGGACGTCGAGCGGGTCGCGTTCGCCGACCGCGACCGGGCGGCGGCCGAGGCGGCAGCCGAGGCCGTCGACGGTCGCGCCGAGGTGCTCGACGACGCCGCCGGGGGCGACGGCCCCGACGACGAGCGGAGGGCGTTCACGGCCGTCTGCGTCGCCGTCCCGATCCGGGCGGTCGCAGACGCGATAGCGGCCCACGCCGACCGGGCGGAACGGGCCGTTCTCGACGTGACCGGCGTCGCGGAGCCGGCGGTCGAGGCGATGCGGACCCACGCCCCCGACCGCGAGCGGGCGAGCCTCCACCCGCTTTTCTCCCCCGAGAACGAACCGGGCACCGTCGCGGTCGTCGTCGACCGCCGTGGGCCGGTCGTCGACCGGGTGCTGGACGCGCTGCGCTCGCGGGGTAACCGCCTCGTGGAGACGACGGCGAGCGAGCACGACGAAGCCATGGAGACGGTCCAGACGCGCGCCCACGCGGCAGTGCTGGCGTACGCGCTGGCCGCCGAAGACGTGCCGGAGGGGTTCCGGACGCCGGTGTCCCGGCGGCTCTCGGAGGCGGTCGCGGACGTGACCGGCGGGAACCCCCGGGTGTACGCGGACGTCCAGGACGCGTTCGACGGCGCCGAGGACGTCGCCGCGGCCGCCCGGCGGATCGCCGACGCCGACCGCGAGGCCTTCGAGCGACTGTACGCGGAGGCGGCGGCGTTCGAACGGGAGGGCGACGGATGAACCCCGATCAGCGCCGTCAGGTCGTCGAGAACGCGAAGTACCTGCGGAGCGTCCGCCCCGTCGATCCCGACGAGATTTACGAGTACGTCGAGGGTCAGCCCCACCCGGCGACGGTCAAACGGGCCCTCCGGGAGGAGGCGTTCGACCTCGGACTGGTCGAGCGCCCCGACGGAACGTTCGAACCCGTCGCGGACGGTCCCCTGGCGCCGACGTTCGCCGGCGTCGAGGCGTTCCCGGAGCAGTACGCCCGGCGGCTGGAAGACCTGCTGGTCGAGCGGTTCGGCCCGGACTGGCACCGCGGGGACTCCGGCGACCGGTTGCGCGAGGAGATCCGCCGGTTGAAGGAGGACTACTACCGCGGGAACCCCGTCGAGTACGACGAGACGACCGCGCTCGCATACGCGATCTACCACCTCCCGGACAACTACGCGGTCGTGCAGTACGTCCTCGACGAACTCGGCCGGCAGGGGTTGCTCCCCCGGAAGCTGCGGGTGCTGGACGTCGGTGCTGGCGTCGGCGGGCCGACGCTGGGGCTGGCGGACTACGTCGGCGAGGACGCGCTGGTCGAGTACCACGCCGTCGAACCGAGCGCGGCCGCGGACGTGCTGGCGGCGATGCTCGAAGAGACGGGGCGGAACGTCCACGCGACCGTCCACCGGGAGACGGCGGAGGCGTTCGAGCCGGAGGGGGAGTACGACCTCCTGCTGTTCGCCAACGTCCTGAGCGAACTCGACGACCCCGGAACAGTGGTGGACCGGTACCGCGAGTCGCTGGCCGACGACGGCGCGCTGGTCGCCGTCGCGCCCGCGGACCTGGAGACGAGCACGGGCCTCCGGGACGTCGAACGGGCGTTCGACGGGGTCCCCGAGCCGCGCTCGGAGCCTCGCGAGACGAAGTCTCGCGGCGACCTCGCGGTCTTCTCGCCGACGCTGCGGCTGTGGCCGGGGGAGTCGCCGGCCGACCGCGGATGGTCGTTCGTCGTCCGGCCGGGCCTGGCGGTGCCGCCGTTCCAGCGGAAACTCGATCCGAATGACGGCGAGTTCGTCAACGTCGACGTCCAGTACTCCCACGTCGTCCTCCGGCCGGACGGTCGACGGCGCCTGGACGTCCGGGCGGACCCGGACCGCCACGCGAAGATGGCGGAGATGGACGACCACGTCACCGACCGGGTCGACCTGCTGGCGGTGAAACTGAGCCACGACCTCGCCGAGGGCGAGGGCAACCCGGTCTTCAAGGTCGGGGACGGCAGCGAGCGGACCGGCAACTTCGCCGTCCTGGCGAAGGAGACGGCCCTGAACCGGGACCTGCGGGTTGCCGAGTACGGCGACGTGCTCGCGTTCGAGAACGTGCTGGTCCTGTGGAACGACGACGAGGGCGCCCACAACCTGGTCGTCGACGACGAGACGGTGGTGGACAGAGTGCCCGCTCCGTGAGCGGGCACCTTTCCGCGAGCGGTGTAACCGCGAGCAGCGTTCCGGCGCCGTAGGTGCCGGAACGGACTGAACGAGCGGCGTTGCCGCGAGTTGGGGTGCCCGCTCCGTGAGCGGGCGCTTTCTGCGATAGAAAAATTTATTACGAACCTCAATCATACCGTCGAGTGACCATGACGGACGAACGGACTGACGACCTGCGTGACATCTTCCTGGACGTGGCCGAGGACGGCACGTTCACCGAGCGCCAGGAGGAGGGGCCGTCGCACGACCCCATCGGCGAGCGGGAGGCCGCCATCGAGGCCGAAGTCTCCCGGTCGGCCCGCGACGACGGCCTGGACGACGCCGTCGACGGCGACTTCGGCGACGCCGTCGGGGCGTGACCGCCCCGTCGTAGCCCTTTTGCCCGCGGCCGTCGAGCCTGGGACATGGACGAGGAGCCGTCGATCCTGCTGACCAACGACGACGGCATCGATAGCCCCGGGTTCCACGCGCTGTACGACGCGCTGGCCGACCTGGGGCGGGTCGTCGGGGTCGCGCCCGCGGACGACCAGAGCGCCGTCGGCCGGTCGCTGTCGAACGAGGTCGCGGTCGCGGACCACGAACTCGGCTACGCCGTCGACGGGACGCCCGCGGACTGCGTCATCGTGGGGCTCGAGTCGCTGATGCCCGGGGCCGACCTCGTCGTCTCGGGGTGCAACAAGGGCGCCAACCTCGGCAACTACGTGCTCGGCCGGTCGGGCACCGTCAGCGCGGCCGTCGAGGCGGCCTTCTTCGGCGTGCCGGCCATCGCCGTCTCGCAGTACGTTTCCGTCGCGGAGGACGTCACCTTCCACGAGTACGAGACGTCGGTCGCGGACTACGCGGAGGCGGCCCGCGCGACGGCGTACCTCGTCGAGCACGCGCCGCCGACCGACGTCTTCGAGGAGTGTGACTTCCTGAACGTCAACGTCCCGGCGCCGGAGGTCGAGTCCGCGGGCATGGAGATCACCCGGCCCTCGCACGTCTACGACATGGGCGCCCGCGAGGAGGCGGGGACGGTCCGGCTGGTCGACAACCTCTGGGAGCGGATGGCCAGCGGCGATGTCCCCGACCCCGAGGGGACCGACCGCCGGGCCGTCGTCGAAGGGCGGGTCAGCGTCTCGCCGCTGACGGCGCCGCACACCACCGAACGCCACGACGCGCTGGACGCGCTCGCGGAGACCTATCCGGAGCCGTGAACGGAACTCGACTTCGACGGTCCTTGGCCGCTCACTCCAGGACGACCTGGAGGCGGCCCTCCGCGAGCATGCGGTCGATCTGGTCGTAGGTGAACTTGCCGTTGCAGTCGTCGCCGACGAACGTGACGTGGCCGTCGGCCTTCTCGGTGACGGCGGCGATGGCGTCACCGCCGCGGTAGTGGTAGCGCACGGTCGTTCCGGGGTGGATCGCGTCGACGGTGAGGGCGAGGCACTCTTCGCGTTCGGCTGGCATACCACCGATCCCCCCGCCGGTTCGCATATCCTTTGTGGCGGCGTCGATGGCGCCCCGTCCGTTCCGACGTCACTGCCCGCGGAAGCCCCCTCCCGCTCGCCGGCGGACGCTCGCTGTCGCGCAAGAGCGAAGCTCTTGCTGGATGCCAAAAATCTCCGATTTTTGAGCACGCTCCTCACTCCGTTCCGGTGCTTACGTCGCCTCCGCCGGCGACCGGTCGGCCCCTTCCGAAGCCCCACCCGCGGCGGCCGTGCCGGTCACCGCCGCTGGACGGTGCCTGATCGTCGCGGACCGAGAGAGGCCGACGCACCGGCCGACTCGCGCCAACCGACCGGTCGGGGCAGGACCGAACACTGATGTACGGCGCCACCACAGCGGTTCCATGGGCGAAGCCGACGCCGTCGAGCGGGTCGACGAACCGGTCACCGTCTCGTCGCTGGCCGCGGACCTCCGGACGCTGGGCGTCGAGGCGGGCGACGTCCTGCTGGTTCACTCCTCGCTGAGCGCGCTGGGATGGGTCGCCGGTGACGCACCCGCAGTCGTCGACGCGCTCCGGGAAGCCGTTACCGAGGACGGAACGCTCGTGATGCCGACGCACACGCCGCAGTACACCGACCCGTCGACGTGGTCGAACCCGCCGGTCCCCGACAACTGGGAGGACACGATCCGCGAGGCGCGGCCGCCGTACCGCCCGGCCGTCACGCCGACCCGCGGCGTGGGTACGATCCCCGAGTGCTTCCGCGGGTACCCCGACGTCGTCCGGGGCGAACACCCCTTCTACTCGTTTTCGGCCTGGGGTGCAGACGCAGCGGAGGTGGTGACCGATCACGAGTTCGACCGCAGCCTCGGGGAGGGGTCGCCGCTGGCGCGGTCGTACGACCGGGACGCCGACGTCCTGCTGCTCGGGGTCGGCCACGAGGTGAACACGTCGCTGCACCTCGCGGAGTACCGCGCGGCGTTCCCGAAGGGGACGGTCGAGTGCGAGGCACCGGTCGTCGAGGACGGCCGGCGCGTCCGCGTCGAGTTCGAGGACGTCGAGACGAACACGGAGGACTTCCCCGACGCCGGGGCCGCCTTCGAGCGCGAGGTCGACGTCACGGAGGGATCGGTCGGCGCCGCCGACGCGAAACTCCTCGACCAACCGGCGCTGGTGGACTTCGCCGTCGATTGGTTCGAGGCGAACCGTCCCCGGGGCGACGGGGAGTGATCGAACGGCCACGAAACGACGGGGAGTGATCGAACGGTCACGGAACGACGAGGAGTGATCGAACGGTCACGGAACGACGAGGAGTGATCGAACGGCCACGGAACGACGAGAACGCCACCCCCGACGGCGAGCGGTAATCGACCGTCGGAATCCGCCGGGCTCCCCGCTCGGCCAATACTTTAGATTCTAAAGCGTATGCTTTAGTTTCTAAAGTATGATTCTTTAGATACCGAAATTTTGTCGCGGCGCCGAGATCTATATTTCTGGAGCGTGCGTCTCCCGACCGTGACGCGCGCAAGAACGCATGGGACACCGCCGTACCGGGTCGCAGCCGTTCACGGCGGGCCGGGGGCGTGCGGCGAGGTGGCGCCCGTCACCCGCGAACTGTCGGCGACGACGGGCGTACTCGAACCGATCCAGACCGCCAGGTCGGTCCAGGGTCAGGTCGACGAACTCGCGGCCGCCCTCGATGCGCAGGGAACCCCGCCGGTCACGCTGATCGGCCACTCCTGGGGAGCGTGGCTGAGCGGGCTGGTCGCGGCGGCCCGCCCCCGGTTGGTCCGCAAACTCGTCCTCGTTGGGGCCGCCCCGTTCGAGACGTCGTACGTCCCCGAGATCACGGAAACGCGGGAGTCGCGGCTCGCGGAACCGGAACGCGAGGAACTCCGGGCGGCCACGAACGTCCTCGCCGGTGACGCCGACGGCGACGAGGACGCGGCGATGGCGACGCTCGAATCGCTCCTCCGGACGACCGACGCCTACGACCCGGTGCCCGAATATGCGGCCGCCGTCGATCACCGGCCCGAAGTCCACCGGCGGGTCTGGGCGCGGGCGGCCGAGATGCGGGCGTCCGGGGAACTGCTAGCGGCCTTCGAGGAAATCCGGTGTCCGGTCGTCGCGATCCACGGCGAGTTCGACTCCCATCCCGCAGAGGGAGTCCGGAAGCCCCTGGAGGGGGTGCTCGACGAGTTCCGCTTCGTCACCCTGCAGCGGTGCGGTCACGAGCCGTGGATCGAACGGCACGCCCGGGACCGCTTTTTCGACGTACTGCGGGCCGAACTGGACGCCGACGTGTAGCCACCCTGGAGGTCGGTTGCCATCGCTACCGCCACGGCGCCCAGTGCAACGGCCCTTCGGCGTTCGCTTCCGGAGAATCGGCGTCGCTGGGCGAGGTCGGTCCGGCGTCGAGCAACGCCAGTACGTCCTCGCGCATCGACCCCAGTTCCTCCAGATTGGCGTGCAGCGTCCGGAGTCGCCGGTCGAGGTCCCCTCGGCCGCCGTCCTCGGCCGCCTCGACGGCCCGCCGGCGCACGTTGAAGTAGTACGTCGAGACGAACGACAGCACGCCACCGACCAGCGCCGCGACGGCCGGATTGGCGAGCGGCGAGACGAGATGTTGGGCCATGGTCGACTCCCCCGGTGACGGCGAGGGGACGGCCACGCCGGACAAAACGATTTCGCCTCCGCTGGCCGGCAGTGTTCAGATAAGCGGTGGTGGCCGGCACAACCACAGGGCAGCGGTGACCGGCATGGCCGCCGGATGGTGGTGGCCGGCGCGATCCACGCCGGGTGGGACTGAAAGGGGCCGGGGCGTTCCCGCGAGCAACGCGAGCGAGCCAGCGAGAGCGTCGCTCTCGCCAAGCCTTCGGGACGCACGACGACGCTCCCGCGAGCAGTGCGAGCGGGAGTCGGCGAGCCGCAGCCCGCGCAGCGAAGCGAGCAGGACCGTCTCGCCAGACACGCACCGCAGGAACGACTGAGTGACGCGAAGGAGTGACGAGGCGCGCAGCGAGGTTCCCGCGAGTACCACGAGCGGGAGCCAGCGAGAGCTGTGCTCTCGCGTTGCGCGCGACCGAAGCGACCCGGGGGCTTTCGCAGTGTGCCTGACCGCGAACCCGGCTTATCTGAACACTGCCCCGCTGGCCCGCAACGATCCCACGTCGGGGACGTCGCGGCGTAGAACGAAGGAATCTCCTTGCGGGAGGTGCTCCCCTCGACCATGAACCGGACGCTCCTCGACCTGCTTGCGGGCAACGCCGACCACGCGAGCGCGTTCCGGACCCGGTTCGACGGCGTCCAGGACGCCCAGCACCCCGACGCCGTCACCGTCTGCTGCTCGGACTCGCGGGTCCTGCAGGATCACGTGTGGGACAACGACGAACCCGGGCACGTCTTCACGGTCGGCAACATCGGCAACCGCGTCGTCCAGCGGACCGACGCCGGCCAGGTGGTCTCCGGTGACGTCCTCTATCCGCTGGAACACACCGGGACGGACACCGCCGTCGTCGTCGGCCACACCGGCTGCGGGGCCGTCACGGCGACCTACGACGCCCTGACGGACGGCCTCGACGAACCGCCGGGCATCGAGCACTGCGTGGAGTTGCTGAAGCCCCATCTCGAAGACGGCGTCGAGTCGCTTCCCGACGACCTCTCCCGCGCCGAGGCCGTGAACCACCTCGTCGAGTACAACGTCGACCGCCAGGTCGACGTCCTCGTCGGGAGCGACGACGTTCCCGACGGTGTGGAGGTCGTCGGCGTCGTCTACGACTTCCAGGACGTCTATTCGGGTCGGCGCGGCGAGGTCCACGTGCTCAACGTCGGCGGCGAGCGGTCGGTCGAGACGCTGCGGGAGGCGTACCCGGAGATCGACTCGCGGATCGAACGGCGCTGGGAGTACTGAGGCGCCTTCGGGACGCCGCGAGGGCCGGTGACGACGCGCCGAACGGCGACGACCCCGCTTCGAGCGGGCACTGCAGGCAGTGGCAGTCCCGGCCGTCTCCTGGGAGGTGCTATCGGTTCTCGCGTTGTTCCGCTTTGTTCTGGTCGGTGACGTGGTGCGATTCATGGAAAATATCTACTGTGGGTAATAGTGGGCAAGACTCATTCGACAGTAGTTCTAGCCGGTAACATGACGAAAGTGGATGCTCAGGACCTACGAACCAATGAGACCGACGACCGGGGTCGAATCTATCTCGGAACGGAGTACGCGAACAAACGTGTAACCGTCGCTGTCGTCGAGGTCGAATCCGACCGTCCCGACGAGGACGAACTGGCCGCCGCGTATCGCGAGGCTTCCGAAAGCGCAGAGGAGTTGGCGGAGGAGTGGGGCGACGCGTCGGACGAGGCGTGGGACGGACTAGATGAATGAGCGAGGACCCGGAGATCCGACGCGGAGACGTCGTCCGACTGGATCTCGCGGAAGGCCACGAGATGAAGAAGACTCGACCGGCGGTCGTCTTACAGAACGATATCGGAAACAAAAACGCTAGTACGACCATCGTCGCACCCGCAACGGGTACGTATCGAGGCTATCCCTTCGAGGTACTCGTCGAAGCGGCGGAGTCGCCGTTCGAGAAGGATTCGTCGGTCCGCCTCGACCGGATTCGGGTCGTGTCCATCGAAAAGCGGATTCACTCGGTCGTTGGCAGTCTCGACGCCGAAACGATGGAAGCGGTGGACGAAGCGTTGAAACTGAGTCTCGGTCTCGACTGACCGCTTCGTTTGCCTTCCACCCCCGTCCGGTCACGTCCGTTCGTCCGCCGTAGCGAACGGCTACCTTCGCTCGCACTGTTGGACCTTGTTCAAATGGATGAAATCCACCGTACACACTACTGGAAAACCCTCGTTTGAAACCACCAGCCACGCGTTAGTGGTAAGATTCTTTGTCCGTGGTAACAAACCCCCCTCTATGTCAACAGAGACGGATGGGCAGGGGCGGCTGTACATTCCGAAAGAGGTTCGCGAGAAGTACGGCCACAAGTATCACATCGTTACGTACGAGGACAGAATCGAGCTGATTCCGGCCGCGGACGACCCCCTCGCCGCCGTCCGCGAAGCGGCAGGCGAGCTCCGTGATGCATCAGTCGAGGAAATCCGGGCGGACATCGAGACGGAGGCGAAAGACGAGGCCGAAGAAACCGGCGGTGACGGATGACGGTGTACGTCGAGACGGATTTCCTGCTC
>CAYTAG010000072.1:0-14496 GCA_964435625.1 uncultured Halobacteriales archaeon | reverse complement strand
CGGCGTCGCGGACGTCGACATCACCCGCCGTAACAACACCCTAATCCTGCGGGCGGTGGCCGACGACGACTCCATCAGCAAGTACACGCCGACCGCGCAGCTGAAAGCCAGCGTTACCGAGACCCGCATCTACGAGGAGGACGGCGAGCGCACCCGGACGCCACAGACCGGGCCGCAGTGGCAGGACGAGGAGGAGGAAATAGAGTCCGAACTCGTCGAGTACGCCGCCTTCAAGGGCGAGCGCGAGACCGTCCTGCAGAACACCGCGCTGCAGTACGAGATGTTCCTGGTCCTCCGGGACCTGGCGACCCACGCCGAGAAGGGGACCCTGACCGCAATCACCGAGAAGGACGGCGAACTCATCGCGACCCGGATCGTCGACGGCGAGGAACGGGCCGCGACCATCGAGGTCGTCGAGGGACCCGCCAGCGAGAAGGCCGCCGAGAACGGGGTCGACTGGCGGGACAACAAGTTCATTAGCTAGGGTAGGTGCCTAAGCGTTAGATCCCGTTGGGGGAGTTAGCTGATAGAATCTCTCGTCTATTCATGGATTTGGATACTAATCTTCCACCAGATTAACTAAGGATGGCGAGACATCTCCGGTATGCGCGAGGAACTCGCTTCCCTATCTTCCAGTGTCGAATCAAGGAGTATTAGAACACACGACGAAATCCGTCGTGAATTCCTCAACATTATCGAAGAATACCTTGAAGAGGAATTCGGTATCTTAGCACACATCAAACTTGAACGAGATGTCGGTGACGGCCGATACGACGCTGCTATCGGTGATAATCTCTACTTCGAGATTAAATCTCTTGGTGAAGGCTTCGAAGCCGGAATCGAAGACTCGATAGAATATGCCGAAGAAGAAGCCGAACCACCAGAATTCTTTACAACTGAAGGTATTCACGGAGCACACATCAACACTGACGCCGAGGTCGTACAGCGTGGAGAGTTAGTAGAACTGGCTGGTCGCCTTCAAACACTGCTCGACACAGCAGTCTCAGAACCCTCAGCAACAGATATAATCAACGCGTTCGGTCCACAATCTGAACGCGTCCAGCACTACATTGAGGTTCTATGGAACACCCTTCAAGATCATCGCCACTTGGACCGCGTCGAAAGCGCGTTCACAGCGTGGCAGGACATCTACGCCGAAGCCGCGAATCTTAATGCTGATGCCCGCGACGCAGTACAAGATCAAGCCGCTGACTTCGGCATCGATATCGACACTGAAGAAGAAACGTACGAATTCCTATTTGCTACACAGACCTACTTTGCGATATTCCTGAAACTATTCTCTGCCCGACTTGGCGGTGAATACGATAGTACAGAGACACGACTCAGCCGCGGCGTTTGGCCTGAATCATATCGTCAGCTTAGTATCGAAGCTGAAATCGTTGAACACGACCTATTTGATTGGATCCTCGATCCTTCTCGTGAATCCGGCGACGCAAGTCGGCAAATAGAAGACATGGTCATGCGGCTCGCTACCTCTGTAGATTTGATTAACCCGGACCGGGTCGATCAAGACATCCTCCGGGATATCTACCAAGAATCGTTCAATTCGGAAACTCGCACAGCGATGGGGGAGTTCTACACAAACGATGACCTTGTTTCCGAGGTCCTTGACGAAGTTGACTATGCTAGCGATGACGTTCTCGACGATGATGCAGTACTGCTTGACCCAACGTGTGGGTCAGGTACGTTCCTTTTCCACGCAATTCAGCGATTTGTAGAGGTTGCGGAAACTAATGGATGGAATGATGTGGACATCGTAGACAGAGTCACCGATAACATCAACGGCATCGACTTACATCCGTTCGCGGTCGCGATGGCGCGCACCAACTACCTCCTCGCTCTCGGGGATCGCGCCCGCTACGTAGATGACGTCCCAGTGTATTGGTCGGACTCCCTTGCGCCAGCTGCACAACGCACCTTGAACGGCCAAAAAGTCACGGTTTCCACGCTTGGGTCAGTAAACGTCCCTGATCCGGATGACATTGGGCACCAGGAGCTTTTCAGCACGATGGAGAAGGCATTAGAAGGCAATTGGGGTGTAAATCGCTTTCTGGAAGAATTCGACGAGCACAGCCAGCAACGCTACGAAAACACACTGACCGGCGTCTACGAATTCTTCACCGAAGAAGTCCACAACGGGATGTGGGTGCCTGCGTTCCGTGACGTCGCAGTTGTTCATGGTTTGAAAGACGAGTGTGAATATATTGTCGGGAATCCCCCGTGGGTCCGTAACAAGAACATCGAAGAAGACCTACGTGACCGCTTACAATCCGACCTCCAGTACTACGACGGCCCCTGGCGCCCTGACTTGGAGAAAAAACGGAACCCAGGGTCACCGCCAGACTATGCGATAGCATTCATTGAAGCCGGGTTCGAATTCCTCAACCCTGGCGGCGAACTTGGCTACGTCATTACGGCGAGTCTCGCACGCGGCATGTACGCCGGGTACGCCCGCCAAGACATAACGCAGAATAAGAACCTGCAAACGATTGTTGACTATACGCTTGCCCCGCACGACTTCTTTGAAGATGCCGATAACAAACCCCTCATCATCTCCTGCACAAACGAAGATCCTGACGGTGACACGGATATCACGCTGTATAACCGCAACAACGACATACGCGAATGGAGTATCAACCCCAGTGAGTTAGCGCTTGAAAGCGACGACCCACGGTCTCCATGGATTCTCGTCCCACCGGATGTCGCGTCAGGCATCCGTTCAATGGCAGCCGGCGTGAGTAGGGCTGGAGACCGTTTCGTTCCGACAAGCGGTGTGAAAACCGCTGCGAACGACGTGTTCATCGTAAATTCGGTCGAACTGACCGAAAACCCTGATGAAGTTCTCGTTGAAACGGAAGACGGCACTGTGACACGAATCGAAGAGCACGTACTACACCCCCTAATTCAGGGTAGAAACATCGATGAGTGGACGTTCGACTACTCTCAATTCATCATTTGGCTATATGATGACAACGCTGAAGTTCTCACGACGCTACCGGATCGCGTCTTGGACCACATTGAATCGTACCAAGATCACTTAGAATCTCGCAGTGACTACCTTATCACGCAACAACTGGATGATGGGAAGCCATACTGGGTAATAGGGAACGTTAATAATGAGAAAACTGAAGCTAAAGTTGGATGGCAAGAAATCGCAAAGAAAGTTGAATCTGCATACCTACCGTCGAAAGTGGATGTCAACCTTGCCAGTGGTGTTGACCTTGGGGAACGGCACCTCATCCCGACAAACAAGGTGTTGTTTTTCGAAACCGGGGAAGACGAAATAGCAAAAGCACTCACTGGTGTTCTAAATTCGACTTTCGCTCGGGTATATGTCGGCAGTTATGCGATGCGGACTGGGGCGCGGTACTGCCAACATCAAGCCTGGACTGTTGGTGTGCTTCCAGTCCCTGATGAAATTTTCGCCGCCGAGTCTGACACTGTGACAGAACTCGTTGAACAGTTGTACGAGCAAGAAGGTGATGAGGAACTTTCGAAGGAATTGGACACTGAAATTGCCGATCTGTACGAGCTGTCAGACACCGAAAAGACGGCTATGGAAGAGTTCTTAGAGTTCTTTCTTGACGATTGATTCCACTTAACTGGTTCCTTGAGATGTTGTCTAGGTGAGAATGAGATTTCGAGGAAGAACGTTTCCAGATCCGCGATAGTGAGCGTCGGCGCGCGAGCAATGCGCGCGAGGGCCAAATCCGCGGCTGGGGAGGTGTGAGGTTGACCCCTAGTCGCCCGGGTGCCGCGTCACGACCGTTCCGACGATCCACGGCGAGGCCGCCCGACGATCCATCGACGCCGAACCACCCTGTTCACGCCAGCGTGACGTCACCCGAGTCCCGCCCGAGCGAAATCTCGACGTCCAGTTCGTCGTACAGGACCACAGGCCGCTTCGCCCGCCCCTCCTCGCGGAGTTCGAGCAGCCCGTAGTCGGCGAGTTCGTTCACGTTGTCGAGGACCTCCGGTGGGTGCCGGCCGAGGACGCGCGCGAGTTCGCGGATGCTCTCCGGCCGGTGTTCGACGACCGCGTCGAGCAGTTCGAGGTTCGTGGGGCGGAACACCCGGCCGAAGGTTTCCAGGTCAGCGATAGTGAGGGTGGGTTCGCGCGGTTCGACGTCCTCGCCGGCGTCGATTGCTTCGAGCCGCTCTTCGAGGTCGCTTCGGTCGGTGGACGATCCGATTCTGACGTGCAGCGTGGTGGTCATGGATTCGTGGGTCGGTGGATCGGGAGTAGTTGTGGCGATGGATCAGCGACAGTCGGGGTCTTCGAGCACGGTGACGTCATCGCTCATTCCCCCGTCCGTTGCTTCGTTCTCCTACATCAAAAGCGTTAGTTCTCACCCTAACATAGATCCTGGCGAAGTTCGGTCAGCGGCCAGGATTCACTCAGGCGGATCGGTCTATAGAATCGGCACGTCCGACGGTGGCCGTCTCCCACCCTTATATACTCTCGAATTCACTTAAAGAATGGACCCCCGGAGTCACGCACTGGCCGTCACCGACACTGAAAAGGCCGGCCCACGTACTTCCAACCGATGAATCCGGCCCGCGTCGACGCCGTCGTCGACCTCGCCTACGGCGCGCTGATCTTCCTCTCCATCGGCCTGATCGTCGCCGTCAGCACGAACGTCGGCGTCGCCTTCGGCGTCGGCGTGCTGGTGTCCTACGTCGTCCACGTCGTCTGGAAGATGGCCCGCTTCGACCCCGACTGGATGACCGACACGGTCGAGGACGTCGTCGAGCGATCCGTCGAGGAGCAGATAGGGACCGTCCAGCGACAGGTCGACGCCGTCGAGGAACGCGTCGAGCGCCGCCCTCGCGAGGACGAGGTCGAGGAACTGGTCGAGGAGACCGTCGAGGAGGAACCCGAACGCGGGGCCTGAGGAGACCTGACCGGGGCTCCGCACGTCACCGACCCCGCTCGTTCCCTCACCCGGCCGCTGCGAGCCACCTCCTGTCGCCGGACCGAAACACGGATGCACAAGACCTTTTACCGTTCCTAATTATATCTAATTACGATGCCCGAGGAGTTCCCCGACTACGTCGACGTCGACTACAGCGATGGCGAGGGCGAGCGGCCCGAGGAGTACCCGAGCCTCAACCACAAACTCGAGAAGGCCATCGAGGTCACCAGGGAGGGTCTGGAGGAGTACGACGACCCCGCCATCATGTGGACCGGCGGGAAGGACTCGACGCTCACGCTGTACTTCGTCAAGGAGGTGGCCGAGGAGCACGGCTACGACCTCCCGCCGACGGTGTTCATCGACCACTACCAGCACTTCGACGAACTGATGGACTTCGTCGACCGCTGGGCCGACGAGTGGGACCTGGAGGTCATCTTCGCGCGCAACGAGGACGTCGGCGAGTACGTCGACGAGCACGACCTGACGCCGGGCGACGAGATCCCCGTCTCCGAACTCTCGGAGCACAACCGCCACCACGTCCGGGAGATCCTGGAGTACGAGGAGGACACCTTCCCGTTCCTGCTGGACACCTACGTCGGCAACCACCTGCTGAAGACCGTCGCGCTCAACGACGCCCTCGAGACGCACGACATCGACGGCGTCATCTCCGGCGTCCGCTGGGACGAACAGGAGGCCCGCGCCGACGAGACGTTCTTCTCGCCGCGGCACGACCCCGACATCTACCCGCCGCACGACCGCGTCCAGCCCATCCTCCAGTTCGAGGAGGCCGACGTCTGGGACGCCTTCTGGTACTACGTCGTCCCCGACACCGTCGAGGACTTCCCCGACGACGGCTACGTCCCCCAGGACTACGACGACCTGCCGAACGACCTCACCCACGAGGACATTCCCATCTCGCCGAAGTACTTCGAGGGCTTCCGCTCGCTGGGCTCGGAGGTCTCGACCGACAGGTCCGCCGAGGAACCCGCCTGGCTGCAGGACCTGGAGAACACGACCGAGCGCGCCGGCCGCGCCCAGGACAAGGAGGACCTGATGGAACGGCTGCGCGATCTGGGCTACATGTAAGGCCCCCACCACGTTTCGAAACGAAGCGTTCCTTTCAACTGTTCGCCCCGGGAAGCCACGGGTATGCCCTGCGAGCGCGTCGAACTCTGGGTCCGGTCCGCGTCGAGCTGGACGGTCGGCCGGGACGGCACGTTCGTCGACGACCTGGCGGCGCTGCCGGCCCGCGGCGTCGTCGAGGACTACGAGGTCGTCGTGACCGACGGGCAGGTCCCGCTGGACCCGGACCTGGACGTATCGCCACGCGAAGCGACCGTCCGCGCGCGGGTGCGCGAGATAAAGGAATGGGCCGACGGGCACGGCTACGACCTGCCGGCGTTCCGGCGGACCCGGGCCGTCCCCCGGCCCGACGGCAGCGACGTCGAGGTTCAGGTGCTCCCGCTGGCGGTCCTGGCGGGTTTCGAGGGCGAGCGATTGACCTGGATGGCGCCGTACTCCGACGGCGACCGGCACGTCTCCGTGCAGGACAAACTGGACGAACTCGCCCGGCGGTCGCCGTCGGACCCCGACGACGGGCCCGAGAAGGCCGTCGCAGTGGCCGACTGAACCCCCAACGGCGCCGGTTTACCGTCGGCGACTCGTCAGTGACTCGCGCGGTACTGGCCGTGTTTGACCCCCAGCAGTAGCGCCAGCGCGAGGAACACCAGTTGTCCGCCGGCGACCATCATCTTCGTCCCCTGGCTCATCGGGCTGGTGAACGTCCCGCCGAGCAGGACCGCCAGCAGGACGAGAAACCCGACCGTGGTGACCGTCGTGTCGAACTCCATGGGCGGCGGTTGCACGCGGTCACCGGTATCGATTTCGGTTCGCGATCACGGGAGGTGCGTCCGGGTCGCTCGACGGCCCGGCATCGATGGACGCGCGCTCAACGGCCCGGCTTCGGCGGGCACGCGCTCGACGGCCCGGCTTCGATGGACGCGCGCTCAACCGGGACGAACGGGAGCGACGCCGTCGCACTGCGCGACCGAGGCCCTTAACAGGCCGGCACGACTGCGGTGACACATGACCGACGAGCAGTCGACGCCGCCGGAGGGCGAACCGACGCCCGTCAACCGCGTGGTGAGCGTCTGGGACGACGTGATGGCGGACGTGGAGGCGACCGCCGAGGAACTCCGCGCGGAGGGCTACGACGTCGTCGAGGTCCATCCGGGCGACGTCGCCGCGATGGAGGGCCGCGAGGGCCACCGCTGGGGACTGGACGTGCTCGTCCCCGACAACGAGTTCCCCGAGATCGAGCGCCTGGTCGAGGAGGAGGGCCACGAGTTCGACGCCTGCCGTGTGTTCCGCGCCGAGGCGAAGGGCCTGGCGCTGTTCGTCGTAGCGATGCTCGACGGGGACGGCGGGCAGGCCATCGTCTTCCCGGCGTACTACGACAAACACGACGGGAAGAAGGTCCTCGAACGAGCGCGCGAGGAGGGCGAGATGCGCACGCACCTCCGGCCGCTGGACGAGCGAACCATCGTCACGTTCACCCAGGACGATCCCTCGCTGTTCGAACCCGAACACCCGATCTAGGCCGCTCGCCAGCGACGGGCCGGCGATGGCCTACTCCCGGAGGTCCTGGCCGCAGTTGGGACACTCCTCGTACCGCAGTGCCTCGCTGGCCTCCCGGACCTCCCGCATCACCGTCGAGATGCGGTCCTCGGCCTCCAGTTCCTCCTCGACGGGGAGGTCGACGCCCTCGACCTCCAGCAGGAACTTCGCCACCTCGGTCACCTCGTACATGACCTCGTCCAGTTCCTCGGGCGTGAAGAAGTCACACATCGCGCCGTAGAGGAACGTCGCGCCGGCGGTGCGGACCTTCTCCTCGAAGGATGCCCGCGCCTGGTTGACCGCCTGCGGGCTGTAGGTGTCGGTCATGAACGGCACCAGTTCCGGCAGATTCTCGCCGATCTTGGTCATCTCGACGCCCGTCTCGGTCCGGAAGTCCGCACACAGCCGCGCGATTGCCCACTCCCGGGCCGTGACGTACGTGCGATCCCGCAGGAACTGGTTGACCCGCTCGTACTCCGCGCCGTCGACCTTCTTGAACCGCTCGTACTTGCGGACGTCCGCCGGGACGTCGCGGTCGGCCGACGAATCCGCCTCCGGGGACTCGGCGCCGTCCCCGGGGCTGCTCTGGCCCGCTACTTCGTCGTCACCGGCTCCGTCGCTTCCCTGGTCGGCGATCTTCGTCTCGGCGTCCACCAGCGCCTCGCGCTCCCCGTCGGCGTCGTCGGACGACCCGTCCGCGTCAGCCGACCCTCCTGCATCGGCGTCCGACGCCTCGTCCCCGGCCGTCTCGACCGCGCCGACGGCCGCTTGCTCGCCGGCGGGGTCCTCGCCGGACGACTCCTCCGAGGCGCCGCTGTCGTCGGTCATACCCCCGGTATGCCAGGCGACCGGGAAAAGGGTATCGCACCCGGACGCCCCGGCGCGGCCGATCCGTTCCGGTTTTAACCGCCGGCGCGAACACGGAACCATGGACCGACGGACGTTCCTCGGTGGCTGTCTCGCCGTCGCCGCGTCCGCCGCTGGCTGTACGGGCGGGGGGAACGACGTGACGCTCACCTGGACGTCAGCGACCCCGACCCCGACGCCGAAGTCCGAGGGGCCGTTGCAACTGGGCGAGTGGGGTCGGGTAACCGACCGGACGGCGACGAGGCCGACCGACGTTCGCGCCGCGGATCGCGTCGTCTTCGAGCACCCCTACGACGACGACGTCGTCTGGGAACCGACCGACGGTGGGCAGTTCCTGCTCGTGCAGATCCAACGCCGGATCACCGACGCCCCGGAGGACGAACTGGTCGCGTACCCCGACGCCTTCCGGTACCGCGTCGGGGCGGGCGGGAGTACCTACGAACCCCGACCGGGGCCCGACGAGACGAACGCGCTGACCGAACCGCTCCGGGGTGGGTACGCCCTGGAGGGCGGTTCGAGCAAAGGCGCCGAGGGCAGTGCGGGGACCAGCTGGCTCGGGTTCGAGGTTCCCGGCGACGTGGCAGCCGGTGACGTCGAACTGCGGTACGAACGCGACGGCGAGCCCCTGGTCTGGCAGCAGTGACCCGGCGAAGGAATCGGCAGTGACACCGCGGACGACTCCGGGAGCGACGGAAACCGTTTTGCCCGCCGGCGCCGACCGCCCGACCATGAAGGTTCTCCTGGGGATCGGTGGGAGCGACGATTCGTTCGAGGCGCTGTCGCAGGTCGTCGAGCGCACCGCCGCCACGGGCGACGACCTCACCGTCGCCGTGGTCGAGAACCCCGAGTCCGACGCGACGGCGGACGGGGTCGAACGGCGCGTCCGGGAGGTCGTCGACGGCTCCCCGCTGGCCGCGGACGGCGTCGACGTCAGGCGCCTCTCCGGCGATCCGGGGCCGCGACTGGTCGAACTGGCCGAGCGCGAGGACTTCGACCAGCTGGTGCTGGGTGGCGGCCAGCGCAGTCCGATGGGGAAGATCGCGGTCGGGCGGATCGCCGAGTACGTCCTCGTGAACGCTCGGGTCACGGTGAAGCTGATACGATGAGCGACGAGCGCACCTACCCAGAGGAGCCGGCGGGCCCGTTCCCGGAGCCGCCGGCGTCGTTTCCCGACCGCGAGGACCGCGAGATCGAGGTCCGCGGGTACGAACCGGGCGACGCCGTGCCCGAACCGCTCGTGGCGATGTACGACGACTTCGACCCGGCCGACCGCGCCCAGGGCATCCCGCCCAGCGGCGAGCGGCGGGTCCGCGAGTGGCTCGCGGGGCTGTTCGAGGGCGGGTTCAACGTCGTCGCCTGGCACGACGGGCAGGCGGTCGGCCACGCGACGCTGGTCGCCGAGGGCGACCCCGACGACCCCGGCGACGGCGACTACGAACTGGCCATCTTCGTGTTCCAGCCGTACCAGGGCGCGGGCGTCGGCAAGCGCCTCCTCCGGACGCTGCTGGGGTTCGGCGCCGCCCACGGCGTCGAGCGGGTGTGGCTCACCGTCGAGCGGTGGAACCGGGCCGCGGTCGGCCTCTACGAGGCCGTCGGCTTCGAGGTGATCGACGCCGGGACCTTCGAGCACGAGATGGCCCTGCGGCTGTAACCGTCACACCGACAGCACGGGCTGGGAGGCGTACAGCAGGACGTACTCGGCGGCTTTCTCCAGGACCTCGCCGGGTTCGCCGGTCTGGGGTTCGCGGGGGACCACCAGGAAGTCGGCGTCGGCCTCCTCGGCGCAGTCGAGGATGACGCTGCCCGGATGCTGGGCCTTCCGCCGGGTCGAGAAGCCGTACGCGGTCGCGCTGGACAGGGTTACGCCGTGCTCGTCGGCGATGGCCGCGACGTCCTCCAGGTAGGACTCGGCCTCCCGGGCCACCTCGTCCTCGTCGACGGCGCCGGTCTCGATGCCCCGGGCGACCTGCTCGCCCAGGACGTACACGGCGTGGACGTCGGCGCCGTACCTGTCGGCGACGGCGACTGCGTACTCGACCGCCCGCGCCGACTCGTCGCTGCCGTCGACCGGCACCATCACCCGGTCGACCGTCACTGGCGCGTCCATACCCCAAGGTGGCACCCCCTGGCGCAAAAAGCCTCGCGCATCGTCTGTTCGCGTATTGGGTGGGTGAGATAGTGTCTCGGTTTGCACGCTTTTCTCGGACGGCATCGTAGTGGCAACCGCCTAGAAAGCCCCCGCGCTCTCTTTGAGCGGCATCCCGGTCAGCAACACGCAGAAAGCCCCCGCGCGCTCTCCCTGGGCGGTTTCTTGGCCGGCAACACGTAGAAAGCCCCCGCGCGCTCTCCCTGGGCGGTTTCTTGGCCGGCAACACGTAGAAAGCCCCCGCGCGCTCCGGTCGCGGGCCTCGCTGCGCGCCTCGCTCGCTCCCTCGCTCCGCTCGGTCGCTCCCTGCGGTGCTTGCGTCGTCCGGCTTCCCGGAGCACGCGGCCCCTTTCAGTCCCACCCGCAGCTCGGCCAAACCACCAGCCTCCCCAGCCGATTCACTCGTTCGCGCCGGGGCGCTCACTCGTTCATCCCTCGCGCGCGTTCCTCGCGCGCGCCATGGCGGCCGGACGGGTCAGCCGACACCCCGAGTTCGGCCCCCGACGCTACTAGCCGGCAAACGAGCTATCAGTCTGCTCGCCGTACCCCGGTTGGGGGAAACATGAGCGACCAGAACGCCGAATCCGACGACGAGAACGACGAGAAGGCCAACCAGTACGGCGGCGGGTCAGAGGACGTCGACGCCGTCGAACAGACCGAACGCCGCGAGGAGGCGGTCGAACCGCCCGAGGAAGACGACGAGGAAACCGACGAGGAGTGATCGCCGGAGGTCGTCCGTCGGGGGAGTGACCGACCCCGCCGCAGGGGCCAGCGATTATTGTGACGCGGCCGGAAGGGCCGGTATGCGAACCATCGAGTGGGACGACGAGCGGGACTGCGTCGCGATGGTCGACCAGACGAAACTCCCCGCGAAGTACACCACCTACCACGCCGAGACCGTCGACGAACTCGTCGAGAGCATCGAAATTCTGCGCGTCCGCGGCGCACCTGCGTTGGGGGCCGCAGGTGCCTTCGGCGTCGCGCTGGCGGCCCGGACCAACGACGCCGACGGGTTCGACGCTTTCGCGGCGGCAGTCCGTGAGGACGCCGAGCGCAGCGCTGACGAGGTGGAAATCGAACAGCGGGATGGTGGGGAGTTGCGCGAGATCTACGGCACGCAGAACGCGCCCGAGGACGTGAACGTCTACAATCCAGCGTTCGACGCGACGCCGATGGAACTGGTAGACTACCTCGTCACGGAGGACGGCATGTTCGAACCGCCGGTGGGCGCAGAGGAGTTGGGCGAGGAAGAGAAGCAGATCGCCCGCTGATCACTTGCTCTCGCCCGCTCAATCGTCTCCCTGCGCTTCCGCGAACGGCCCGGGCGGCAACAGCAGTTCCTCGACGGCCGGGATGTGCTTGACGTTGTAGACCACCGACACCTCCCCGGTAGTCGGTGCGCCGATGCAAGAGAGCCGAATCCCGCGGTCCAGCAGGTCGTCGGTGAGGACGTTGTCGATGGACATCGCCATGTCGCCCTCCGTGACGGCGACCGCGCAGTTGGCGCAGGCGCCGCCGCGACAGGAGTACGGCCACGCGAATCCGCAGTCCTCGGCGGCCTCCAGCAGGGAGTGGTCCGGCGAGACCGTGATCCGGCCGTAGTCGGCCTCGTCCAGCCCCGCCGCGGCCGCCTTCTCGAAGAGGTCGTCGTCGTCGAGGCTCCAGCCGTGATCGTCCAGCACCTCGTAGTTGAGGTACCGGACCCGCGATTGCGCCGGCGACCGGGAGACGCCGTCGGCCTCACCGTCGATCCCCTCGGCGTCCTCGCCGTCGACTACCCCGGCGTTTTCGCCGTCGACCACCTCTGCGTCCTCGCCTTCGATCACCGCGTCCGGACGCTCGGCGGTGATCGTCTCGTAGGCCGCCATGACCCGCTGGAACGCTTTCTGGGAACCGCCCTGGTCGGGGTGGGTCTCGATCACCCGGCGCCTGAACGCCCGGTCGACCTCGGCCTCGTCGGCGTCCGGATCGATCCCGAGAACGTCGTACGGGGACTCCACGTCCACCCGTAACCGAACCAGCCTCTTAAACCTCTCTGACGGCCCCCGGCGGCGGGCTACGACGGGATCGACCGCCCCACAACAACCCCGCAAGTACGCCTTATCCGACTCCGGGGCCGAGTTCGATGCGATGAGCACGCTCCGAGACGTCTTCTCCCGGCAGTCCGAACCGGAGGTGGACGACGCCGTCGCGGAGGTGCGAGACGTGGCCCACGAGGTGACCGGCCCGGACGACCTGGGGGCACTGGTCGACCGACTGGGCGACGCCAGGGTCGTCATGCTTGGCGAGGCCTCACACGGCACCTCGGAGTTCTATCGCTGGCGGGCGCGGTTGACGGCGGAACTCGTCCGGGCGGCCGACGCCGACTTCGTCGCCGTCGAGGGCGACTGGACGTCGGCCAGCTCGCCCGCGAGCGGATGGACGACGTCGCCCTGGTCGGGTTCGGGTCCCACCGGGGCGACGTCGTCGCCGCGGACCGCTGGGGCGCGAACCTGGAAACGATGCCCGTTCCGCCTGCCCGCGAAGGAAGCTACGAGCACGTCTTCCACGAGGCCGGGCAGCGGGAGAACGAGGGAGGGGACTGGCTGCTGTTCAGCGACGACCTGGGGGATGAGGCACCGCTCGCGGAGCCTCGTGGCCACCGCGCCATCGGCGTCGTCTACGACCCGGCCCACGAGTCGGGCAACTACGTGCCGACGGTCCTGCCGGAGCGATACGACGCCTTCGTCCACGTCGACGAGACGGCGGCGCTGCACCCCGTCTCGACTCACGAGGACCGCGAGAAGTTACCCGACCTGTATCCCTGGGGGCTGTAGCGCGGCGATGGGGATTCAGTAGATGGGCATTCGACTGGATTCGCTCGCCCTCAGGCGACGACCCGGACCCGACGCGTCCGCGGGCCGTCGCACTCCACGAACCGCACCGACTGCCAGGTGCCGAGGTCCAGTTGGCCGTCTGCGACCGGGACCGTCGCGCTCGACCCCACCAGCATCGCCCGGAGGTGTGCGTCCGCGTTCCGCGGCGACGCCGCGGAACTCGTGGAGCGTCGCTCCACGCTGTTGTCGTCGATGCGGTCGTGGGCGTAATCGTCGTCTTCCGGGACGAGTTGCGCCAGGATCGATTCGAGGTCCGCGAGCAACCCGGACTCGGCTTCGTTGATCGTCACGCCGGCGGTCGTGTGGGGCACGAACACCGTGGCCGTGCCGTCGGCAGCGTCGAGGAGCGCGTCTTCGACCTGCCGGGTCACGTCACGTACCTCGACCCGTTCCGTCGTGTCCACCTGGAACGTCATGGCGGAGGGTTGGACTTCTTCGGCAATAGTCGAGGGGGGACGAGTGGGGTAATCTCCCTCGTTGCCGGGTACTGCGGTTATCATTGCCCGAATTTGGCAGTCGTGATGAGTGCCGACCATCAGCGATCACGACTAGCGACAACCGGGCGACTAGGGATGTCCTCGCCCTCCCCAACCGCGGGGTTGGGCCGGCGCCCGCCAGCCGAGGGCGCCGTCAGAGGCAAACTCTGACGAGCCTCCGGCTCGCACGGCTCGCCGGAGACGCCGGCCCTCCCCCGGCCCTCGCGCGCGTTGCTCGCGCGCGCCCTGATCCTAACTTGGCCACGTGGCACGCGCTGGTGTCTCCGGCGAGCCGTGCGAGCTGGAGGCTCGTCAGAGCTTGCTCTGACGGCGGATGAGTAACGCAGGGAACCAGCGAGGGCCTTCGGCCCTCGCCTGGTGACTGAGTAACGCAATCGGTTGGGGAGGCTGGTGGTTTGGCCGAGCTGCGGGCGGGACTGAAAGGGGCCGCGAACTCGACGAACCCGGCCGACGGAAGCACCGCAACGAGCGACTGAGTGAAACGAAGGAGCGACTGAGGAGCGCAACGAGGGTCCCGCGAGTGCAACGAGCGGGACGCAGCGAGAGCTTGCTCTCGC
>CAYTAG010000071.1:0-14623 GCA_964435625.1 uncultured Halobacteriales archaeon | reverse complement strand
TCCGAGCCCTCGCTCACGTCCGTTCGCGAGGACCTCGCGCGCGTTGCTCGCGCGCCCCAGGTAGCTAACTGGAGCCCTTGTCACCGCCACCCCTTCTACGCCAACGCGAACCAGGCGACGAAGACGGCCACGCCACCCAGCGCGGTCGATCCCACGGCGTGCAATCGCAGGCGGTCAAGCAACTCGTGGGCGTCGGTCGACAGTTGCGCGACCTCGTAGACGTCGCCGCCGAGTTCGCAACGCGGCAGGAAGTCCATCGCCACGTGCAGGAACACCCCGGCGGCGAACCCGAAGACGACGGCGTTGACGACCGGGTCCGTCGGCAGCGCGACCAGCCCCGCGGGGATCGCCGTGAGGCCGACGCCCGCCGCGGGCAACAGCAGGACCCACGGAGACCGTCCCTGCCGACCGAGCCGTCGGCCGGCGGCGTAGCCGGCGGGCCCCTTGTGCGAGACGATGGCCAGGCCGAGCAGCGGCCCGAGTTCGGGCATGTTCCCGTAGACGATGCCGATGATGGCGCCGGCCGCCAGCGCGTGCGCCGACAGTTCGACCACCGTGTGACCCAGGGGCAACTCCCGGTGGGTCGCGCGGTGGCCGACGGTGTGGGCGGTGAACCCGGCGAGGACGCCGAGCGCGATGCCGAACCCCCCGTAGGTCGCGTGGTGGTCGATGGCGCCGGGGACGATGAACACCAGCGCACTCGTGATCATCGCGCCGCTGGCGAGGCCGTACCCCCAGACCAGCCGCCGGGCGTGCTCGCTCTCCGCAGCACGGGCACCCAGGGGCGCCCCGCCAGCCATCGCGACGAACGCGACCCACGAGATGCCGAGCAACTTCCAGAGGCCCGCACCGACCGCGAGCGCCGACAGAACGACTAACCCGATCACGCCGGCGACGCCGATCCGACCTGCCTCGTCCATGTTGTTAACAACCCATCTCCCGTTAATAACTCTGTCGATGGCGGCCGCCGGGAGTCGATCCGCCGGGGTTCGACGCGTTCACGTCGTGGCGACGTCGAGTTCGTCGGCGGCGAGGACCTCGCCGTCGAGGGCGTCCGGGTCGAGTTCGGTCGCGGCCCACCGGATCATGGCGGCGGCCTCGTCGGGGTCGCGGCCCTCGCCGCCGGTGAGGTCGGTGGCGACCGGTCCGGGGTCGACGGCGCCGACGGCCTGCTCGCAGTCGGCGGCGAACCCGCGGACGAGTGCCGCCGCGGCGGCCGTCGAGACGGCGTAGGCCCCGTACCCGGGTCGGGATTCGTGGGTGAAGTTCCGGGTCGGGACGACGACCCGGCCGTCGGCGGGCACGTGTGCCAGCGTCTCCTTGACGGTGGCGAACACGCCACGGGCGTTGGTCCGCATCGTGTCGTCGAAGGCCGCGTAGGACTGCTCGGGCAGGGGCGTCTCCCCGTACTCGCCGTAGTACACCGCGGCGCAGGGGATGACCACGTCCACGCCGCCGGGGCCGAACCGGGCGGCCGTCTCGGCCAGTCGTTCGAGGTCGAACTCGTCGCGGACGTCCGTCCGGAGGCCCCGGACGTCCTCGCCGAGCTGCTCGGTGGTGGCCGCCAACGCGTCGGCGTCGCGTGCGCCGACGACGACCCGGGCGCCCGCGTCGGCGAACGCCGCCGCGACCGCGCGGCCGAGGCCGTCGGTCCCTCCTGTTACCACCGCCGTCGTGTCGTCCATACTCCTCGTACGGCCGGCCGCCCGAAAAGGAGTTCGCATCCGGACACGTCTCGGATTCGCGCACGAGGAGTGGACCGCGCGTCGGTCGGGGTCCAATTCGTCGACTGCCGGCGCGATGCGGCGGTGAGTAGGAACCTTCTAATTCCGCTATTTATCCGTTATGGCCGAAATAAACCCGAGTAAGGGAGGATTTATGGCGTCGTAATGATCAAGATGTTACGTGATGAAAGGTGATCGTCCGGTCGCGATTATGGCCGTCGTCGCGATCACGGTGCTAGCAGCGAGTGCCCCGACCGCGTTTGGGAACGACCGGTCGGCGAACCAGTCCGAGGTCACGCTGACGGTACAGGTGACCGACCCCCTGAACAACCCCATCGACGGCGCCACGGTCACCGCCGAGTGGGACGGGGGTTCGACCAGCGACGACACGGCTTCCAACGGGAGGGTGCTGCTCGACGTCCCCCAGGGGGCCGAAGTGACGCTCTCGGTCGAGCACCACGCCTACGTCCGCAACCACCCGGTCGTGGTCGAGGACGCGCAGGACCAGGAAGTCGACGTGACGGTGTACCGGAAAGCAGAGGGCCAGGTGGAGGTCATCGAGGACGGCGAACCCCTCCGTGACGCCCGGGTCCTGTTCTACCAGGACGGCGAACTGGTGACCCAGGGACGGACGGACGCCGAGGGCGCCTTCTCCAGCGGGACCATCGAGCGCGGCGAGTACCACGTCATCGCCGTCAAGCAGGGCTACCACACCAACCGGACCGACGTCGAGGTCGCCGACACGACCGGAGTGACCCTCTCGCTCGAACAGGGTGACGTCCAGTTGCAGGTCTCGGTCGCCGACGACCACTTCACCCCCGCCGAACCCATCGCCGACGCCGAGGTCGAGATCGACACCGTGGGGACGGTGCTGACCCGTAGCAACGGCAACCAGACCGTCGTCGTCCCCGTGAACACCGACGTCGAGATCACCGCGACGAAGGACGGCTACGAGTCGACGACGAAGACGGTGTCGGTCGGCGAGGAGAACACGGCGGTCGAGGCTATCATCACCCGCGAGGACGCGCTCAACCTGACCGCGAGCAATCAGCGAGTCGTCTCGGGCGAGAACGTCCGGCTGGAAGTGACCGACGAGTACGGTGACACCGTCGAGGGCGCGTCGATCCTCGTCGACGGCGAGGAGGCCGGTTCGACGAACGCCAACGGCGTCGCCACGGTACCGCTGGACGCCGACGGGACCGTCACCATCACCGCCGAGCACGACGGCGTCACCTCCGAGGGCGTGACCGTCGAGGTCATCGCCGAGGGCGAGGAGACGCCCGCGGCCGAGAGCACCCCGACCCCCGGAGACGACCTTCCCGTCCCCGGGTTCGGGCCGGTCGTCGCACTGGTGGCGCTGGCCGGCGCGATGTTGATCACCCGGCGGCTAGCCTAACGACGCCGCCAGCGTCCCGAGCGCCTCGCTGCCGCCACGCGTGAGCGGTTCGCCGTGGCCCACGCAAGCGATTTCGAACGGCGGCGTCCGCTCGGCGAGTTTTCCGACGCTCGTTCTCACTTCCGCGAGGCTGTACGAATCCATCCGCATTGGCGTCGTCAGCGCACCGCCGTCCTCCCAGGCGAGGTCCCCCAGGAAGCCCGCCGACCGTCCCTCGTGGACGTAGACGGTGTGGCCCGGGTTGTGCCCGGGGGTGTGATAGGCGACGAAACCGCCGACCCGCTCGCCGTCCGCCAGCGGGCGGAGTTGCAGGTCCAGCGGCAGGGGAAACAGCCGCCGGAGCACCCGGTGGAACGCCCCCTTGTGGTGCAACAGCGGCGGCGTGTACTCGCGGGCGACGATGCCGTAGTCGCGCTCGCCGAGGTAGACGGGCGCGTCGAGGTCCCTGGCCAGCCGCCGGAGGCCGCCCACGTGGTCGTAGTCGTAGTGGGTGATCAGCACCCGCTCGACGTCGGCCACCTCGTACCCGACCGACGCGAGGTGCTCGCGGATGCGGGCGGCGTCCCAGGGCATCCCGACGTCGATCAACGTCGGCTCCCCGTCGTCGTCGACCAGGTAGCAGTTCCGCAACAGCGGTGGCCCGAGGCCGAACTGCATCCACCAGACCCCCTCGCCCAGTCGTTCGATCATCGGTCGGCCCGGCGGCCGGTCGTTCGTCCGGTACCGGGGAGGGAACTACCCCCGGGCGTCTCGGGGCATTCTTGGGGCTGGTGACGCCTGCGATGCATGGGTCGCCCAACGGAGCGGAGCCCCAAAAGTCGCCGGGCCGACGGTCAAAAGAGGTCGTCGTGGCGTTTGGCCAGGTCGGTGTACGCCCCCGAGGAGTGCGCCGCGAACACCTCGCGGGCGTCGATGTCGGTCTCGGCCAGCGGCGTCACGCGTGCGGGCACGCCGCGGACGAACGACTCCGGCGGGACCTCGTACCCGTCGGGGACGACCGTGCCGGCCGCCAGCAAACTCCCCGTACCGACCACCACGTCGGTGCCGACCGTCGCGTTGAATCCGACCAGCGACCCGTCCTCGACCGTCGCGTCGTTGAGGACGGCGCCGTGGCCGACCATCACCCGGCCGCCCACCGTCACGGCGTGCAGGACGGCGTTGTCGCCGACGTGCGAGCCCTCGCCGACCTCGACCGGGCCGACGTCGCCCCGTAGCACTGCCCCGGGCCAGACGCTGGCGTCGGCCGCGACCGTCACCTCACCCACCAGGGTCGCCTCGTGGCTGACCCGCGCCGTCTCGTGCACCTCGGGCCGGTTCCCCTCGAAGCCGTACCGACGGCTGTCGGGCATGGTAATCGGTAACACCGCACAGTGCTAAACGCTTGCGTCTGGAAACTGAGTGATCCCGCCGTCGGGAAAACCGAAGGATACATCGCGTCCGCGGGCGCCGTCGGAGTCGTGACCTACGACGGGGTCGTCTTCGACATGGACGGCGTGCTGGTCGAACCGGCCGGGCCGGAGCTACTGCACGAGGCCGCCCGGCGTGCGTTCGAGGCCTGCGGGGTCACCGACCCGCCGGCCGAACACGTCGAGGGGATCATGCTCGGCGTCGACGTGGCGACGCTGGAGGAGGTCTGTGCCCACCACGACCTCGACCGGGCGACGTTCTGGCGGACCCGCGACGCCTACGCCTCGCGGTACCAGGTGCGGGCCGCCCTCGACGGCGGCAAGCCGGTCTACGACGACGTGGACGTCCTCGCGGAGCTGTCCGTCCCGATGGGCGTCGTCAGCACCAACCAGCAGGCGACTGTCGACTACCTGCTGTCGGAGTACGGCCTCGCGGAGCGCTTCGAAGTGGCGTACGGCCGGGCGCCCTCGGTCGAGGACCTGCGGCGCAAGAAGCCGGCCCCGCACTTCCTGAAGCGGACGATGGCCGACCTCGGGGTCTCGGACCCGCTTTTCGTCGGCGACAGCGAGAGCGACGTCATGGCAGCGGTCAACGCCGGCGTCGACGCCGCCTTCGTCCGGCGACCCCACCGCGAAGGGGTCGACCTGTCGGTCGAACCGGACCACGAGGTGGGCGGCCTGACGGAACTGGCGTCGCTCCTCGACGGGTAGCCGGCGGACTCGGCGCTCGTCGACGGGTAGCCGGTGAACTTGGCAAACCCTTTGACGCCCAGGCACGTACGGGCGAGCATGGAACTCTCCGTCCCCAGCATGTCCTGTGGCGGGTGCGAGGAGACCGTCGAGAACGCGGTGACCGACGTCGAGGGCGTCCAGCAGGTCGAGGCCGACCACGAGAGCGGCACCGTCGAGGTGACCGGCGACGCGTCCGAAGCGGCCGTCAGCGACGCCATCGAGCAGTCCGGCTACGGCGTCGGAGCCTGAACCGACCGCTCCGGGCCGGCGGGCCCGCCGAGCGTGAAACCGGCCTTTTAATCGGATCCTGCCCGACCGTGGTGGTATGAGCCTCGCCTGGGGTTTCCTGCTGTTGCTCGTTGGCCTCCTCCTGGCGCTGTCGGTCGCCTTCGTGCTGCCGTTCCTGGAGTACTTCCTGCTCGCAGTGTTGCTGGCGTACATCCTGGAACCGCTCCAGCGGCGACTGGAACCCAGGGTCGGCCCGCGGATCGCAGCGGGGCTAATCGTCCTCGGGGCTGCGGTCTCGCTGGTCCTGCCGTTGCTTTTCGCCGTCCGGTCGACCGTCGAGGAGGCGATGTCCCTGGTGGAGGCGATCCGGGAGGGCGAGGTCACGCTCGCCCGCGTCGAAGGGGAGATCCAGCGGCTCACCGGGGTCGAGGTCGACGCCGCGGGGCTGCTACAGGGGGCGTTCACCGAGGTCCAGTTCGACAGCCTGGTCGGGTTCTTCGGCGCCGTCACGCACGTCCTCATCGGCATCGGCCTGACGCTGTTTCTCCTGTATTACTTCCTCAAGGACGGCCAGCGGTTCGTGGTCTGGCTCCGCCGGACGGTCCCGCTGAACGACGACGGCGTCGACGAACTGTTCGAGGCCGTCGACGACATCATGTCGGCGGTGCTGATGGGCCACGTCCTGGTCGCCGTCTTCCAGGGCGTCATCGCCGGGATCGGCCTGGCCGTCGTGGGCATCCCGAACGCGGCGTTCTGGACCGCGGTGATGATCGTCCTGGCGCTGTTGCCCATCGTCGGGTCGTTTCTCGTGTGGGGGCCGGCGGCGGGGTACCTGTTCGTGACCGGCAATCCCGTCGTCGCCGCCGCCCTGTTCGTGTACGGCACGATAGTCGTCGGCGTCTCCGACGACTACCTCCGACCGGTCGTCGTCGACCGGTACGTCCAGATCAACCCCAGCGTCATCATCATCGGCGTCCTCGGGGGGCTGTACGTCCTCGGGTTCATGGGCATCTTCTTCGGCCCCATCGTCATCGGGTTGTTGCAACCGACCGTCGAACTGTTCACCGACGAGTTCGGCCCGGTCAGGGTCAAGAAGTGATCGGCGGCCGCCGCCGAGAACCGGCCCGGCGCGAACGACCGGGAGTGGATCCGGGAGAAGCGTCAAGCCCGCCGCTCCGCTAGGGACGTCGATGACCCCACCACCGGAGTACGGGGTGGCCGTCGTCGGCGCCGGCCCGGCGGGGCTGACCGCGGCCGTCTACGCCGCCCGCCTGGGGCACCGCGTCGCGGTACTGGACGGCCAGGGCGGCCGCCACGAGGCTGTCGCCCGCGTCCACAATCTCGTCGGCGTCTCGCCGGAGACCTCGGGCGCCGAACTGGCCGACCTCGCGGTCGAGCAACTTGTCGGCTACGGCGCCGACTTCTTCGACGACACGGTGACCGGCGTCGAACGCCTCTCCGCCGACCCGCCGCAGTTCGCGGTGCACGCCGAACGGGCCGACCTGCGCGCCGAACGGATCGTGCTGGCGACAGGGTTCAGCGACGTCGAACCCGGGGTCCCGGGACTCCGGGCGTTCACCGGCCGCGGACTGCACTACTGCGTCCACTGCGACGCCTACACGCTGGGCGACCACCCCGTGTTCGTGCTCGGCCACGACGACCACGCCGCCGAGGTGGCGATGCTGCTGTTGAACGTCACCGCCGACGTCGACCTCCTGCTGAACGGCGCCGACCCCGAGTGGAGCGACGACGTCGCCCGCCAGGTCGCGGCCCACCCCCTCGACGTCGTCGAGACGCCGGTCGAGGCCCCCGTTCCCGAGGCGCCGAGCGAGGGCGACGAGTGGCTCCGGGGGTTGCACTTCGAGGGCGGAGACGTCCGCGAGTACGCCGGCGGATTCGCCGTCTACGGCCTGTCGTACAACAACGACCTCGCCCGCGAGTTGGGGTGTGAATGCCACGAGGACGGCGCCGTGGCGGTCGACGAGGACCGCCGCACCAGCGTCGACGGGGTGTACGCGGCGGGCGACCTCACCCACGGCCAGAACCAGACCACCATCGCGCTGGGCGACGGCGCCTACGCCGGCATCGCCGTCCACAAGGACCTCCGGACGTTCCCGGTTCCCGCCGACGAACTGGCCGAGGTGCCCACCGCACCGGCGATGGCCGACGACCTCCGGGCGCGGATGCGCCGGGTGAACGAGCGGGGGATGGCGGTCGGGATGACCCCAGACCGCGACGTCGACCGATTCCGCCGCGGCCCCGAGTGACCGTGGCGCCGGGTAGTTCCGACGCGGCGACCGCGGATCACTCCGGGTCGGCCACGACGTACTCGTCCAGCCACGATGGCCGTTCCCGCTTCGTCCACTCGAACAGGTGCCGTTTCTCGTTGGCGTAGTACAGCCGATAGGCCTCGACGTGGTCGTCCGCGCGCCATTCGCCGGTCACCTGCGGCGGGTCGTCCAGTCCCTCGCCGGGCCAGTCCAGTTCCGCGAGGGCGGCCGGGTCGACGGTCGACGCCGTCGCCCAGGCGCCGTGGACGCGGTCACCGTGCTCCCAGCGGTAGCGCCACTCCTCGTGGGCGCGTTCGACGTACGCCCGCAGTCGCCGCCAGTTGGCGAGGGAGTCCGCCGCCCACCGGGTGAGCGGGTGGTCCGCGTGGGTGAAGTACAGATCCTCGCCGTCGTACCCCCGCACCTGCGCGGCGGTCGTTAGCACCATCGAGCACTCGAAGACGCTGCTGGTGACGTGACTGTCGACCAGCCACCGCCGAGCCAGGTCCAGGTCCCGATCCAGCCAGAAGGCGTTGACCACGCCGGCCCTGCGGTCCCGACGGACAAAAGCCGCGCGCCCCCATCGGATCGACGGGTCGCGTTCCGCTCCCGGCCGACCCTATACTTCGGATTCTAAAGCATCAAACTTCGAATTATACATAATTACTATCCAATTTTCGAAGTTTTGGCCCGGCGGCCAGTCCCGTCCCAGTCCGCGGGGGTAGCCGGCACAGCCACTGGCGAAGGTAGCCGGCACCGCCCCCCACGAAGGTAGCCGGCACAACCTCTGGCGGAGGTGACCGGCACAGCCACTGGCGAAGGTAGCCGGCACGGCCGCCAGCGGAGGTGACCGGCACAACCTCCGGCGGAGGTGTCCGGCACGGCCGCCAACGAAGGTGTCCGGCACAGCCACTGGCGAAGGTAGCCGGTACCGTCGCCGCGGATCGGACCCGACGGACGGACGGCGAGGAGACGCCGCGAATCGGGCGACCTCCGGTCGACCTGGAGGGGGGATCGTCCCAACCCCGAAGGCGCTCCAGAGCCAAGCGACGGTATGTATACCGTCGACCTGCACACGCACACGCGGTTTTTCCACGGGTTCGAGTCCCGGCCGACGCCGTTCGACCCCGTCGGGGTCCGGTTGCTCGCCGCGATGGCCCGCCGCCGCGGGATCGACGCCTTCGCGACGACGAACCACGACTACGCCACGGACTTCTCGCTGCCGGGCGACGTCACCGCGATCCCGGGAATCGAGGTGACGACGACCCGCGGGCACCTGCTGGTCGTCGGGCCGGACCCGCCGGAAGCGACCAGGCCGGGCGAACTCGCGCCCGACGAGGTCGTCGAGATGGCCCACCGGCGGGGGTGTGCCGCCATCGTCCCGCATCCCTACCGCAACAGCACCGTCCGGGAGGCCGACGCGGACTTCGACGCCGTCGAACTCAACGGCAAGGGGATGGACCGCGGCCCCGTCGAGGAACTCGCCCGGCGACTGGACCTCCCGATGGTCGGGTCCAGCGACGCCCACTACCCGGTCGAACTCGGCCGGGCGTTCACCCGCGTCGACGCCGAGGAACCTACCCCCGAGGGCATCGTCGCGGCCATCCGCGACGGCCGGGTCGAGGCCGCCGTCGACGAGCGGCCGGTCCAGCGGGCGCTCCGGTCGCTGTATCACCTGATCCACACGCGGAAGGGGTGGCTCGACCAGCCGACCGCGCCGGGTATCGGTCCCTCGCCGGGCGAGGAGGAGTCCAGGGAGGAGGCGGTCGACGACCCGGAGGCGGTCGCCGGCGAGCGGTCGACAGGGGCGGAGTAGTCTCTATTCACTCAATCCAGCGCCGGACGGCGACCGGCGCGGACGATCCGGGGAACCGATCCGGTCATCGACAGGCGGCCGGCGTAGCGGAGCCGGGGGGCCGTCTCCGGCCGCGGGAGGCAGGTGGCCTCGAACAACGTGTTCCGGTGGATCGTCGCCTCCGCACGCTGGAGTGGCCACGGTTCGTGGGCGATTTCGGCGTAGAAGACGCCCCGACCGCGGGGGTCGTACATCCGCCGGCGCTCGGCCAGCAAGTGGTCCAGCGTCCCCCGGTCCGCGTGGAACACCTCGCCGTCGGGTTGGTAGGTGGCGGCGAACCGGCCCCTGGGGCCGTCCGCGGCGGGCGAACGGGCGCTCCTGGCGGCCTCGAACTCGACTTCCGCGCCGCGGATTCGCACGGAGGCGTCGAGGTCGTGACACGGGAGCCGCGTCGTCGCCCGGACGAGTCGCGCCACGAGCGACTGGTCGACGTCGGCGGCGAAGAAGTACAGCCCCGACGTTCCGTCCAGTTGGACGTACGTCCGGACGTTGACCTCCGGGAACCCCAGCCTGGCGAACTCGGGCGACCCCCGGACCCCGGCCCGCGCCAGGACGAACGGCAGGACGCTGATCCAGGCCCGCCCGTCGTAGGTGTCCAGTTCCAGCGGGTCCGGAACCAGCGGCCGGACGACGTCCGGATCGAACGGCCAGTGGGCGAACAGCCCGGCTCGCCAGGTCATCGAGAACGGGTGTGGCGTGACGGAGGGCACCGAGAACGGGTGCGGCGCGGCGGGGCGGTTCACGCCCCCACTAGGTCACACGCGACTTTGTACCTGCCGTCGACCGGGAGAAGGCGTGCGGATCGTCCGGGGTGGACGTGCGGTTGTGGGGGAACTCATACCGGTCCGCGGGCCCCAGGCACGGACGATGGCCCACCAGGGAGAGGTGATCGACAACCCCGTGACCGGCGAGCGAATCGAGTTCCGGTCGACCGCCGCCGGGGGCGGTCCGCTCCGGTTCGACTACTCGCTGGCCCCCGGCGGGTTCGCCGTCGGGAAGGTCGACCACGTCCACCCCCGCCAGGAGGAACGGATCGAGGTGCGGGAGGGGGAACTGGGCGTCCGCATCGACGGTGATGAATGGACCGCGACCCGGGGAACCCGGTTCGTCATCCCGCCGGAGACGCCCCACTTCATCTGGAACGACGGGGCGTCCGAACTCCACGCCCGCGTGGAGGTAGAACCCCCGCTCAACATGGAGACGCTGTTCGAGACGACCTTCGGCCTCGCCCGCGACGGAGAAACCGACCGCAGGGGTATCCCGGCACCGCTCCAGGCGGCGGTCATCGCCGACGAGTTCAGCGAGGAACTCGTTTTGGCGTTCGTTCCGGCACCGCTGCAGCGGGCAGGCGTCGCGGCGCTGGCGCCGCTCGGACGACTGGCGGGCTATCGCGCCAGATACGCTCGGTACAGCGACCGGGCCCCCGCAGAGGCGTAACGGCCGGTCGACCGTGGTTGCGGGTCACCCTTCGATCCGCATCGCCTCGGTGTTCTCGATGAACATCTCCAGGAAGGGACCGTGGGGTGTCCCGCCGGTGCCCTCCCGTTCGTCGAACGGTTCGGTGAGGTACGTCCGGACGACGTCGACGTGCAACTCCCGGAACCGGACCATCCGGTCGAGGACCTCGTTGTAGGCCTCACGGAGCCGTTCGTCGTCGGTGCCGGCCACGTAGTCGCGGACGTCCGGCCCCTCGGCGGCGGCCTCGACGAACGCCTTGTGCTCGGCGGGCATGTCCGCGCGGAGTTCCCGGAGATGGTTCACGAGGGGGTTGTCGCCCTGGTCGATGCCGATGGCGGCGTCAAGGGCGGGGAAGACGCTGGACTGGGCGCCGGAGGCGCCGCGGAACGACTGGCGGCCGTCGAGGTCCTCGACGCCCTCGAAGGCGACGTCGGTGAGCGCCATCAGGTACGGCCGGAACCCCCGGCCGTACGTCTCGGGGTGGTTGTGCTCGGGCATCCTGTCGAGGACGCCGATCAGGTCGTGCAGGGAGTCCTCCATCGTCCGGAGGGCGACCTCGACCTGTCCGGGGTCGTCGTCGACGATCCCCGCCTGGGCGTCGCCGATGGCGGCCAGCGCCGGCCCCGCCGTGGCCTCGATGGCGACGTGGACCGCGACGAACCACTGCTCGTCGCGAACGTCCACGAAGTTCGTGATCGTGCGGACGTTGTGCGGGACGAGTCCCTGGTCGGGGTTCGCCGTCGTCCAGTTGTGCAGGACGTAGGCGTCGTACGACAGCACGGGCGTGCGTCCTAGACGACTGGTCGCCTCGTACAGGGGGACGGCGACGCCCGCCGGGACCACGTCCGCGTCGGTGCCGTTGACGTAGGCGTTGGCGAGAAAGCCCGTGACGCCGTACACCCGCTCCAGTTCGCGGTCGGTCAGGTCGTCGTAGAGGTCCCCCGGCGGGGGGTCCAGGTCTTCGAGTGCGGCCCCGAGGTCCTCGCTATCGAGGAGGTCCGGGAGATCCCGGCCCAGTTCGTCCAGTCGCGCCAGGAAGGGATCGATCCCGTCGAAGGAGGCCAGCGGTTCCTCGTCGGGGAGAAACCCCCGCTCGGGACTTACGCCGAACCGCCCGGGGTCGAGCGGTCCCTCGAATTCCGCCATACCGGACGTTCGGCCCCGAGCAACTAATAGGTGAACGGTCGGATTTCTGTCAAACGTGCGCGGCGGCGAGTGGATCAGTACACCGGCGTACAGAACTGGCCAACAGGTCCCAGACGCTCGTTTCTCGGCCGGTTACCGGTCTCGGGTCGAGGTCTTCGCCCTGGCCGGCCGGCAGTCCTACCACAATTCCGTCACGAAGCGTCGTCCTCGTCGCCGGACCGGGCCTCCCCGTCGTCGTCCTGGCGGTCGACGACGACCCGTTCGATCCGGGCCCCGTCGACCGCCTCGACCGCGAGGACGTAGCCGTCGACGGTCACGCTGTCGCCGCGCTCGGGCGCCCGGCCGAGTCGCTCCAGGACGAGGCCGCCGATGGTCCCGAAGTCCTCGCTCGCGAAGGTCGCGTCGAGTTCGGCGTTGACCGCCGCAAGGGGGACGCCGCCGTCGATCAGGACCTCGCCGTCGCGGCGCTCGATGGTCGGTTCGTGCTCGTCGGCGTCGAACTCGTCGCGGAGTTGTCCGACGACCACCTCGACGACGTCCTCGACGGTGACGATGCCCTCGAAGGTGCCCCACTCGTCGATCACGGCGGCCATCTGGCTCCGCTCGTCCTGGAACGCCTCCAGAAGGTCGTTGACCCTGGTCGTCTCCGGGACGATGGTCACCTCGCGGGCGACGTCCCGGGCCAGCACCCCCTCGCCCCCGGATTCGGCGGCCCGCAGGACGTCCTTGACGTCGACGAAGCCCTCGACGCGATCCTCGGACGCGTCGACGACCGGGTAGCGGGTGTGACCGGTCTCGACGGCCAGCGTCCGGAGGTCGGCAAGCGACAGGTCCGGCGGGACGCTCACCACGTCCGGCCGGGGGACCATCACGTCGCGGACGGTCGTGTCGTCGAGTTCGAACACCTGCTCGATCATGTGGACCTCCTCGACGTCGACCTGGCCCTCCTTGCCGGCCCGCGAGAGGACGGTCAGGATCTCCTCCTCGCTGAGGGTCTCCTCGGTCTCGGTGGCGGCGGGGACGCCGATCAGCGTCGTGAAGAAGTTGGCCGTGCCGTTGAAGACGACGATGCCGGGGACGAACAGGTAGTAGAACAGCCGCATCGGCCGGGCGACCAGAAGCGCTATGCGCTCGGCCTCCTGGATGGCGAGGGTCTTCGGCGCGAGTTCCCCGAAGACGACGTGCAGGAACGTGATGATGCCGAACCCGATGGCGAAGGCGACGAAGTGCAACAGGCTAGCCGGCAGGACCGACGCCAGCACGGGTTCGAGCAGCGCCGCCACGGCCGGTTCGCCGACCCATCCCAGGCCCAGCGAGGAGATGGTGATGCCCAGTTGCGTGACCGCCAGGTAGTCGTCGAGGTGCGTGATCTCGTGCCGCAACGTCTTCGCTCCCCGACGCCCCTCCTCGACGAGGCGGTCGACCGACGACGACCGGATGCGGACGAAGGCGAACTCGGCGGCGACGAAGAAGCCGTTCAGGAACACCAGCACGAACGCCAGCAGAAGCCGGCCGGCCGAGAGTAGCGGGTCTACCATCGGACCCTCCGCCGGTTCGCGGCGGTCACTTTCCCGTCGGTCGGCCGCCAGGTAGACGCCTCGGCCGTGTTGGCGACGTCCGGGGCCGCCCCGGGAACGACCGCTTCCGGCCCGCGCCGACCCCGTTCACGAACGGTATCCATATCGGGGGGTATCCAGCGAACCCGGAAAACAGTGCCGTTCGCACCGCGGTCGCCGCGGCGTCAGTGCGCCGCAGCGTCGAGCCACCCCAGCACGGCCGCCTCCAGGCGGTCCAGTGCCTCCCCGACCGAACAGTCGTCGGTGTCGAGGGTGAGGTCCGCCCGTGGCGGTTCGAACGTCGAGTGCATGACGTGGAGTCCCGTCTCCGAGATGGGGTCCTCGCGGTTCCCGTTTCGGGCCAGCGCCGTCTTCCGGGAGACGTCGACCCAGACGAGGTAGACGTCGTCGAGCGTGCGAAACCGTTCGCGGATTTCGCGAGCGTAAAAGGTGCCGTCGAGGATCCAGTCCCCGTCGGCGTCGGCCACGCGCTCGTACATCCGCTCGTAGGTCCGCGTCGAGAAGTCGTCCGAGTGGAGGAGGTCGAACCCGTGGCCCCGGGCGGCCAGGCGCTCCCGGAGGCGGGTGGCCAGGGTCGTCTTGCCCGAGGCCGGCGGCCCGGACAGGAGAACGATCACGGTGGTCCGGTACGGGGCGCGGGTGGATAACGGTTCGCCGAACACGCGGCCGCCACCAACCAGAAAGCCCCCGCGCTCTCTCTGTCGACGGTGGCGTGGTCAGTAACGCCCAGAAAGCCCTCGCGCTCTCTCTGTCGACGGTGGCGTGGTCAGTAACGCCCAGAAAGCCCCCGCGCTCTCTCTGTCGACGGTGGCGTGGTCAGTAACGCCCAGA
>CAYTAG010000070.1:0-14732 GCA_964435625.1 uncultured Halobacteriales archaeon | reverse complement strand
TCTCGTTCAACGTCAAGGGCGGCCGCTGCGAGGAGTGCGGCGGCCAGGGCACCGTTACCATCGACATGAACTTCCTCAGCGACGTGCAGGTCCCCTGCGAGGAGTGCGACGGCGCCCGCTACAACGACGAGACCCTGGACGTCACCTACAAGGACGCCACCATCGCGGACGTCCTCCAGATGACCGTCGCGGAGGCCCACGACTTCTTCGAGGGCCACACCGGCATCCGTCGGCGCCTGAAACTCCTGAAGGACGTCGGGCTGGACTACATGAAACTCGGCCAGCCCTCGACCACCCTCTCGGGCGGGGAGGCCCAGCGGATCAAACTCGCCGAGGAACTGGGCAAGCAGGATTCCGGCGACACGCTGTACCTGCTGGACGAACCGACCACGGGCCTGCACCCCGCCGACGAGCGCAAGTTGATCGACGTGCTCCACCGCCTCGCGGACCGGGGCAACACCGTGGTCGTCATCGAGCACGAACTGGACCTCGTGAAAAACGCCGACCACGTCATCGACCTCGGCCCCGAGGGCGGCGAGCGCGGCGGCGAAGTCGTCGTCGCCGGCACGCCCGAGGAGGTCGCCGAGCACGAGGAGAGTCATACGGGTCGGTACCTGCGTGACCTGTTGCCCGACGTCGAGATGGACGGGCCGCGGGCGGACAGGCGCAAGCCCGCGAAGGCGGCGGACGACTAATTTTCGTCGTCGGTTTTTAGATCGGCCACGTCGTCTTCCAGATCCGCCTCGTCGTAATTCGACACCACGCCCCGTTCGTTAGCCTCGCGCATCATCTCGGCGATGGTCAGACCGGCGATTTCGGCGGCACCGCGCATCCCGACCTCGCCCTCGCGGTACCGCTGGAGCGCGACCCGAACCAGTTCTTCCTCACCCATACGTGCGGGCAAATGCATCGTAATGGCGACGCAATAACGTTTCGCCAGTCACGCACCCAGGTGGCCCCACCTTCCCTTATATGCTCTCGGATCACTGATAAGGGAGCGACCGTCCACGAGCACGTCCTCCACTACAGTCCAGCTAACTAGAACCGCAGTATTTAATTGGGTTATAAAATGCATTATTAATAGCTATGGCCGGGACACCTGAAAAGGAGATGGTAGACACCAACGAACAGTCCGAGGAGGAGTACGAGGTCGGCCGTCGTGACGTACTCGCGGCGACCGGCGGGATCGCCGCGGGCGGCGTCGGCCTCTCGCACGTCGGGACGGCGGCCACGCAGTCCGGGGAGACGGTGACGATCCTCCACGACAGCCACTTCCACGGTCGGTTCGGGGACCCCTCGGACGACGGGGCGATGGACATCGCGCGGTACCAGACGCTGGTCGACGACCTGCGGAGCGCCCGCGATAACGCGGTGTTCGTCGGCAACGGCGACGACCTGGCGCCGTCGATCATGGGGCTGATCCACCAGGGCGAGCACATGATCGAGGCGCTGAACTACCTGGACCCGCTGGCGGTCGGGGCCGGCAACCACGAGTTCGACTTCGGCGTCGACGTGGCGACCGACCGGTTCGAGGCCAGCGAGTTCCCCTGGGTGGTCGCCAACCTCAAGACCCCGGACGGCGACCCGCTCCCCGGGACCGAACGGTGGATCACCCGCGACGTCGGCGGGATCACGCTCGGAATCTTCGGCAGCGGCGTCCGGAACTTCTACGGCATCACCGACTACCCCGAGGAGTACGAGGCTCTCGATCCGGTCGAGGCCAGCCAGGAGGCGACGGCCGCGCTCAAGGACGCCGGGGCTGACCTCGTCGTGCTCGCCTCCCACACGGACCACTCGACCCACTACGAGATCGCGGAGGCGGTCGACGACCTCGACGCCATCGTCGGCTCGCACTCCGACGTCGTCATGGACGAACCGGAGGTCCACGCGGGGACGATCATCAGCGAGTTCGGCGACGAGTTCGCCCACCTCGGGGAACTCACGCTCTCCGCCGAGGGCGATCTCGTCGACTGGCGGCGACACGACCCCGATCCCGCCGCCCTCGAACCGGACGAGGGGATGGCCGACATCGTCTCGACGTGGCGGGACGACCTCGAGGACGAACTGGGCCGGGAGTTCTTCAGCACCGACGTCGAACTCGACGCCCGGTTCGACACCAGCTACGCCCGCGAGAGCGCGCTGGGGAACCTCATCTGTGACCTCACGATGGAGTACGCGGCGGACAGCGCGCCCGGCGTGGACGAGGTCGACGCCGCGCTCCAGAACGCCGGCGGAATCCGCTCGAACCAGGTGTACGGACCGGGCGGCGTCACGGGGCTGGACTGGCTCGACGTCCTCCCGTTCCCCAACTCCATCGTCACGATGGAGGTCGAGGGACGTGCCCTGCGGAACCTCCTGGAGAGCCAGATCGCCGCGCTCCCGTGGTCGTCGTTCGGCGCCCAGCAGTCGGTCCAGGTCGGCGGCATCCAGTACGAGTGGTCCGGCCACGACTACGAGGGGGCGGTCGAGAACGTGTACGTCCAGGGCGAACCGCTGGACCCGGACGGGACCTACACCTTCGTGACCAACAGCTACGTCGCCGGGTTCGACGAACTCGCCGACGCCGACGTGATCCACGAGTCCGACAGCCTCCTCGGTCCGATCACGCTCGACATGCTCGAACGGAAGGGCGAGGTCTCCCCGCGCGTCGAGAACCGCATCCTCCGGGTCGACGCCCGGACGGACGTCCGGCAGGTGACCGCCGACCGCAACCGGATCAGCGCCTTCCTCGAGATTCCGGACGCCGTCGAGCAGCCGGTCGAGGGCACCTTCCGCGCGGTCGCGCGAACGGGCGAGAGCGTCGCGGCCAGCGGAATCCGGGGCAGCGGGGAGTCCGGGGTGCTCCGGGTGATCTTCGACCGCGACGAGTTCGAGGCCCTGGCCGACGCCGGGGGCCCCGACCTCCGCGTGTTCGGCGGGTTCGACCCCGACGAGGAGCACTACGACTACTGGACCGACGACGGGAACCTGCTCGACCTCCCCGTCGCCGCCGCGTGGGACCACTTCGTGGTGAGCGCCCGCGTCCCGGCCGCCGACGTCCGCGAGCGGACCGACCGGACCTGGCACTGAGACCGTCGGACTAGCCCCGACCGCTCACGGCGGCTACGACTGGCTGCGCCTTCACTTACATACTTCCGGAATCCCTATAAATGAGGCTCCGTCCGGCCGATCAGTCCCCGGCCTCAACGCGGGCCTCGGCGACGACCTCGTGGTCCTCGTTCCTGACGACGACGCGATAGGTCCCCGCCAGCGGGCCGGGGTCCGCGGGCGGCGAGCGGTCGACCGCGGTCCGGTAGGCGTCGAGGGAGACGTACACAGTCTCGCCCGGGGCGACCGGTTCGGACAGCGTGACCGGCGACCCGCCCCAGCCGTTCTCGGTCCGCTCCATCAGCGTGACCTCGTACCCGGCCGGGATCGGTTCGCGGCCGGTGTTGGTGACGGCCACGTACTCGCCCTCGACCGTCGCCTCGACGGTGATGGCCGTCGCCTCGTGGATGGCGGTGCCGACCCATGGCGGCTTCTCGACGTCGACGTCCCCGACCCGGACGCCGTACTCCAGGGTGGTGACGATCTGTTGACCGTCTGAGACGTACGCGACCTCGACGGACCCCTCGCGGAGGACGCCCCGCCGGTCGACGACGAGTTCGCCCTCGTAACTGGTGACGTTCACGTCGGCGGCCGACTCGTTGGCCCCCGTCGCGCGGAGGGTGATGCGGTCCTCGCCCGCCTCCGCGAGGTCGAACTCTCCCATTCGGAGGAACTCGGAGAACGACGTCGCGGCGACGTCCGGCGGCGCCGGTCTCGCCTCCTCCATCTCGTACCTGCTGGTGGCGTTCCCGAACGGCGGGTACGTGGTGTGGTTGGTCACCCGGACGCTGTCGTTGGCCCAGGTCACCCGCTCGTAGTCCTGCGAAAGGCCGCCGGAGTTGTTCTGGTAGAGCCGGTACGGCGTCCCGTCGGCGGGGACCGCGGCCTCGAACGTGAGCGTCGCCGGACCGATGCTGGCGTTGGCGTCCGCGAATTCGGTCGTCACGACCAGTTGCGAGCGGTAGCCCGTCTCGTTGACGGCGTCGGCGTGCGCCCGCACGAGGGCGGTCGCGTTCGCCAGGCCGTCGTCGGTGACGCCGGGCGGGTGCCCCTCCGCCGGGGTCGACGTCGGGGGCGACGTCGGCGTAGACGTGGGCGTGGACGTCGCCGACGGCTCCTCGGGCGCGTCGGTGTCACTGTCGCCGACGAAGCCCGTACAACCGGCGAACGCGAGCATCAGGACGGCCGCGACCACGACCACGCGATTCATCCCAGTACTGGGGTGCTCGGGGCGGAAAAATAAGCGTTTCCGACGCGTCGGCTGGCCCCGCGAGTGCCAACCTCTTTCGCGGTCGGCGCCGTACCCCCGTCCATGCGAACGCTCTACGCCGCGATGCGGAACGGCCTCGTCGTGGCAACCGGTGAAGGCGACGACTGGACGGCCGCGGAAGCCCTCGCCGGCCACGACCTGGAGTGCGTCGCCGCCGCGCCCGAACGCCCCGACCGCGTCTTCGTCGGCACCTTCGAGTCCGGCCTGCTCCGCAGCGAGGACGGCGGCGGCGCCTTCGAGCGCGTGGGCGAGGCCATCGAGGCCGAGGCGGTGATGTCCGCGACGGTCAGTCCCCACGACCCCGAGGAGGTGTGGGTCGGCACCGAACCGAGCGCGGTCTATCGCTCGACCGACGGCGGCGATTCCTTCGAGCGGGTCGGCGGCATCACCGACCTCCCGAGCGAGGAGGAGTGGTACTTCCCGCCGCGGCCGCACACCCACCACGTCCGCTGGATCGAACTCGATCCGACGGACCACCAGCGGGTGTACGTCGGCATCGAGGCCGGCGCGCTCCTCCTGAGCGAGGACGGCGGCGAGACGTGGCGCGAGCGCCCGCCCGGCTCCCGCCGGGACAACCACACCCTCGCTACCCACCCGGACGCCCCCGGCCGCGTCTACTCGGCGGCCGGCGACGGCTACGCCGAGTCGACCGACGGCGGCGAGTCCTGGGACCACCCCCAGGAGGGGCTGGACCACCGCTACGTCTGGGGGCTGGCCGTGGACCCGGGCGACCCGGACGCCGTCCTCGCCTGGTCGGCCACCGGCGCCGGCAACGCCCACCGCGCGCCCGGCGAGTCGTACCTGTACCGCAAGACGGGCAGCGGGGGCGACGGCCGGTGGGAACGCCTGGACGACCGCGGCGTCCCGACCGGCGAGGGGGTCCTCCGGGCGGTGCTGACCCGCGGCCGGGAGGCCGGCGAGGTGTTCGCGGCCAACGACCGAGGGCTGTTCCGGACGGCCGACGCCGGCGATTCCTGGACGAGGCTGCCGGTGGACTGGCCGGACCGCTTCGCGGAGCGGACGTCCCGCGGCCTGGCCGTGGTGTGACCGGTGTTCGCACGCCCCATCGACCGCGTGCGGTGGCGAAGTGCCCGGCCGGCCGCCCGCGGGGTCAGGCGAGCAGGATGCCGTCCAGCGAGTACAAAAGCAGGGTGAACGCGGCCGCCAGTCCCGCGGCGTAGGCGGTCAGTTCCAGCGCCCGCAGCCGGTCCTTCCGTCGGAGTTCGGCCTCGTCGACGGTGCCCTCCTCGCCGCCGCCCCCCGAGAAGTCATAGCGCGCCAGCGTCCCGAACGCCACGCAGAACTCCAGGCGCGCCTGGAGGTACCCGAGCAACCCGCCGAAAAACAGCAGGAAGACCCCGGCGAAGTACGCGTCCGGTCTGGTGGTTACCAGTACCCAGGCGCTGTACGCGAGTGCGATTCCCAGGGTCAGCACCCCGGCGCGGTACCGCTTGCGCCGTTGTTTCCTCCCGATGTTGCAGACGCCTGCTCGGTACTCTGCCATGCCACATTATCTTCGCTCCAGTTACATAAACGACCTGGCGTGTTCGCGAACTCCGAACCGTTAACAGGTGGCGCCGAGTAGCGCGACCATGGACACGCTCCCGGAAGGTACCCGCGTCGGTCGCGTGGCGCTGGCGGTGGGCGACCTCGACCGCACGGCCGCCTTCTACGTCGACGTGGTGGGCCTGGCCGTCCTCGACCGGACCGACGACCGGGCCGTCCTCGGCGCCGACGGCGAGGAACTGCTGGTGCTGCGGGCCGCGCCCGGGGCCCCCGCCCGGCCGGCCGACGCGGCCGGCCTGTACCACCTCGCAGTCCGGTTTCCCACGCGGTCGGCGCTCGGGGCCGCGCTGTCGCGGGTGCGCGACGACGCGGCCGAGGTGGGGCGGCTTACCGGGGCCTCGGACCACGGCGTCAGCGAGGCGCTGTACCTCGACGACCCCGAGGGCAACGGCGTCGAACTGTACCGCGACCGCCCCCGCGAGCGGTGGGAGCGGACGCCCGACGGCGACGTCCGCTTCGAGACGAAGCCGCTGGATCTGGACGACCTCGCGGCCACAGCCGACCGGTCGTCCGCCGCGGATCCGCAGTCGGCCGGCGACGGCGCACCCCCGGGGGCCGACGTTGGCGCTCCACCGGGAACCGACGTCGGCCACGTCCACCTCGAAGTCACCGACCTCGGCCGGGCGGAGGAGTTCTACGTCGACGCCCTCGGGTTCGACGTCACGGCCCGGGTCCGCGGCGCGCTGTTCGTCTCGGCGGGCGGCTACCACCACCACCTCGGGCTGAACGTCTGGCAGGGCCGGTCCGCGCCCGCGTCCGGCCGGGGCCTCGACCGGTTCGAGGTCGCGTTCCCCGACGAGGACGCGCGTGCGGCGGCGGTCGAGCGGCTCCGGTCCGCCGACTACTCGGTCGAGCGGACCGCCGAAGGCACCGTCGTCGAGGACCCCGACGGCATCGGGATTCGGCTGGTCGGTGCGGAGTAGCGGGCCGTCAGTCCCCGGAGCGGCCGAAGTCCGCGGCGACGACGACCCGTTCGTCTTCGTTTCCGTCGGGGTCCTCGTACCAGAGGAGGTCGAACTCGGCGTCTTCGACGGTGACGCCCTGTTCCAGACGGACGGTCACGCCCGTCTCCTCGAACGCGCCGTCGTCCCCGATGGGGTCGCCGATGGGCGTCGAACGCACCCCTTCTCCGAGCCGTTCCGCGTAGGTGACCGGGACGTAGTAGTCCCCGAGGCGGTCGTCGTTGAAGTACAGGCGGACGAGTTCGTGGGGACCTTCGTCCCACGGGTTCACCGCGGAGCCGTCGTAGAACAGGTCGAACCCCACGCCGTCGGGCGATTGTCCGGCGAGAACCGCGTCGTGGACGGTCGGTCGCGGCGGGCCAACGTGAGTCGCTACCACGGCCGGGAAAGAGCTAACACCCCGGTCGCCGCAGTGGCCGTCGATGCGTCGCGCATTCGAAACCGCCGGGTCGACCGCGACCCGGGGTCGAGTTCTGGCAGCGTAGTACCGAGAGCAACCCCTGTGTGGCGCGGGACGGTTCGTTCCGCAGCCGCAGGTATCGCGTCGACGGGTACGAGCGAGACGGCGGCCGCCGCAGGCGCGGCGGCCGCGGATCACGGGGACGCGGAGGTGGTCGCCGTGCGTCGTAACGACCTGTTCCTCCCCGCCAGCCGGGAGTCACGGGCGAGCGCCGCGGACGCCGCCGGGTTGCTGGAACGCGCGGGCCTGGTCCGACAGGCCGGTAGCGGCCTGTACGCCTTCGCGCCCGCCGGCGAGCGCGTAAAGCGGAAGATCACCCGGCGACTGCGGGCCGCGATGGCGGCGGTCGGCGGCCAGGAAGTCTCGCTGCCCGCGTTGCAGGACGCCCGCCGGTGGCGCGAGAGCGGCCGCTGGCGGGACTTCGAGGACGAGATGTTCGCGCTGGAGAACCGCGACGGCCGGGCGATGTGCCTGGCGCCCTCCCACGAGGAGGCGGTCGTCGACCTGCTGGACGGCGCCGTCCGGTCGTACGACGACCTCCCCCTGACCGTCTACCAGGTCGGCGAGAAGTACCGCGACGACCACGCCCGCAACGGCCTCGTGCGGTGCAAGGCGTTCACCATGAAGGACGCCTACAGCGTCCACGCGGACCCCGAGAGCCTGGGCAGGACGTACCGCGAGATTCGGGCGGCGTACGCCCGCGCGTTCGAGGACCTCGGCGTGGACTTCGTCGTCGTGGCGGCCGACGACGGCGTCATGGGCGGACCCCGCTCGGAGGAGTTCGTCGCGCCCGTCGAGGACGGCAGCGACCGCCTGCGGTACTGCACCGCCGACGGCTGCCGATTCGGGGTGACCGACGAGCGCGCGGACTTCGACGAGTACGCGGCCGGCGGGGCCTGCCCCGAGTGCGGCGGCGACCTCGCCGAGCGCGACGGGATCGAGGTTGCCCACGTCTTCGAACTCGGCACCCGCTACAGCGAGCCCACGGGGTTCACGGTCGACGACGCCGACGGGGCGGCGCAGTACCCCCACATGGGAAGCTACGGCGTCGGCGTCACCCGCCTGTTGCAGGTGCTGGCCCAGCAGGGCGCGGACGGCCTGGCGGCCGCCGGGACCGGCGGCGGGCAGCACTCCGGCGGCGACGGTCTGCGCTGGCCCGTCACGGACTGGGGCAGCGTCGCGCCCTTCCGGGCCGGAATCTTGCCCGTCAGCTACGAGGGCGAGTTGCAGCGGGCCGCCGACGATCTCCACGAGGCCTGCGGGGACGTCCTGCTGTTCGACGACCGCTCGCAGTCGGTGGGCGAGCGCTTCGCCGAGAGCGACCTGCTCGGGTTGCCCGCGAAGGTCGTGCTCGGGGATCACTACCTGGAGACCGGCGAGGCCGAACTGGAGACCCGCGACGGCGAGACGAGGTACCTCGATCCCGCGGCAGTGCCCGACGCGCTGCAACGGTACGCCGCGGGGGACTGACTACGTCTACCCGGCAACCGGGGGTCCTCAACCGGGGCGACCTTCCCCGGCGATGCGTCCCGCGGCGTCGGTCAGTCGGTCGAGGTACCCCGCCAGATCCTCGCCCGAGATGGGGTGGCCGTGAATCGGTGCGATCCAGGAGACGGGGTACTCGTCGAGGATCGCATCCAGGGCCGTCCGGAGCTTCGCGGGGTCGACGTACCGCAGCCAGCGGAGTTCGTGGCGGTGGAACGCCTCGACGGCCGCGGCCGGGACGCCGCCCTCGAAGTTCGCGGAGGTCATCGCACACTCCCCGGGCCGGTGGCGACTGCCGAACCCGTCGGCGGTGAACAGCGTCGCCGAGCCGTGGTCGTAGATCCAGGTCGTGTGCGAGCGGTCCGCCAGCGGCGGGTCGACGAAGCTGAACTCCCGGCCCGCGACCGTCGTCGACCCACCGATCTCGGCCTTGCGGGCGTCGGGCAGCCCCTGCTTCTGGGGGGCGCCCGAGGAGGCGACCAGTTCGGTGTCGTCGTCGACGAACTCCCGGACGTTCGCCGCGTGGGGGTAATCCGAGTGCGACAGGATCAGCGCGTCCAGGGTGCCCTCGCCGACGGCGTCGGCGACCCCCGCCGTGATCGCCTCGCGGTGGCGGAACGACCCCGAGTCGACCAGGACGTGGCGGTCCTCGCCCACGAGGTAGACGGAGACGTGCCTGTGGGTGCGCTCGTCGGCGTCCCCGACGTCGGCGTTCGGGTCGCTCGCCAGGTCGTAGCACTCCTCGATCCAGACCAGGTCCTCGGCCAGTTTCACCGTCATCCCAGCGTCCCCACGCGGCCGCCCTCGTTCACGCGTTCGACGACCGGTTTCGCCAGTTCCACGACCTCGATGGGGTCCTCGCGGATGGGGTTGCCGTGGCCCGGCGCGACGAGTTCGGGGTCGTAACGGTCGATCAGGCGGTCGATCTCGGTCTGCACGCGGTCGACGTCGACGTACTGGAACCAGAACAGCACGCGGCCGTGGAACTGGACCAGGCGGTCGACGGTGAGGGCGGTCTCGAACTCGTCGGGGAACCGCAGTACCTCCGCCCCGCGGTTGGGGTAGCCCAGCCAGTCGACCGGGAACAGCGTCCCCGTCGTCCGCTCGGTCATCCAGACGTGCAGGGCGGCGTCGGGGAACGCCGCCTCGTGGAACGCCACCTCGAAGCGCCCGAGGTCGATCCCGTCGCCCGCGCCGACCAGGTCGGCGTCCCCGAGGTGGTAGAGGTCGTGGGCGTTGCCGTACCGCGGCGCGACCAGCGTCGCTTCGGGGTACGCCTCCAGGATCGCGCCCGCGTTGCCGGCGTGGGGGACGTCGGGATGGGAGACGATCAGGTAATCCAGGCCGTCGTCCAGCAGGCCGTCGAGTTCGTCGAGGACGGCGTCCGTGCTAGCGGGCGACAGCGTGTCGAACAGCAGGCTCGCCTCGTCGGCCAGCAGGTAGGCGTTCTGGGGGACGTGCAGCGAGTCCCCGGGGTCGTACCAGCCCGGGAGGTCGTCGTACTGGCCCTCGACGAAATGGCTCCGGTCGGGGCCGGGTTCCTGGATCCAGTGGAACCCAGGCTCGATCTCGCGTGACTGTTCGGGCACGCGTCCAACCCGGGACCGACGGGGCATCAATCCGTCGCCCGTCCGACCTCGACCGTTCACTCGGGTCCGGTCCGCGGTTCGACGAGGAACCGCTCGGCGACGTCCGGGGTCGGCGCCATGCACCGGTCGCGCCGCCCGAACCAGTCGTACCGGCGGTTCGCCACGAGGTCGTAACCGAAGTCCCGGAGCCGCCGGGGGAGAAACCGCAGCGGGTACAGCAGGCGGTAGGGCAACCCGAGGTACCTGGCCACCCCGAGGACGGCCGAGGACCTGGTGAAACACTCGCCGTCCGCGACGAGGACGACCGTGTCCAGGTCGCCGGGGTCCGGTTCGTAGTCCGCCAGCAACTCCCGGGCCACCTCGGACTGCAGCGGCGCGAACCGGAGGACGGCGTCCTCGTCACGCTCGATCAAAAACCGGACCAACCCGTTGCAGAGGTTGCAGACCCCGTCGAACAGCAACACCGGGTGGTCGGGCATACGCGGCGGTTGGTGGTGAGGGTGGTTGAGCGTTTGGGGTTGTCGGTGGGGGCGTTCGACCGGTGACGTTCCTTCCGGCCTTTATATGGGTCTCGCCAGTATATAAATGACTTGAAGAAACCGGGGATGAGCCGTCGATCCGGGCTTATAAGTGGAGATCCCCGGATCGCGGTGCGTTTCGCGCATTTGGAATAGCCTCCACGGCGCGAGCAACGTGCGCGAGGTCCCCGTGAGCCATGCGAACGGGGGCTCGTCGGAGCTTGCCTCCGACGGTGTCTCCGCGAGTGAAACGAGCGGAGGCTCGTCGGAGCTTGCCTCCGACGGTGTCTCCGCGAGTGAAACGAGCGGAGGCTCGTCGGAGCTTGCCTCCGACGGTGTCTCCGGCGAGCCCTGCGAGCCGGAGGTTCGGGAGAGCTTGCTCTCCCGGTGTTCCCGCGAGCCGTGCGAGCGGGAGCTCGTCAGCGCTCGCTCTGACGGTGGTCGGGGGTGGCGCTCGGACCGCCTCCCGCGGCTAGGGAGGTGTGAGGTTGACTCCTAGCCGCCCGGTAGCGAGATCGCCCGTCGGAATTTGCCCATCGTGACTAGCGACATCCGGGCGACTAGGGATGGCCACGCCCTCCCCAGCCGATTGCGCTCCTCGCTTCGCTCCGGTGCTCATCCACCGTCAGAGCAAGCTCTGACGAGCCCCCGTTCGCACGCTCATGGGGACCTCGCGCGCTTAGAGGCTCGCGGCCTCCCGTTGGTCGGCACGCTCACCAGCACGCGCCACGTTCCCTGGTCGAGGGCCACGACACCCCCGCTGTCACGTCCGGCCGAGAAAACCCGTGGCCGTCCCGACGCCAGCCACGCGAATCTAAAGATTCTTCCCCCGCGGTAGTGGACGATTCCACATGACCGACGTGTCGGTCCGGGTCGCGCTCGCGACCGCGCTCAAGGGGTGGAAGCGCCACGCCGCGGCGCTGGCTGTGATCTTCCTCGCGTTCGGGGCCGCCTCGGTGCTCTCCTCGCAGGTGGCGTACTACGCCGCCGTCCTCGTCGCGTTCACCACCTGGATGGCCTGGTTCGTGTTCACCGGCGTCGAGTTTCTCCGGGTCCTCGGGGTCTGACGCGACGGTCGGCGACCCCCACAGGACGAGGGCCGTCCCACCGCCAGCATCTCACTCCGGCGACTGGTCCTCCCCGGCGAAGCGCCACTCGTCGCCGTCGCGCTCGACCGTCGGCAGCGTCTCCAGGCCCGGCCGGACGACCTCCTCCCACCAGTCCTCGGGGTCGTCGTAGTCGGCCGGCGTCGTCGCGTAGACGTCGGCGACGAACTCCTCGCGCGTCGCCGCCCCCTGCTTGCGGAGGTAGGCGTACGCTCGCCGGACCAGTCCCCGGCGGCGCTCCTTCTGGCGCGGATCGCCCGGCGGATCGAACCCCTCCAGCCCGGCGACCTCGCTGGCCAGTGGGGCCGACGGACCGGCACGCGGTCCGCCCTCGCCCTCCTGTGGGTCCGGCGGGGGCGACTCGGGCGTCTCCTCCTCGCGCGTCGACGTCGCGGCGTCGGTCGTCTTCGCCGCCTGGGCCTCGACGTCGGTCTCGACTTCCGGCTCGGGGAGGTCGGCCGCCCGTTCGCCGGCCGCCGTGAGCCGCCAGCGCTCGCCCGGCAGGTCCTCGTCGGCCGTCTCGACCAGCCCCTGCCCCTCGAGGTCGTCCAGCCGGTCGACCAGCAGTTCGTTCGAGACCGGCAACTCCTCGGCCACGTCCTCGTCGTGGAGCACGTCCACATCGGTCTCGGCGAACACCGCCAGGATCTCGCGGTCGGTCACTCGCGGGCCGCGGTCGGCGTCACCCATGCCCGCCTTTGGTGCCCGAGCGTGTTGAGTTCCGTGCCGATCAGCGACGCGACGGACCCGTTGGTTGTGACCTCCGCCTCTCCTACACACCGGGTTGTTCTAATATACTTAGATAAACATCTGAATTTGACTAATATCATTTGACCAAAACTGTTTTCAGGAACACTATCATAACCAATACCGCCAATGGTACCCAAGCCGAACGTCGTCCTCGTCGTGGCGGACACCACGCGCGCGGACGACGCACTCGACCCGCGCGTGGCGCCGACCATCGCCGACCTGCGTCGGGAGGGGACGACCGCCACGCGGGCGTTCTCGACGGCTCCCTGGACCCTGCCCGCACACGGATCGCTGTTCACCGGGACCGCGCCGTCGCTGCACGGCGCACACGCCGACCACGAGCGCCTCGACGGGGATCTCCCGACGCTCCCGGGGCTGTTCCGCGAGGCCGGCTACGAGACGGTCGGCGCCTCCAACAACACCTGGGTGAGCGTGGAGGGCGGCTTCGGCCGTGGGTTCGAGCGGTTCCGGCAGATGTGGCAACTCGTCCAGTCCTCGACGGCGCTGGGCGAGGTCGACGACGTGCTCGGGGAGAGCCGACTCCGGGCGCTGACGAGGGAGGTGTTCGACGGTAACCCGCTGGCCAACGCCGCGAACGTCCTCTATCACTACCTCGCCCGCGGTCGCTCGGAGGGCGGCGGCGGGCGGACGACCGACTGGATCGCCGACTGGCTTGGCGACCGCGAGGAGGGCCGACCGTTCTTCCTGTTCGCCAACTACATCGAACCACACCTGGACTACCGACCGCCGAAGCGTCTCGCGGTCGAGCACCTCCCCGAGGGGGTCTCCTACCGCGAGGCGCTTTCCGTCTCACAGGAACCGTGGGAGTACCTCGCCGGGAACGTGACCCTCGGCGAACGTGAACTCCGGATCCTGCGCGGGCTTTACCGCGGGGAGATTGCCCGGTTCGACGAGCACCTCACACGACTCCGCGACGTGCTGATCGGGGCCGGCGAGTGGGAGGACACCCTCCTGGTCGTCGTCGGCGATCACGGCGAGAACGTCGGCCACCACGGCATGATGGACCACCAGTACTGCCTGTACGACTCGCTGATCCACGTCCCGCTCGTGCTGTGCGGCGGCGCCTTCGACGGCGGCGGCGAACTGACCGACCTCGTCAGCCTCGTGGACCTGCCGCCCACGCTGCTCGACGCGGCGGGGATCGAGGCCCCCGACGCCCGCACGCAGTTCCAGGGCCGGTCGTTCCACCCCGACGCCGACGCCGATCCCAGGGAGTTCGTCGTCAGCGAGTACGTGGCGCCCCAGCCGACGATGGCTGCGCTCGAACGGCACGTCGGGGACCTGCCCGAGCACGTCTACGAGTACGACCGGTCGCTACGAGCCATCCGTACCGGCGAGTACAAACTCGTCCGTGGCTCCGACGGCTCGACGGAACTGTACGACCTCGACGCCGATCCAGGCGAAGTCCACAACCGGGTCGACGACCACCCCGAACGCGTCGCGGCGCTGTCCGAACGGCTCGACGACTGGCTGGCCTCGTTCGAGCACGCCGACGCCGACGAGTCGGTGACCATCGACGGCGAGCGAAAGGACCAGCTCGAACAGCTCGGATACCTCCGCTGACGGCGACGCCCCGAACCGCAATTCCTACCTGCGCGCCCGTCGACCGCCCCGTATGGAACTGGGCGTCATCGGCCTCGGGCGCATGGGCCGCATCGTCGTCGACCGCGTTCTCGCGGCGGACCACGACGTGGTCGCGTTCGACGTCGACGAAGAGACCGTCGCGGCCGCCGCCGACGAAGGCGCGGAGCCCGCCAACTCGATCCCGGACCTCGCAGAACGACTGAGTGACGAGAAACGCGTCTGGTTGATGATCCCGGCGGGCGACCCGGTCGACGCGGCCCTGGAGGAACTCCGGCCGCACCTGGACGGCGACGACGTGGTCGTCGACGGCGGCAACTCCCACTTCGAGGACTCG
>CAYTAG010000069.1:0-14750 GCA_964435625.1 uncultured Halobacteriales archaeon | reverse complement strand
GACACGAGTTCTACAAGCCTCGGACTGCAAAAGTCCGAGCGTCTAAACAAGGCCCATTCCGAGTTTTCCGACCATGTGTCGGCCAAGGCACCCGTTGGTTTGTCGGCGATGTCGGCGTGCCAGATACAGCGGTCGTGGTCACGCCACGTCTCTCGCCAACAACAGCAGGCGTCAATCTCGCGATAGAAGTCCCCACCAAGATCAAGCATGTCGGTGGCCTCCACTATCTCCACGTCCTCCTTTTCCAAAGTAAATCCACACCGACTCTCCGGAACCTCTCCACTCATATCCCGGTTCCCACCCGCCTGCAAGAAAAACCCACTCGCTACCCACGCCGCTCACCGCGTGAGTCGACGGGCCAGCACCGCGACCAACAGGGCCAGCAACGCGGCGCCGGTGAACGATTCCAGCCCGACCAGCAGGCGCGAACCCACGCCGATCGGAGCAACGTTGGCGTAGCCGATGGTCGTGAACGTGATGATACTGAAGTACAGCCCCCGGAGCAGCGCCGACACACCTGTTGGGGACGCCACGTCCGCGACGTTCGCCAGCTCGTAGTGGACGCCCGCGTCCTCGATGCCCCCGACGAAGGGATACGCCAGCCCGAACGCCAGGATCACCGCCAGCGAGGTGGCGACCACGCGCCAGGGACTTTCGCCGTACCCCGTGATCCACCGCTGGGTAGCGAGCCACGCCCAGGTCCAGGTGTCCCCCTCAGCCAGCGCCTGCTTGCGGCGGGCGTCCTTTCCGCGGACGAACTGCGGGGAAATCTTCCCCGGCAGGGCGTTCTCGCGGGCCAGTTGCTCGTAGGTGCGGTAGGTGGTCTGGGCCTTGTCGTACTGGTCGGCGATCTCCTCGGCGGCTTCGTCGTCGACGCGCCGGAGGAACCGCCAGCGGCGATACCCACGGAGGGTCGCGGTCGGCCAGCCCGCAACGCTGGCCAGTGATCGGGGGAGGTGGTCGGTGACATGGTAGGCGATCGAGCGGATGAGGCCAGGCTCCGTGGACTCGACGGCCGCCGGGAACAGCTCGGCCGCGTCGCGGTCGTAGCCGCACCGCTCGCCGAAGTCCGTACCTGGGTTCAGGTGAAGGTTGAGGAGACGACTGTCGGCCGGTCGGGCCTCGTGTAGCTCGGCGTCGGCCAGGTTGGTCTCCTTCAGTGTTGCCTCTTCGAGGGTGGCTCCTTCGAGCGTTGCGTCCTGGAAGTTGGTGCGGGTGAGGGTAGATCCGGTGAGGTCGGCGTCGGTGAGGGTAGCCTTGCGGAGGTTAGCGTCGATGAGGTTGGCGTTATGGAGGGTGGTTTCGATGAGGTCGGCGTCCTCGAGATGGGCTTCGGTGAGGTCGGCCCCTCCGAGGGCGGCATTGGTAAAAACTGTCCCCTCGAGAAAGGCGTCCGTGAGGTCGGCACCTGGGAGCAAAGCATCGGTTAGGTCGGCCTGTACGAGGTTGGCGTCCGTCAAGTCGGCATCCCATAGGCCGGCGCCGACGAGGTGGCCCCGTCCAAGGGAGGCTCCGGTCAGGTCGGCCTGAGTTAGGCCGGCGTCGGCGAGGTTGGGCTCCACGAGGGTGGCCTCAGTGAGGTCGGCACTCGGGAGGAAAGTGTCGCTGAGATCCACCTCTCGAAGGGTGGCATCGGTGAGGGCGGCTCCCGGAAGGAAAGCGCCGTTAAAGTCGACCTCCTCGAGGGTCGCATCGGTGAGAACGGCTCCGCACAGCCAGCAATCGGCAAACGAGACGACATCACCCAGTGTGACCCCGCGCAGAACGGCTCCGTCGAGCCGTTCCCAGTCATCCGCTCGTGCCGTGGCCACCTCGTCCGTGGGCTTGTCCGCGACGTCGGCGTGCCAGATGCACCGGTCGTGATCGCGCCACGATTTCCGCCAGCAGGTAACGTGACCTGGTGACCACGGTTGATCCTCGTAGTATATCGTGAGCCCACACCGCCCCTCCGGCACGTCCTCGGGAATCGACCCCTCGAATCCACTTCGACCCGCCTCGTCCATACACCACCGCCCTTGTCCCTGCAAGAAAAACCTACCCGCCGGCGAGCACCGTTGAGGCCGAGTAGCCCGTCACCGCGTGATCCGCCGTGCGAGGACGGCGACCAGCAGGGCCAGCAGCGCGGCGCCGACCAGGGATTCGGCCATCGCCAGCAGTTGCGCCCACTGGCCGACCGGCTGGACGTCGCCGTAGCCCAGGGTGGTGAACGTGACCACGCTGAAGTACGGGCCTTTGAGCCACGTCGGTCCCTGGAAGGTTCCGTCGCCGACGACCGCAACTCCACCGATCGCCGGGTACAGCAGCGCGCAGCCAAGGATGACCGCCAACGAGGTTCCGACCACCCGGCGCGGGCTTTCGCCGTAGCCGCTGGTCCAGCGGGCACCGGCCAGCCACAGCCATCGACCCCATCGGTGCTCGGCCAGCGCCTGCCGGCGGTCGGCGTTTCGCGCCCGGGTAGTGAACGGTGCGATCCCCCCAGGCACGTCGTTCTCCTCGTGGAGGCGGCGGATAGTGCGGTAGTTGCTGGCCGCTTTCTCGAACTGCTCAGAAGGGCCATCGTCGGGGTCAAGTCGGGCGAAGTACCACCAGCGTCGGGCGCCAATCCAGCGGTTTCGGAGCCACCCACGGAGGCGGGAGAGACGCGCGTCGTCTGGGAGTGTATCAGCTTGTGAGGCTTCGGCGAGGGCATCGGTTTCGAAGCCGGAATTGCCGAACTCGGTGGCTTCGTTCACGTATGCGTCCCGAAGTTGCGTGTCGTAGATTCGGGTGTCGATGAGGTCAGCACCACCGAGATCGGCCTCGGTCAGGGTGGCACCTTCGAGGTTAGTATTGGTGAGGGACGCGTCGGTGAGGGTCGCAGTAGTGAGATATGCGTTGGCGAGATTCGCACCACCGATATCGGTCCCCCGGAATTCAGCGTCGATTAGAGTGGCATTCCGAAGGTCAACATCGGTGAGATCGGCAGCTAGGAAGTTAGCATCAGAGAGGTCGGCCCCCTTAAGATTGGCCTCAGTAAGTATACCACGACTGACGAATACCTCAGTGAGATCGGCCGCTGAAAGATCGGAATTAGTGAGGTCTGCTCCCGAAAGGTCCGCACCCGTAAGGTTGGCACTTTCCAGCCGGGAATCGGTGAGATTGGCCCCCGTAAGATCCGCGTCACGGAGGTCAGCCGCATAGAGGTTGGCGCCGGTGAAGTTGCCCCCGGTGAGGTTGGCGCCCCGAAGATCTGCACCCCAGAGAGCAACTTGCTTCAGGGTGGTTCGGACGAGGTCGGCCTTCCGAAGATAGGCACCGTCAAGCCGTTTCGGGTTGCCGCCACTCTCAGCAGCTAGTTCGTTGGCGGTCTTGCCGACGGCGTTCACGTGCCAGATGCATTGGTCGTGGTCATTCCACGTATCGCGTTTACAGTGCATTGTGTCCCCCTCCCATCCCCAGTTATCAGTGATCTCGAACTCCTTGGATTCCAATTGCCACATTATTTCAGATCCTATCATATATCCACACTTCCCTTCAGGTCCTTCCCCCGCCATGCCCGATAGTACACATTGAGACTCGATAAGACTGCGTGCTGCCAGATGGTTCTCTCTCCACGTCATCACACGCCAGAGAACGACCATCAGGAAGGCCAACAACAACTCCCCAGAAAGAGCTCGATTGTGGCTAGCGTCTGGGCCCACCCCATCGGCTGGAGGTCGTTGTAGCCCCTCGTCGTGAACATCACGGTACTTTAGGAATTGCTCTTGCCGAGAGTATCCCCAAGGTCGGCCAGCAACACTGTGTAGCTGATAACCGTCTTGGCGCTGTGTTCCGCAGACCCACACGGGAATGAAGTACAACACCCCGAAGATAATCGCCAGCGACGTGGCAACCCTGGCACTGACTCTCGCCGTACAGCGTGATCCAGCGGGCGCCGGCCAAGGTGAGCAAGCGGAGCGGATAGGTGACCTGGCAATGGGATTGCTCAAAAATCTCTCCTGGGTTCTAGCCGGGCAAAGCTTGCTTCCGGCGCACGTGCTTCTCCCCAATATCTAGCTCCGGTTCTTCCCCGTTATCCTTCTCTCAAAGAACGCGTTGGGTCGCCCATTCGCTGGCGAACCGCACGTCGAAAAGTCCTATCAATCCCTTCTGGGCCCCGTTTCTGACCCCCGATTCCTCCCGCCTAGCCGAGGTCAGAAACTACAATTCGAAATCTCCCGGAAGGCATGGAGGTTTATAAGTATCGTAGCTCTGATCGCACCCTGCCGGCCACCTCTGAGGAGAACTGGGGATTCCACCGAATCGAATTCCTGGAGTAGAGGGCCGCTATCGCGGGGTCTATCCCCTATAAGATCCTATAGATACGAAATCCGAATATTTTCTCAAAAATCCCGGAATCGCCGGACTGAAGAGAGTTGTAGTTCGGAGTTTCGGGACTGATTCGACCAATCGTATCCGATATTGGATTATTTTTGTCCCCGCTGGTGATTCGGCCGTATCCGCCATCAGGCCCGTCGAGCGGTTCTCAGCCTGGCGTTTTCCAGTTCGTCGTCAGGATCGGAACCCGTCGATTCGGGCCGTCGAAAACCGCACGACTGCGGAGAGTTGTAGAAGATTTTCGGCCGATTTCGGCGTCGCGTCGACTGGTCTGTGGGGAGTCGATGCAGTCCGATTTCCCGGATTTCGCCGTCTCTGGACGGTTTGTGGCGCGAATCCCGGATCGGTGGGGATCGGTCCTTGTGGTGTCGTCCAGAGCAGTGCGACAGGGGCAAAACTACAATTTAATGTAGGTATTCACCTTTCGGATCGAGACCGAATTGTAGAAAATTACTAGACGCAGCCGAATTGTAGAAACAGCCAGTGGATCCGATTAGCGGGGTCGCTGGTTTCAAATGTGACGTAGATAATAATAGCGGGACTCGTCTGGTCCAGGCTTACACCGCGGCTGGTGGGTTGGTCATTTCGGCGCTCGCGCTCAGGGCGTCGTCTGACTGCTGTGGGTTCGAATGATAACGGTTGATCCGGTATCTGACCTGGTGGACGAACCGATCAGATCGTCGGTACCGTGGGTGGTTCACAGCTCTTCACGGGTTCTGGTTTACATCTAGCCGCGCTCGCTTGCGGCTACTCCGTTTCGAGCATGAATGAAAAGAATTCGCCAATTAGAGAAGTTCCGACAACACTACGTCGCCGACAGCGGCGAATCCTCGGTTCCCTCACTCACCCATTCATCGTAGATTCGATCGTCGATCTGGTGGCCGCAGGGTTCCAGGTCGAAGGACCCCTCGCCGACCTGTTCGGTCGATTCGACAGGCGCGCCGCATCCCGGACATCGTCGAACTTCATCTTCGGTGTCAGATTGATCGTCCGCGTCCGATGCAGTCGTGTGAGCGGGGTCTTTTTGCCCCGCCCGGTCGTTGGTGCTCATGCTTCCGTCACCTGCACTGGCGGAAGCCACGCGGACCCGCTGCCCAAACAGCGGGGTCCGTTCATTACGAGGGACCCATCGGCGTCCGACGGGTCCGGGCGACTTCCGTAGTGGTCTTACTCGGGTGGGGGACTTAGTATTGTTGTATTGTACAATACTTCTAATAAGGTGAGCAAGCTATTGAATCCATTAAACAATACAAACATATCATAATGCCCGCATTTATGGTCGGGGCTGGCGTTCTTCGATGCAAGATGGCGGACCCGACCGAGGGTGGGCTCCATCGTTCCCACAAGGCGATTCTGGAGTTTCTCGATAACGATGGGAATGAGTTGCGGGCAACTCCCCGGGTCATCCAGGCCAACATCGATTACGCGATCTCGACCGTCAGAAATCGGATTCGCGAGCTGGAGGAGTGGGGATTCGTCGAGTACTACGACGAGGATAACGGTATCTACCAGCTTTCCGAGAAAGGCCATCGATATCTCGGCGGTGAGTTTGACCGGATAAACTGATTGGCAGAGGAGAACGTATACTCGATTATAGTCGGCGAACGCGGATCCAGGGGGAGTGCCAATCGGTATCCGCGAGTACCTGTGAGCTAGCTCAAATAATTGCTATAGACCTCCTCTCCCATGATATGGTTAGGAAGATGGGAACTGAAACATGCCCATCGTGCGGCAATTCGTATGAGTCTCTCGGTCATCATTGGAGTTTAGGCAGTTGCGACCACCCAGGTATTGATCAACGTCATTGGGAAATTTTAACAGGGTTGGTCATGTCTGAAGGTCATATCCGTTTTCCAGATGGAGGGAACCCGTATTTCAGAGTTGATTCGACGAAAAAAAAACGCTTCATTGATTGGCTTGACACCGAACTCGGTTGTCTTTCGAGGGGCCCTAGACTAAAAAAGACAGCAGAAAAATCCGTTCAAGATCTCTACGAAAGGGACAAAGCAACTGATAGCAATATGACAAATCACAATGATGTATTCCGACTTGAGAGTAGGGGCCATCCATAATTAGAAAAATTCCGGTCATGGTATCGTTCAGGGCAAGTCCGATATCCTGATGATCTGAACCTAACCCCGTTGGTTTTGAAATTGTGGTATGCAGGTCATGGAAACTATAGACAAGAACGCAACTACCTAAGGATCAATTGTGCTTATGAAAGTGATAGACCAGAGTACCTCCGGGAACTATTTGATCCAATTGGTGTTACCCCGAGAATTGAAGTTAGCCAGCGACAAGACGGGTCAGAGATCCACGTACTCGCGTTCAATGTTAATGAGTCAAAACAGTTACTAGAATACATGGGCCCACCAATACCAGGACATGAAGAATACTGGCCACCTGACATGAGGGGCGAGACTGAGCCCGCTCGGAGGGATGTTTACTTGAAAAGTTAGGGTATAGTAAGATTATGAATTTGCGGAGCCCGCGTGTGTTAAGACGCTAGTGGCCGTCTCTTCCGATCTGATGTATGGCATATTTGAATTTCCGTTCGAAGGATAGACGGAAATTCAAACGTCGAAGACCCATTGTTCACCGCGAATGGCCAAGTTACAGGAATCAACCGATCAAACCTCCCAACCTTTGCCATTGCCTTCGGGGCAACGAACCGGGTCTTTAAGTACCACCCCCGCGTCAAACCCGACCGTCACGGCCCGAGACGGCCAGTCCGAGCGCGGCGGACCCGCTCAAACACGAGAGCAACAAACGACCTGAAATTACGCTCTCGAGGCAATAATCGGGGTCAAATCCCCGCCAGAGCATTTTCCGAACTCGATTGGCGAGCGACCACGTTGCGTATCGGCCACCTTAGGTCACTAACCAACCTGACACGTAGAACGCCGTCAACACCACCACGCCTTTGTCCCGGACGCCCGCACCTTAACCCATGCCCGACGAAGGACTGACGGGCCGGACCGCCCTCGTCACGGGCGGAGCCGGCTTCGTCGGCAGCCACCTCACCGACGCCCTCGTCGAGGACAACGACGTCACCGTCGTCGACGACCTCTCGAACGGGCGACGGCGCAACGTCCCCGACGAGGCCGAGTTCGTCGAAGCCGACGTGGCCGACCGCGAGGCCCTCTCGGAGTTGGTCGCGGACGCCGACGTCGTCTTCCACCAGGCGGCCCAGGTCAGCGTCGACCACTCGGTCGAGGCTCCAGTCGGCTCCCACGAGACCAACGTCGACGCGACGCTGGCGCTGCTGGAACTCGCCCGCGAACACGACGTCCGGGTCGTCCTCGCGTCCAGTTGCGCGATCTACGGCCAACCCGAGAGCGTCCCGCTGTCCGAGACGGACCCGCTCGAACCGACCTCGCCGTACGGTCTCGAGAAGCTGACCGTCGACCACTATGCGCGCCTCTACCACGACCTCTACGACCTGAAGACGGTCGCGCTCCGGTACTTCAACGTCTACGGCCCCCGGCAGGCCGGCGGCGACTACAGCGGCGTCATCAGCATCTTCCTCGACCGGGCCGCCGACGGCGACCCGATCACCGTCCACGGCGACGGCACCCAGACCCGGGACTTCGTCCACGTCGAGGACGTCGTCCGGGCGAACCTGCTGGCCGCGACCACCGACAACGTCGGGGAGGCGTACAACGTCGGCACCGGCGAGTCCATCTCCATCCGGGAACTGGCGGAACTCGTCCGGGACCTCACCGGCACGGAGTCGGATATCGTCCACACCGACCCTCGGCCGGGCGACATCCAGCACTCCCGGGCGGACGTCTCGAAGGCCCGCGAGCACCTCGGGTACGAACCGACCGTCGAGTTCCGCGAGGGACTGGCCCAGACGGCGGACTGGCACCGGACGAGGGAGGAGTGAGGGCGGCGGCGGGTGGCGTTCACGTCGAGACTGCAGCGTGCCACAGAGTGATGGTCCCTGGCGGGAGACAGGGCACATGGTCGATCCGATTCCAGCGGACGCCTTCTACGACCTGACGGACGTGACCGACCTCGCCGTCTCGCCGGACGGCGACCGCGTCGCGTTCGTCGCCGACGAGTTCGACGCCGACGACGACGAGCGCGTGAGTTCGCTGTTCGTCGTCCCGGCCGACGGGAGCCGCGACCCCCACCGCCTGACGCGGGCCTCGGAGGCGAGCGCCCCGGCCTGGAGTCCCGACGGTTCGAAACTGGGATTCCTGGCCGCACGGGAGACCGATGCCGAACTCCGGGTCGCCCGTAGAGCCGACGATGCGGGCTACGACGATACGGCAGACGCCGAGGGGACGGACGACGGAGGGGAGGAAGCGGACGAGACTGCGGACGCCGACGAGGTAGACGAGGACGGTTCCGAAACCCAGTTGTGGGTGTTCGACCTCGAACGTGGTGGCGACGCCCGACAGGTGACCGACCGCGAGGAGGGGGTCGGGGAGTTCGACTGGGCGACCGGCGGCGAGCGACTCGTCGTCGCCGCGCGCGATCCGACCGCCGAGCAGCGCGAGTACCTGCGACGGCGCCGCGAGGGCGGCCCCATCGAGACCGAGCGACTCCAGCACAAGTTCGACGGCAACGGCTGGCTGGACGACGTGCGGACCTACCTGTTCGTCGTCGACCTCGAAACCCGGGAGAGCCGACGGCTCGACGACGCCTACGGCGGCGGCGCGATGGAGGCGCGAACCGGCCTCCGGCCGTGCTGGGGGGCAGGCGACCGGATCGCGTTCCTCTCGAACCGGACCGACCGGCCCGACGACTCCAGCGTCGCGGACGTCTACACCATCGCTCCAGACGGCTCGGACTGTCGACGGCTCACGGACGGGGACGTGATGGCCCGCCGACTCGCCTGGAACCCGGCCGGCGATCGGGTGGCGTTCACCGCCCGCCGGCCCGACAACTGGTACGTCCCCGGCGAGATGTACGTCGGCGACCCGGCGGCCGAAACCTACGAGTCCGTCTCCGCAGGCCTGGACCGGACGGTCGGCCGGTCGACGCCGCGGTGGCTCGACGACGAGACGCTACTCGCGCTGGTCGGCGACGGGGGCCGGACCAGGATCTGTCGGTTCCACGTCGACGGGACTCCCGAGCGGGTCTTCGAGCGGCAGTCGACCACGGAGTCGCTCGACGACCTCGACGCCGGCGGGGGACGGCTGGCGTTCGTGACCTCCCGCCCCGCGGACGGTGCGGACGTGTACGCGATGGACGTCGAAACCCTGGCGGCCGGCGACGACGACGATCCGCGCACGCGCCTGACGACCCTGAACGGGGACCTGGTCGAATCGCATCCAATGCCGGGGTGTCGTCGGGTAACCTTCGAGAGCGAGGCGACGGCCCCGGGGGACGAACAAGCGAGCGAAGCGGTAGCGACCGTCGAGGCCATCGCGTACCACCCGCCGGACTTCGATCCGGACGACCCGGACCCGCGGCCGCTGGTCCTGGCCATCCACGGCGGGCCGATGTCCTACGACGAGCCGTCGTTCGACTTCCAGGACGCGTACTTCACCTCGCGGGGGTACGTCGTCCTGAAGGTCAACTACCGGGGCAGCACCTCCTACGGACGGGCATTCTGCGAGGTGTTGAAGGGTGCGTGGGGAACCGTCGACGTCGCGGACCTGCAGGCCGGCGTCGACGAACTGATCGACCGCGGCTGGGCGGACCCCGACCGGCTGTTCCCGACCGGCTTCTCGCAGGGCGGGGTCAACACCGGCTACCTGGTGACCCGCGAGGACCGCTGGGCCGCGGCGGCCGCCGAACACGGCGTCTACGACTACCGCTCGGCGTTCGGGACCGACGATTCCCACAACTGGTGGAAGGCCGACTACGGCCTCCCCTGGGAGAACCCGGAGGCCTACGACGAGCACTCGATCATCACCGACGTTGGCGTGGTGGAGACGCCGCTTTTGGTCACTGCGGGCGAGGAGGACTGGCGGTGCCCGCCGACCCAGGCCGAGCAACTGTACGTCTCCGTCCGCAAGCAGGGGGTGCCCGCGAAACTCGTCGTCTACCCCGACGAGCACCACAACCTTGGCGACCCGGACCGGGCGATCCACCGACTGGAGGAACTGTCGGGGTGGTTCGAGCGGTTCGATCCGGCGCGCGACGGCGACGAGTGAAGCGCCGACGACCCCGAAAGCTACTGTGAGGACCGTCCCTCGGCCACCGGATCGCGGGACGCCCCGGTCACTCCACGTCGGCGAGTTCCGGGTTCGGGGTCGAGGGGGCGACCAGCAGCGTCCGGGCGACGAGGACGCCCGCCAGCACCACGAGACCGGCACACAGCAGGTACTCCGCGGTGAACCCGATCCGGTAGGCGATGGGGACCCCGACGATGGGTCCCAGCGTCGAGCCGAGGTCGCCGAACGTGTTGTAGACGCCGCCGAGTTTCCCGACGTCGTCGGCAGGGCTGACGTCCCCGAGGTACGCCAGAAGCGGCGGGTTCGTCCCCCCGACGCCGAGGCCGACGAGCGCGACGCCGACCAGCGTCCCGACGAGCGTCGGCCGCACCGCGAGGACGACGAACCCCAGCGCCAGCACGGCGAGCGCCGGGATGGTGATCGACGCGCGGTTGTCCAGCGTGTCCGAGTAGCGGCCGGCGGCGACGGTCGTCGCACTGCTGGCGACCACCGACAGCGCCATGACGACGCCGCTGACGCCCGTCTCCGAGAAGCCCGACAGTTCGACGCCGTTGGTCCCGGCGTACAGGACGACCGTCGACAGCAGGACGCCGGCGTACAGGAACCGGACGGTCGTGTTGACCAGTCCGACCGACAGCACCCGCGGGTCCCGGCGGACGATCCCTGGGATCGCCCGGATGCCGGCGGTCCGGCCGACGTCCGCCGAGAGATCCGGGAGGACGGCCGCGGCCACGACCGCCGCGAACAGCCCGGCGACCCCGGCCACGAGAAACGCCTCCTGGAAACCGTAGGCGTCCGCGAGCACGCCCCCCACGACGAGGCCGGTCGGGAACCCGAGGGTCTGGCCGCCGCGCATGTAGCCCACCCAGCGGCCGCGGTTCTCCGGCGTCGTGACGTGGGTGATCGTCGAGAACGCGCCGACGAACACGAACGCCGAGCCGACGCCCCACCCGGCCCGCGACAGGAAGAAGATGGCCGCCGGCGGCAGCGGAACGGGACCGGGGTCCATCCCCAGGGCGTAGCCAAAGGGCGCCAGCGCCTGGACGAAGAAGCCGACGATCATCGGCCGGCGGGTGCCGACCCGGTCGAGGATGGTCCCCGCGGGCGCGTTCATCAGCAGGCGCGTGAACCGGTTGATCGAGAGGATCACGCCGACGAGCAGCGGCGTGATCCCGAGGAGTTTGCCGAGTTGCGGGAGCGTCGGGAAGGCGACGCCGCCGGCGACCCCGCCGAAGAAGACGCCGGCGATGAGGCTCCCGGCGACGTAGGTCACGCTGGGTTCGTCGCGGTACGCCGGCAGTCGCATCGAACCCGGTTCGCGGCGGGCCGGAAAGTGGGTGTCGCTTCCGGCGAGGTAGACCCGTCCCCGGATCAGGTCGCCTGTACCGAACCGCCGGTGCTGTCCCGGGCCGACCCTGTCAACAGAACCGCTCGAACGCCCCCCGGAGCGCCCCGGGGTCGTGGGCGCGGTCCGGCACGTCGGCGAACCACCCCGCGTCCTCTATCGACTCGTCCTCCACGCCGGGATCGTCGGCGACGGTCACGCCGTCGACGGGACGGGCGAGAAACCGAACGCAGTAGACGCCGCGGTACCGGTCGTCGCCGCACTCGACGAGGCGGCCGGAGACCAGATCGGTTCCTGGGCCTCGACGCGGACGCCGGTCTCCTCAGCGACCTCGCAGGCGGCAGCAGCCTCCCAGTCTTCGTCCGGTTCGACGCCGCCGCCCGGGAAGCCGTAGCCGTCCATCCAGTCGTTCTCGACCAGCAGAAGTCCGTCGTCGCCGGGAACGACAACCACGACCGCTCCCCTGAGTCGCGCCGCACGCTCCCAGGCCGTCTCGAAGAGGTCGCGGTCGTACTCCTCGACCATCTCCTCGTACTCCACGCCGTCGCGGTCGAACAGGTCCCGCAGGTAGTCGTCCACCACGGAGTGGTCCGCGTCGACCGGGCGGTCGTCGACGGTCGGTCGGGACCGGAGCGGTCTGCCATCGACCCGAACTACCGCCATCGACGCCAAAACCGTTGTGACCCCCCGACGATTATTGGCGACGCCCGCGAACGCCCTCTGGTGCACTTCGAGGCCGTCGACGGCGACGTCGCCGAATTCGTAGTTCTCGCCGCACTACGGCGGCGGCAAAGAGAGCGTCCGTGATCCTATCCCCAGGAAGCCATCTTCGAACCGGGGGAAGTTTTATTCCCGACGGTTCGTAAAGAAAGCGCATGCATCGCCGAGCCCTCCTGTCGAGCGTTGCCGTCCTCTCCGCTGGCTGTCTCGGCTCGATCACGAGTAATTCCGAACCCTCCGGCCACCTGCGGGACGTGCGGCTACAGTCGGTCCACGACGACGAAGTCCCCGACCGACTCGCGTTCGACGTTTCAGTCGATCGGTCGGAAATAACAGTAGATCGGACCGCCGAGGTCACCGTCTCGTTGACGAACGATAGTGACGCACCGCTAGTCGTACGTCACGGCTCCGACTCACCGTTCACTCCCACCGGATCGGAAAACGCGAAGTGGCGACTGGCGTCGTCAGGGAAGGACATCACCAAACGGTCCAAACGTTGCTGGGAACCCGAAGACGTACACGCATTCGCAACCGAACTCGCACACACTTACCGGGAATACGAGCCGGGCCAGAGCCGAACGATAACGCTGGAACTGTGGAGTTATCCGGTGGAAGGCGACGAACGCGAGTGTATGCCTCCCGGGACGTTCCGGTTCGTGGATGACAACCAGTTAGCGGAAATGGATCGATCCCCGATTACGGACTTCGAGTGGGGATTCGAACTGGCGGTGGAAACCTAGGGATCGAAATCGTAGCCGTGGTCGTTCGCGAGGTGATACGCACCGGTGGCGTAGGTCCACTCGATGTCCGTGTTACTCTTTGCGGTGACGCCGATAACTGAAAGGTCGTACCTGTGCCTGTCGTAGTTGTACCACCTGTGGTATATCGGCGACCCGGAATCCCCGTCGTCTGCATAGAGGCTACAGATGACAGTGTAATAACTCTCGAAACAACCCGAACTGTGGTACGCTTCGACTTCGTTGACTGTGCCGTCCGTTTTACAGGTCGTCTTCCCCATCTTGTGGATAGTGGTCTCGTTGCTCTTCAGCGTTCGCAGACCGTCTTTCGTCTTGTATCCCGCTTGCGCCGCATTCGCGCCCTCGATGTAACCTGCGTACCCGTCAGTTTCGTTGCCAGTCGTATCGATGACCGCCCAATCCTCCGAACGGTCGTAACCCATATACGGAACTTTCCCCATCTGGTTTCCTGCCTGATACGCCTTTTCGTCCCAGGGGCTCGAACAGTCATCCTCGTCCGTGATGACGTGCGCAGCCGTCAGCATCCCCGGTTCCCCCGAAGAATTCAACACTTTGCACGTCGTCGTGCCTCTGAACGATTTGTAGTATCCGGTATTCGACATTCCGACACCTCCGGGCACGGGCGTGTATTCCTCTGTGTGACAGTCTTCGCTGACGGGTTTCGGTTCGGGGAAGTCCGTGATCTTCTTGATCGGCACGCCGTCGATCTCTGCAGAGACCTCGATGTCCCGCTCGTCGGTATCGACGTACACCCGAACGTCGCTCTTGTAGTAGTCGCCGATCCGCTCGTCCGAGTTGCCGATGGAGAGCCCGACGACCTGGGGGTCCGCTTTCACGTCTTCCAGAACGTCGTATCGATTCGCCAGCGCATCACGAACCTCGTCGACCTTCCGTTCGTACTCGTACCATGCTCTCGGGACTTCGACCGTCCTGATCGGTTCCGTCCCCGACCGATCCGTCACGACCGTGACCGTGTCGTCTTCCGTCGCATCACCGAGTCGTGTGAAGACCGGGCCAGCGACTCCGGCAGTTCCAATCGATCGCAGGGCCGTCCGCCGTTTCACCGTCGTTTGATCACCGTTGGCCATACCATCCGCCCACCAACTGGAAGTTTAAATTAATAACGATAAAATTGTAATTGGTCTTCCCAACCAGCCCCCGGCCGCAACGGTCACGAGGGGAGCCATCATCGGGACATGGTTGTGGTGACCGCGAATTTCGTCAGGCTGGTGCTGTCGGCGACATCAGTGAAGTCCCAGCAAATCACCGATCGTGTTGGCGAGTTTCGTCCCCTACGATTTTTGGCGACGCCCGCGAACCCCCACACATGGACTTCGAGGTCGTCAAAGGCGACATCGCCGCACAGTCCGCGGACGCGCTGGTCAACGCCGCGGGGACGAGCCTGGAGATGGGCTCGGGCGTCGCCGGGGCGCTCCG
>CAYTAG010000068.1:0-14892 GCA_964435625.1 uncultured Halobacteriales archaeon | reverse complement strand
CCGGACCGCGGCAGCTTCATCGACAACTTCTTCGAGGTCGTCGACTGGGACGAGGCCGCCGACCAGTACCAGCAGACGGTCAGCAACCACGAGGACTGAGCCGCCGACCGGGACGGTCCCGACCGAATTCCGCTTTTTCGCGCCGCCGACCGATAGTCGACCGCTTCGCGCCGTTGCCCACGCGGCGACCCGGCGTCACCTCCCTTCCGCGAGGACGACCGAATCGTCCCGGGTGACGTCGGCGTCGCGGAATTCGAACCTGGCACCCGGACCGTCGTCCGCGAGCCGCAGTTCCCAGCCGTGGGCCTCCGCGATGGCGTCGGCGATGGCGAGTCCCAGTCCCGTCCCCTCGTCGGTCGTCGTGTACCCGTACTCGAAGACGTCGTCGTGTTCGCCTTCCGGGATGCCGGGACCGTCGTCCTGGACGTAAAAGCCCCGTTCGTCGTCGCTGGCCCCGACTTCGACCGTCACCTCCGGTCCGGCGTGCTCGATGGCGTTACAAAAGAGGTTCTCCAGTGCCTGGACGAGTCGCGAACGGTCGGCCTCGACGGTGTGTTCGTCGACGACGGACAGCGTCGCTCCGGGTGCGTCGAGGTTCGCCCAGGCTTCTTCGGCGACCGTCCGGAGGTCGACCGGTTCCCGGGATTCGATCTGGCGGCCCTCCCGGGCCAGCGACAGCACGTCGTCGATGAGCTGGTACATCCGGTCGATGCTGTCGACCGCTTCGTCCAGCGGCTCCGTGTCGCCGGACTCCCGGGCGAGTTCGACGTAGCCCTCCAGGACGTTCAGCGGGTTCCGGAGGTCGTGGCTGACGACCGAGGCGAACCGGTCCAGTTGTTCGTTCTGGCGCCGGAGTTCCTGTTGACGGTGCCACCGCTCGGTGACGTCCTGGACGAGAAACAGCCGTCCCTGCGGCCGGTCGCGGTGGTCGGTCAGCGGCGTCACTTCGATGTCGAACACCCGGCGGCCCTTCGAGGTATCGAGCATCACCTTCTCGCGTTTCTCGCGGGCGTCGGCGAACTCCTCGACGAGTTCGGGGTAGTCGGCGACGAACTCGGACAGCGGGCGACCGACGTCGCCGTCGTCGGCGTCGAGCATCGCCTTGCCCGTGGGATTGACGTCGACGAGTCGGCCCTCCTCGTCGACCACGAGCATGCCGTGGTTGACGTGGTCGACGACCGCGTCGCGTGCGATGGGCGACAGGTCGACGAACCCCGCCTCGAGGACGGCCCACGTGAGTACCGTGCCACTGACCGAGAACGCGACCGGGGTCGGATCGAACGGGACGACCCCGCCGAGGTACGCGACGTTGCCGAGCCAGGGGGCGGCCACCGCCGTCAGCAGCGCCAGCACCTGCCTGGTGTACAGGTACTGCGAGCGGTTCAGGAACTCCAGCAGGAGCCCGGTCGCGACCGCCGTGAGGAAGTACGCGTAGACGACGTGGATCCAGAACAGCGGCCCGTGCACCGCATCGAAGACCAGCGACGACTCCGTCACCGAAACCGAGGCGTACACCAGGTCCGGGGCCGACCACAGCCCCCCGAGGAGGACCAGGGGTTCGACGGCGAGCGCGGCCACCAGCCGCCGGTCGACCGTCGCCTCGCGTCCGGTGTAAAGCAGCGCCAGCACGAAAAACGCCGGCGTCGTCGCGACGATGCCGAAGTACGAGAACTTCGCCGCGAGGACCCTCGTCTCGAGGGGGTCGACGATCAGGCTCGCCGTGGTCCCCAGCAGCCAGACGACGATGCTGGCCGCGAGGACGACGAGCGCCGTCGCCTCCCGGGATGGACGCCGCTGCCACGCCACGGTCCCGAAGACGCTGGCCAGGGCGATTCCGGCCAGGAGGAACCCGACGTAGGCGGTTTGTAGCGGCGACGGCATTGTCGAACGAAAGAGCGGTTCCGCCAAAGTAACTATCGGCTCGAATCGGACGATTTACCCGCCGCTCGGGAGTACCCCTCCACATGCCCCGAGCGAAGTCGTCGTTCGACCGACTGCACCCCTGTGACTTCTACGAACCCGGGGAGTTGCTCGAATCCGACGAGATGTACACCGTCTACGAGATCGCCCGACTGCTCCAGGAGCTGGACCCCGGCACCGAACTGGACCCCGAGACCGAGAACGTCCTGCTGGACTGGGCCATCCCCTGGATCGTGTTCAACGCCGACGACCTCGTGGTGGCCGAACCGGACGGCGAGGACGACCCCGGCTACTACGGACTGAAGACCGACGACTAGCATGTCGGGGGGCAACCGTCGATGAACCTGCTGGTTGCCGGCGGGGCGACGGTCGACGCCGGCAAGACGACGTTCTCGACCGGCCTCCTGGCGCGGGTCGGCGGCGTCGGCTTCAAGCCCCGCGCGGGCAACGACTACTGGTACGACCACGACGACTACCGCGCCGCCGTCGAGGACGGCCGGCTGTACGGCAAGGACGCGAAACGACTCGTCGCCGCGGGCGCGGGCGATCACGAACCGGAGGCGATCAACCCCGTCCACCGGCTCTGGCGGCCCGCGCCGGGCGGCGGGACGGGCCTGCTCGGCCGGGCCGACCGCGAGTTCCTCCTCGACCGGGTTGGCGACGACTTCGTGGTCAACGGCAGCGCGTCGCTCCCGGAGCACGCCCGCGAGCACCTCCCGCTCGACGAGGCCGTCGTCGTCCGCTCGCTGGAGGAGGCCAACGCGGTGATGGAGCGACACCACCTCGACGCGATCCGGGGGCTGACCGGGCCGATTCGGGCGACCGATCCGGCGGTCGTCGAGTCCTACGGCGACGTGGCGCTCCCGATCCGCACCGTCGAGTTCGACGCCGTCGCGGTGGTCGAACCGGGCCGCGCCAGGATCTACGACGGCGGCCGCTACGCGAAGGCCCACCAGGTCGCCGTCGGCGGCCCGCGGGAGGGCTACCTGGAGGAGACCGTCGAGAACGTGGTGGACCTCATGGACCCGCGCGCGACGGTCGAACTCCCGGCACTGACGGGCGCCGAGCGCGAGGACCCGGCGGCCGTCGCGGGCGCCTACGCCGGGGCGTACGACGCGATGCTCGACGTGGTCGGATAGAGCTATCCGCCGGCCATCTTCGCACTCCGCAGCGCGAGTTCGACGTGGTGGTAGGGGTCGTTCGTGACGCTCGGGCCGTGACCGACGTGCATCTCCCGGAGGTCCGCCGAGAGGACCGACCGTAGGCGCTCGATGCTCTCCACGAGGGTCGCGTGGTCGGCGCCGGGCAGGTCGGTGCGGCCGAACCCGCCGTTCTGGAAGACCAGGTCGCCCGCGAACAGGACCTCCGGTTCCTCGGCGTACAGACAGAGGTGATCCGGAATGTGCCCGGGCGTGTGCAACGCCAGGTACTCGTGGTCGCCCATCCGGACGCGCTCGTCGTCCGCGATGGCGTGGTCGACGCCCTCTTGGTCGGGGTCGAACCCCCAGGCGTCGATGCCGTAGGCGTCCTTGATCCGGTCCAGGTTGTCGACGTGGTCGGGGTGGGTGTGCGTGAGGATCACCGCCTCGGGGTCCGGCCTGGATTCCAGGCGCTCGACCACGTCGAAGTTGGCGCCCGCGTCGACGACGACCGGCCGCTCGCCGCCGACGTAGAAGACGTTGCTCGTGAACGCCTGGACGTCCGCCGCCAGGTTGTCGATCATGGCCGACCGTTCGGGCGGCCGGCGCTTTATCCTTTCACTCCACGCCTGCCCCGTCGGCAGGTACCTGCCATCGCCAGCGTTACTCCGCGGTCACCAGCCGGCGCTACTCCGCGCTCGGCCCGCCGACCAGCACCAGCTTCGCCGTCTCGTCGCCGTCGTTGTGGAGCGTCCGGGTCTGCTCGGGCGACAGGCGCAGCGCCTCGTCCTCCTCCAGGGTTACGGTCTCGCCGTCGCAGTCGACGCCGACGGATCCGTCGACGCAGACGTAGACCTCCTCCTGGTCGTCGTGTTCGTGGTCGTGTTCCTTGCCGCGCGCCCCCGGTTCGAGTTCCATGACCGTCACGCCGACGTCGTCGGCGTCCAGGGCGTCCCGCAGGAACCACATGCCGCCGTACTCCTCGTCGATGACCGAATCCACGTCGTCGGTGCTCGCTTTGGTGTAGGGCATGTGCGGTGGTTCGGGTGGCGGTGGTTTAGTGGTTGTGTGATCCCGTCGTCGTGGCTCCAGCCTGGATCCGTGTGCTGGAGCCGATGGGGTGTTCCTCCGCTCGGTACCGCGTCCCTCGCGCGCGCCGTGACCCCGGCGTTCGATATCGACGACGGGACCGATCAGTACTCCCCTCCCAGCAGTCGCTCGTCGGAGTGCGCCCGGACCCACAGTTCCCCGATCCGCGAGAGCCGCGTCCGGTGGGACTTGCCGCGGGCGTCCTGTTCGACGTAGCCCTTGCCGCCCGGTCCCAACCGGTCGACGTTGTAGATGACCTTCGAGCGGAACGAGTCGGTGTACTCCTCGTCCAGTTCCGCGGCCAGCGCCTTCGCCAGGTCCGAGACGGAGTCGAACTCGCCGTCCTCACCCAGTTTGTAGAGGATCAGCTCCTCGAACGGCTCGACGTTCTGGAAGGAGGCGACGGGCAACTCGACGACGTGGCTGCCGTCGATCTCCTTGGCGCCGACGGTCGTCCCGCGCTCGTCGAACTCCGAGAGCAGGCCGCGGGCCGTCTCCAGGTGCTCGTCGATGGCTCCCTCGTCGACGTCGCCCCCGCGGACGCCGTCGAGCAGGTCGACCATCGCGCGCAGTTCCTCGGCGAGTTCGGTTTCGAGGTACTTCTCGGGGGCCGTGTAGTAGGTGTGGATGCGGTCGCGGTCGGCCTCCCGTTCGACCATGATCGAGTGGGCCGCGGTGGCGAAGGCGAACGAGACGGTGCGGGGCATCGCGCTGACGTTGACCCACACCTCCCCCGGATCGCCGCCGGTCGCATCCTCGCTCTCTCTGCCCGCCCCCTCGTCGGCCGCCTCGCCGCGGTCCAGTTCCGCGTTGATGAGGTCGAACGCCTGCTCGAAGGCGGCGTCGTAGTCGTAGACGTCCTCGACGACGACGCGTTCGGTCTCGGCGCCCAGGAGGTTCCGGAAGTCCTGTGCCAGTTTCTCGGCGATGCGCCGGGAGTACTCCACGTTGGCTTCGCTGCCGACGGCGCCCTCCAGCAGGATCGCCCGGTCGACGTCCAGTTTCTCGCGGACCAGCGGCGCGATCAACCGGTCGTAGTCGAACCCGACCGGGATCACGTGCGTCTGCATACGCGGTACGTGGTGGCGGCGGGATTAAAAACCATCAGATGCCGGACCGGTCGTGACTGATCGGGTATGATTGGGAGCAACACGTCGAAAGCCCTCGCGGCGTCGTCGGGCGCCCGGCGCCCCGCTGCCCGAGTATGTTATTTATATCTAATGATAATCTATGTTATGATATGGATTATAGCGGAGCGATAAATTGACCATCAAGACGGTCATTTATTTCATAAGCAGTGGCTCCGTGCGAATAGGTGGTTATATTCTGACAGGTACAATCCACACCGTCTGTCGACGCTCCTCCAGCGGTATGAATCCCGATGATGTATGCCTCACCTTCCTCGTAATCATAGGTTGGGCAACCGGAGTCACCAGAGGAGGTGTCTAATTTCCCCGCAAATACGTCGTATTGATAATCGTCGTTACAACTGTCTGAGTTCGTATCTATTCTCTCGATTGTACCACTTGAAGTACCCGTCATAATCCCAGTATTCCAGACATATTCCCCGGACGATATGATATCTTTTAATCCACTTTTCGTTACGAACCCTCTGATTGGTAGATCTCCGTATTGCTCAGCAATGACGTTGTCTACCGATTTTCCCGACTCAGTTGGCTCACAAAGAGCAACATCCATCCCCGGCTCAGCCTCGACAACTTCACCCCAGTCATCACCTCGTTGATCACCGGCTACTTCATATTGGACAATGGAATTCCCTACCAGGTCTTCGTTACACCGGTTACCAACCCCGTGAGCCGCTGCTAACATCGTCTGCGTATAATCGTAATAACCCTCCTTCCTATAATATTGACAACATGAGGTAGCACTGTCAAAGATCACCCCTCCTGGCGTATCGTCATATTCTTGCGTTTTATAACACGTTTCATTATCTTCGTCGCAGGACTCCGGAACTCTCTCCCGGGGTTCTACTGTTTCAACCGGAATACCATCGACTTGTTCGGGGACCTCATTGGATAATTTGGACTCACCTACTTCCATCTGCAGTTTGAACCCTTGTTTTCCCGCGTAGTCTTCATCTGCACCTACCATCGAAACAACCTGAAATCCCGACTGATTTAGGAATCGATCTGCCAACTTATCCTTGACCTGTTCAATATGATCGATATGTTCTTTCCATGGTCGGGGTACTTTCTTCGTAATTTCAGGCCCCCGTGCAGATTTGTGAGTGACAATTTCAACCCCATCGCCGGCTGATCTGCTTGCGTTTGCCCCAACTCTAATGCTTGGAGCAGCGAGAGCTCCAGCGACTCCCACAGCCTTCAAAACCTCTCTTCTTGGCGGTTTCTTCCCTTTACCCTTCGAATTGATGCCATTTTTTCTACTCATGGCAGTATATACCTCAGTTTCGATTCCCTTAAAATATTTTCTTTAATATTTGACTCAAATATGTACTAGTATATAAGAATTATCGGGGCCAGAAGTGGAGCGCCTATCCCACTACAAATCACCTACCTTTAGTTGGTTTTCACTTTTTATTGTTAACTTTCATATAGATGAAAATAATCCAGCCGCCGGCGCCGCGCCGGCGGACACTCGACCAGCCGGTCGATGACGCGACGGTACTTCGGCTCGAACTCGCGGGTCAGCCGCTCCATGGCCCCCTCTCGGGTGCGCGGTCGTTCACCCAGTGCGATGACACGGAGGGGAGCCTCCGAGTCGGCGACAGCAGCGTCGACCGAGACTGCCACGGACTGTGGAACCGACCACCGGACGCCTGAGACCATATCTATGCCGATGCTCACGGCCGAGGAGCGAGCATTCGTCGAGTCGTTCACGGTGGCGAAACTCACCTTGTCGCGATGGTATGTAGCGGCTCGCTCGTCGTAGACGATGCTGAACGTCTCACACTCGGGATGACTCGTGTTCTCCCCGCCCATGAGCCTGTCCACGCAGTTTTCAATGTCGTTGGTGGCGCGTTTGATGGCTTTCAGGACGAGATTGCGCGCAGACCGTCAGTTTCCTCGCAGAGGCCCTCGTAGAGAGCGTTTTCGGCTTTGCTTTTGCTGGTCACGCAGTCCTCGTCGGGATAGCGCCACGTCCACTCTGCGGTACGATTCGCGCAGTGCTGGAACAATTCGTTGGTGGCGTGGAGGTATTGCTTGCGGTCGTCGGGCACGTCGAGGCGAACCCGTACCGTGCGTTTGACCTCCACGCCATCTATGTCAAATCACCGTACTTTATTTTATTAATTACTTTAACTGCGTTTGCCGGCGTTGAGACGCCGGTGGGTCAGACTACACCTGGCGGACTGAAAGGGCGACGCCGCGAGGGCTTTCGGGTCGTTCGACGTTCAGAAGACGCCTCAGTTTACTCGCCGTCGCTCACCTTCACCAGTTGCTTCCCGATATTCTCGCCCTCGAACAGGCCGAGGAACGCGTCGGGGGCGTTCTCCAGCCCCTCGGTGATCGTCTCGCGGTACGCGATTTCGCCGGACTGGACCCATTCCGCGAGTTGGCGGGTCGCCTGCTCGAACCGCGACGCGAAGTCCCCTACCAGAAAGCCCCGTACGGTCGCGCGCGTCTCGATGAGTGTCGGGAGCTTCCGCGGCCCCGTCGGCACCTCCTCGGCGTTGTACAGCGCGATCTGCCCGCAGACGGCCACCCGGGCGTCGACGTTCAGCCGCGTGAAGACGGCGTCGGTGATGGGGCCGCCGACGTTGTCGAAGTAGGCGTCGATGTCGTCGGGTGCCGCCTGGTCCAGTGCCGCCCGGTAGTCGTCGGTCGTCGCGTAGTTGATGCACCGGTCGAACCCCAGTTCCTCCTCGACGAACGTGACCTTCTCGTCGGAACCGGCGAACCCCACCACGCGGGCGCCAGACAGCTTCGCGATCTGGCCGGCGACCGACCCGACCGCGCCGGCCGCGCCCGTGACGACGAACGTGTCGCCGGCGGTCGGACGGGCGACCTCCCGAGTGCCGAAGTAGGCGGTCCGGCCGGGCATTCCCAGGACCCCGAGCGCCGTCGAGACCGGGGCGAGGTCCGGATCGACCTCGCTGAGTTCCGTCCCGGGCGCCGTCGCGTAGTCCGCCCACTGGAGGTTCCCCGTGACGAGGTCGCCCGCCTCGAAGCCGGCGCCGTTGGACTCGACGACCTCGCCGACGACGCCGGCCTTCAGCGGTTCGCCGACGTCCCAGGGTTCGGCGTAGGACTCGCCGGCGCGCATCCGCCCGCGCATGTACGGGTCGACCGACAGGTACCGCGTCCGGACCAGGGCCTCGCCCGGCCCCGGCTCCGGGACGTCGCGTTCGATCAGTTCGAAAGCGTCGCGGTCCGGCTTGCCCTCCGGGCGCTTCGCGAGCAGGAACGTCCGGTTGGTGTCGGCCATACGCCCCCTTCGATCGGCGTACCGAAGGATGCTGGGGTCGCGGCGACCCGACGAGCGGAGGGGCTCGCGAGACGATCGTGGTCAGTCCGCCAGGCCGTACGCCGCCCGGTCCTCCTCGGCCGCCGGCGCCGTCGCCATCGACACGCCCACGGTCAGCACCAGTCCCAGCAACATGCAGTACAGCGAGATGCCCCAGCCGAGGTACGTGTCCGCCAAGAGCGTCACGTTGCCGACGGTGACCGGGTCGAGCAGGACCGACGGGGTGTAGACGAGTTGACTGCCGAGGATCCCCGCGTACATTCCCGTCCGGGTGGTCCGAGGCCAGTACAGTGCGACGATCACCGGGAACGCCAGTTGCGCGAACCCGCCGAAGGCGGTGTCCCCGACGTCGACTAGCACCTCGCCGACGACGCCGACGTCGGCGCTGCCGCCGACCAGCAGGCTCGCAACCAGCGCGGCGGTGGCGAAGACGGCGACGCCGACCCGGCCGAGCAGGTCCTCCCGGTCCGTCGAGAGGTCAGGGTCGACCAGCGGCCGGTAGACGTCCCGGGTGAAGTACGACGACCCCGACAGCAGCATCGAGTCGCTGGAGGACATCATCGCGGCCATGGCGCCGGCGACGACCAGCGCGGCGAACCAGCCCGGCGTGAACTCGGCCAGCAACGTCGGGAGGACGTTCTCGCCGGCGCCGACGTCGACCGCGACGCCCAGACCTCTGGCCCACGCGCCGAGCAGGAACGCCGGGACGAAAAGCAGGAGGACGAGCACGGGCCACAGCGCGAACGTCCGCTTCAGCACCGTCTCGGAGTCGGCGGCGAAAAAGCGCTGGTTCACCTGCGGGAACATCGCCACGCCGAAGGCGATGCTGACCGCGAACGTGAGCATCCGCTGGGGCGTGTAGAAGTCGCTCCCGAGTTCGAGGAACTCGGGCGTCTCCGTCTCGATTCCGGCGTTGATCGCGCCGACGCCGCCGTCGACGGCCACGAGTACCCAGAGGAAGGCGGCCCACACCATGATCAGCATGAACGCACCCTGGAGGGTGTCCGTCCAGGCGATCCCGCGCATCCCAGCCAGCAGGACGTAGACGATCATGAACGCGGTGATCAGGGTCGCCCCGCCCCAGAACGGGACTGCACCCCCGGTCAGTGCCGCGAGGGCGCCCCCGGCGCCGATCTGCTGGAGCATCACGTACGGGAACAGCCAGAACAGGCTGACGCCGGCGACCAGCGCCCGGAGCCGCGACGAACCGAACCGGTCGCCGAGCATCTCGCCCAGGGTCACGTACCCGCGGGCCTTCCCGACGAGCCACTGCTTGTAGCCGACGACGTACCAGAGGACGGCGAACAACAGGCCGTCCATCAACCCCATCACGAGGATCCACTCCGGCCCGTACAGGTAGGCGGTGTTGGGACCGCCGAAGAACGTGAACGCCGACAACAGCGTCGCGAACACCGTAAACAGCAGGACGACGGTGCCGAACGTCCGACTGGCCAGGTAGTAGTCCTCGGCGGTCCGTTCGGTCACCCGGTAGGCGACCAGCCCGACCGCCAGCGTGACCAGCAGGTACCCGACGACGATGCCCAACTCCAGCGCCACGCTCACGGCGACTCACCCCCGGTCGTCACGCCGACGCCCCAGGCCCGCCGGGCGAACAGGTAGAACGCCCCGGACGCCAGGACCATCCACCCGACGTGCCACCAGAGCCAGACCGGTAATCCCGCCACGACGGTTCCGTCACCCCAGAGGAACCATGGGATCGCGAACGCGAGCAGGATCGCGAACGCCGCCGCCCAGAGAATCGATTCCGTCGAGTGACCGTCCGCCTCCGGTAGGGCCATCGTTACTAGCCCGTCCCCACAGAGGGGACGTAAATATTGCTAATTAGCTTCGAACGTGGATATTGAAGGTGAATGTTCTTCAGTACACTCGCGTCCCGTTCGGGACTTCCCGCTCGGGCTGGAGGTGGACGACGTCGCCGTCGGCGTCGTCGACGCCGGTCACCAGGCACTCGCTGTCGAACCCGGCCACGGTGACGGTCCCCAGGTTGACGACGGCGACGACCTGCCGGCCCAGCAGGTCCTCCGGGTCGTAATTGTCGGTCAGCCCCGCCGCCGACTGCCGGCGCTCGCCGCCGAAGTCGACCTCCAGTCTGTACAGGTCCTTTCGGGCCTCGGGGAAGTCCTCCACCGAGACGACCTCGCCCACGCGCATCTCCACGTCCTCCAGGAACGTTTCCGGGTCGACGTCCGGCCGGTCGATGCCCATGCCGGCACCTCGCGGTCCGGCGCCTTACCGTTTCGGCCGGGTCTCCTGCCGCGTCGTCTCGAACCCGGCAGTCGAACGGCAACGGTCGGTTCGACGACGGGCCGTCCCCAAAACCTGATGGAGGTGGAACGTCTCCCCCGGAGTGTTCGGACACGTGACGCCCGAAGGGAACGACGGAATCCGCGAGCGTAGCACATGAGTTCGCCAGCTGTCGCCATCGCCGGGATCGGTCGGTGGGGCAAGAACCTCCTGCGGTGTTTCGACGAGCGCACCGAGGTCGTGGCCTGCCACCACGCGGGCGACCGGCGCAACGCCGAGTGGGTGGCCGACCGCTACCCGTCGGTCGAGGTGACGACCGATTACGCCGACGTTCTGGGGGACCCGCGGGTCGACGCCGTCGTCGTGGCGACCCCCATCGACACCCACGCCGAACTGGCCCGGCGGGCGCTGGCGGCCGACAAGCACGTCTTCGTCGAGAAGCCGCTCGCCGGGTCCGCCGGGGACGCCGCGGACCTGGTGGCGCTGGCCGACCACCGGGACCGGACCCTCTTCGTCGGGTACGTCTTCGTCCACAATCCGGCGATCCGGGAAGTCCAGCGGCTGGTCGGGGACTCGATCCAGTACGCGCGCTTCGACTGGGAGAAGTTCGGGCCCTTCGACGAACCGGTGGTCCGGAACCTCCTCTCCCACGACGTCGCGCTCCTCCGGTACCTCTGCGACGGCGGGATCGACGACCTCGACGTCCTGGACGCGGGCGGCGTCGGCGAACGGACCGACGTCGTCTCCCTCGGTGGGTCGCTCGAAGACGGGACGGCGTTCTCGATGCACGCCAACCGCATCTCCCGGGTCGACCGCAAGGCGATCACGTTCGTCACCGACGCGGGCGAGTGCCTCCTGTTCGAGGACGACCGCCTCTACCGGCGCGGGACGGACGGCTACGAGCGCGTTCCCGTGCCCGACGTCGAACCGCTCGGCGCCGAGTGCGCGGCGTTCCTGGAGTGCGTCGAGACGGGGCGGGAGCCGGTTACCGACGGCGAGTTCGGACGCGAGGTCGACCGCGTCCTCGACGACGTCCTCGCCCGGATGGGGTGACCGTCACCGGTCGGCGTCGATCCGCCGGCGCAGTTCGTCGGCGGCCGTCACGGCGTTGGGAATCTTCCCGGAGAACAGGACGAACACGTCGCCGTCCTGTTCGACGAGCGTGGGGCGGGCGTCGGTCTCCTCGACGTCCGGGAGCACGGTGCGGACCGTGTACATCGAGCCGACGTGGTCCGCCCGGTCCAGGTCGGGGAAGAACTCCGAGCCGTGGGCGACGAAGTCGTCGAACTTCGTGGGGTCCGGGTCCTCGATCAGTCCGCGGTTCAACAGCGGGTCGTACTCGTCGTCGAAGTCGGGTTCCGCGCCGACCATCCGGTCGTGGACGGCGTGGACGACGTTGTCCAGCAGGAACCGCTCCGTCCGGCCGTAGGGATCGACGCACATGAACGGGCCGTCCATGACGACGACGCTCGTCCCCGCGAACACCGGCGGTAGTTCGACGACCGGCTTTTCGCAGAGTTCGAACTTGTACTCCCGGCGGAGCGACGAGTCCGACCCGAGCACCGCGTTGAGGTGGGCGTAGGTGGCGACGACGACGTAGTCCTGGGCCAGCGAGTCGACGTCGTCGACCCGCCGTCCGAGGTGGACGTCGACGCCGGACCGTTCGAGACGCGTCCGGCAGAGTTCCCGCAACCGGACGGGGTCGATCCGGTGCTCCCGGACCCGTAGCGACGCATCGAGTTTCCCGGGGTCGACGACCGCCGGAGTCTCGTGCTCGTATTCGAGGCCGACCTCGTCGCAGAACCGGAGGTACTCCCTGCCCGTCGTTCTGGTGTCCTCCTCGGCGATGCAGTAGTAGTGGGTCCCGCTCTCGACGACCGCGTCGGCGTACTCCTCGGCGAACGCCCGTTCGGCGGTACGGCACTGCTTCGCGGTGAGCGTGCTCCGGGGATAGTGGTACCCACGGTGCAACCTGAACTGATTGCTCCGGGAGGTCGCGGACAGGACGTCGTCGGCCTTCTCGTAGAGGTCGACCTCGTAGCCGGCATCGGCCAGCCTGATCGCGGCGGTCGTGCCGAAGACCCCGCCGCCGACGACCGCCACCGTCGTCGCGTCGCCGACCGCCCGGCCGGAATCGTCTCGGATCATCGTCGTCCTCGCTGGTCGTTTTCCCGGACTGCTGATCGAAAGTTAACGCTTGCGGCTGGACGGCGTTTCGACCGGCGATCCTGGAGTCCTGCCGACTGCCGTCCGCCCGGACCCGCGTTGACCGGACCTGACAGGCCCGCGTGGTCCCGGAACCGGACCTGACAGAATTCAGACGGTATAAACCCTCCTTACATGTACCGACTCAACGTGAAACGACCGGGGACCGTACCCGAACGTGGGAGCCATCGATGAGCGACCACGTCGACCACGCCGTCGTCACCGGTGGCGCGGGCTTCGTCGGGAGTCACCTCGTCGACCGACTCGTCGAATCCGGGCACCGCGTGACGGTCGTCGACAACTTCTCGACCGGGGCCCGTCGCAACCTCGCCCACCACCGGGATCACCGGGTAGAACTCGTCACCGCGGACCTCAAGGAGAAACGGCCGGCGGTCGACGACGTCGACGTCGTCTTCCACCTGGCGTCCAGGGCGTCGCCGGGCGAGTTCCTGAGCCACGGACTGGACATCGCGCTCACCAACAGCGTCGGGACGAACCGGGTGCTGGACCTCGCGCTGGAGCAGGACGCGACGGTGGTCCTCGCGTCGACCAGCGAGGTGTACGGGGACCCGGAGGTCCACCCCCAGCCGGAATCGTACGCCGGCCGCGTGAACGTCCGCGGGGAGCGTGCCCCCTACGACGTCGGGAAACGGTTCGGCGAGACCCTCGGAACGGTGTACGCCAGGCAGTTCGACCTCGACGTTCGCACGGTTCGCATCTTCAACACCTACGGCCCACGGATGCGGCCCGACGACGAGCGCGTCGTGCCGACGTTCGTCTCCCAGGCCCTCGCGGGCGAACCGTTGACCGTCCACGGCGACGGCTCCCAGACCCGGAGTTTCTGTTACGTCTCGGACCTGGTCGACGGGTTGATCGCGGTCGCCGGCGAACCCTCGATGGAGGGGGACGTGGTGAACCTCGGCAACGACGAGGAGATCACCATCCTGTCGCTGGCGGAACGGATCCGCGAACTCGTCACCGAATCCCTCGAAATCGTCCACGTCTCCGCCCGGACGGACGACCCATCGAAGCGTCGACCCGACCTCACGAGAGCCACCGACCGGCTGGACTGGCGACCGCGAACCTCGCTCGACGAGGGCCTGCGGCTGACTATCGAGGACTTCCGGACGAGACTGAGGACGTGACCCCGGTCCAGGGGCTACTCCGTCGGCGAGCATGGGGCTTCCGGGCGTGGCGACGTTGCTCGCAGTCGTAACCGATCACGACCAGCCCCGTGAGAAAAGCTTAATACTGTCGAACGAGTGAAAATAATTTACTCGTATTCGAGTATCTATATATGTGTCGTGAGAACGCATGACGTGAGACGTGTCAATACTCGACCGGTTCGAAGGATTTTTAAGGGTTTCGGTCTAACGTGTGGTTAAGGAAGATGCGGCTGGTGACGAGTATTTTTCACCGCCGAACCAGCCGTCCTCCCCACGGAGACCCCAAATGACGGAAACGAGCATTCGGACGACGACGGAGAACGTGGAGACGAACGAACGCGAGGCGGGCGAGCGCGAGGGCTGTCCGGAGTGTGGCGGCAACGTCGTGAGCGACGAGGAACACGGCGAGACGGTCTGTACGGACTGTGGACTGGTCGTCGAGGCCGACGAAATCGACCGCGGGCCGGAGTGGCGCGCGTTCGACGCCAGCGAGCGCGACCAGAAGAGCCGGGTCGGCGCGCCGACCACGCAGATGATGCACGACAAGGGGCTGTCGACCAACATCGGCTGGCAGGACAAGGACGCCTACGGTCGGACCCTCTCGGCCCGCCAGCGCCAGAAGATGCAGCGCCTGCGCACCTGGAACGAGCGCTTCCGCACCC
>CAYTAG010000067.1:0-14990 GCA_964435625.1 uncultured Halobacteriales archaeon | reverse complement strand
CTGGGACGCCTCGTCGACGACGGCGACGTCGAACTCCCCCTCGCGCATGACGCGGGACCCGCAGGTGGCCGTCGTCGCGGCGACGACCGGCGCGTCCTGCAGGGCCGCGGCCCGCTCGTCGGGATCGCCCCGCGTGGAGAGACGGACGTCCTGCATGTCCTCGCGGACGCCGGTCCGGGTCCCGACGCGAACGACATCTTCGAATCCCTGCTCGCGCAACGCCTCCAGGGCGTTGTCGACCGCGCGGTTGGTGAACGCCGACAGCAGGACGCGGTCGCCGCGCTCGACCAGCGCCCGGACCAGGCGGGCGATGGTGAACGTCTTGCCGGTGCCGGGCGGACCGTGAACGAGCGCGAAGTCCCCGGCGCCGACCGCCGTCCGCACCGCGCGGTCCTGGGCGTCGTTGTTGTCGACGAACGTCTCGTCCGGTTCGGAGAACGCCGGATCGCGCCGACCGAACAGCACGTCCTTGCGGTCTGCGTCGCCTTTCAGCAGCGCGTCGTGCAACGCGGTCAGCATCCGGTCGGCGGACAGTTCCGAGGGGTAGACGTCCAGTCGCTGGAGGGGAAGCGGTTCGTCGCTGACCACCTCGACGGTCGACCCCAGGCGCTCGACGCGGGCGAGTTCCGCGGTTCCCTCGACGGGGTCGCCGTCGCTGGCCAGCACCACGTCGCCGACGCGAATCTTCGAGACGGCCTCGGCGGGCGCCTCCGCGATCAACCGCCAGCGGCCGTCGGCCAGTTGCTCGCGGCCCGTCGGTTCGAGGTCGACGATTGCGCGGTCGTCGGCCGCCCGTTCGTCGGCGGACTGCTCCCACAGTTTCGCGTACTCGCGGTGGACCGACCGGCGCTCGGCCGCCACGAGGCGGGAGATGCGGTCGAAGTACTGCTGCTCCTCCTCGGGAATCGCGCGTCCGACCTGTCCGGCCTTCGACTCCTGGTCGAGGCGGCCCGAGACGACCATGCAGGTGTCCTGCTCGAAGCAGTACTCGCACTTCGCGTCGGCCTCGTAGCCGGTCGGGATCGCGTCGCTGGTGGCCATCGCCGCCAGTTCGTTGCGCGCCCGGATCACGAAGTCCAGCAGTCCCTCGCCGATGGAGAACTCCTTGGCCGGCGAGAGGTCGCCGCTCTCCTCGGCGCGTTCGAGTTTGGCGTTTTTCGTGTACAGCAGCGTCCCCGTGTCGGCGTCGACGCCGCGCTCGCGCAACAGTAGGGCGTAGCAGACCGCCTGCACCTTGTCCTGGAACCGCGGGTCCCGCTTGGTGTTCTTGCCGGTCTTCAGTTCGACGGGCATCCCCCGCCTGATCGCGTCGGCCCGTCCCTTGATGCCGTACCTGGGGCTCACCAGCAGTTGCTCGCTGCGCCAGTCGTCCGTCGCGGCCCAGTCGAGCCGCTCCGGATCGGTGGCGGCCGCCCCATCCTCCGCGCCGAGGGCCCCCTGCTGGAGCCAGCCCTCGATGGCGCGGGCGTGCTGGCGGACGTCGCCCTCGACTTCCGCGCGGGTGCGGCCGAGCAGGCCCAGTTCCAGGCCGACCTCCGCGACGCGGTCCTCGACGGCCTCGTCCAGGTCCCGGCCGCGCAGCAAGTCGCCGAACACCTCGTGGACCACCGTCCCCATCACGACGGGGTAGTTCAGCGGGACGCCCCCGAGTTCGTTCAGGTAGTACATCCGCGGGCACTGCACCCACGAGCGCACGTCGGTCACGTCCACCAGGAAGGAGGGCTCGACGACGACCGTCGAATCGCCGCCGGTCGCGTAGCCCACCTCGCCGCGATACTCGTCGCGTTCGAGGTCGTAGGCCGCGAGTTCGGTCCCGGCCTCGACGTACTCAGCGGTCTCGGCCCAGTCGCCCCACAGCGTGACCCGAACGGCGTCGTCGCCGGCCGACTCGATGGTTTCGCCGTCGTCGTCGACCGGGGCCCCTCCCTCCTCGGGGCGGACCTGCAACTCCGCCAGGTCGCGCTCGCCGTACTGGGTGTCGGCCGTCCTGATCTCCCCGACGTCGACGACCGTCCCGCGCAGGTTCACAGCCACTCCCTGTTCGGCCGGCGGAAAAACGGTGTCGGTCGCGGTGCCGTCGCTGGGGACGACGACGCCTCCGGGGCCCATCAAACCGACAACTTGAACCCGGCTTCGCGCGAACTGCCCCCCATGCGGGTCAGAGACTGGCGGGACATCGTGACCGACGTCGTCGAGGAGAACGCCGACCCCGACGACTGGCGGGCCATCGCGGGCGACCGCGACGGCGGGCTCGGCGAGGACCTCTACCTCGGCCACCCCAGCGCCGGGGTCTTCCAGTTGAAGACCTACGCGAAAAACCCCTTCGAGGTGAAAGGCGTCGGCACGCAGATCGCCCGGCGGGTCGACGAGGACCTGGACCCGCTGTTCCCGGGCGAGGACGCCGGCGGCCGATTCGCGGTCCAGCAGCCGCCCGAGGACGAGGACGACGCCGAGCGCAAGGCCGACCGGCTGGAGGAGGTGCTGAAGGCCCACGCCGAGGCGCCGACCGCGCCCGACGACCTGTTCGACGACGTGATGGACGTCCTCGACAGCCCGGCGTTCGGCCCGATGGAGTACGAGCAAACCGACCGGCCGGAGGCGCTGGACGAACTGGCGACCACCTTCGAGGACGCAGAAGAGGTGCTGGACGCCGAACTCGACGACCTCGTCGGCGACGACGGCGTCGGGCGCGGCTTCCAGTAAGGTCAAGCCCGCCCCCGGCCTAGGGCGCCCATGGACGCCGTCGATCCCGGCCGGACGAGCGAGGCGGTACCGTGGTAGACCGCGGCACGATCAGCGAGGAGGAGCGTCGCAACTGGAACGCGGCGATCAAGGGCGTGTTCGTCGCCCTGGTCGCCGTCTCCGCCGCGCTGATCGGCGTCCAGGGCGGCGCTGATCTCGCCGTGATCGGCGGCCTCGTGCTGGCCGGCGCGGCGTTCGGCGTCGGACTGGTGTGGTATCTCTCACGACTGGAGTTCTAGGTGGCTTCGGGGTGGCTGATTCGACGTGGCTGTCGCTTCGAGGTGGTCGTGACTTCGACGTGGCTGTCGCTTCGAGGTGGTCGTGACTTCGACGTGGCTGAGCGGTCGGCGCGCGCGAGGAACGCGCAGTAACGCAGGGAGCGAAGCGACCGAGTAACGCAGTCGGCTGGGGAGGTGGTGGTATCCCTGGTCGTTGCGTACCGCTAGCGTTGGCTGATCCGACGTGACTCGACGGCAGCCGACAACTAGGGGTATACCTCACGCCTCCCCAGCCGCCTCGTTCGGCCTGGGTTCGCGGCGCCGCCGCTCACCCGGACGCTCACGTCGTCCCTCGCGCGCGTTGCTCGCGCGCGCCGGGAGCCTAGATCGAGACGAGCGTACCGAGAGCCTAAGTCGAGACGAGCGCACCGGGAGCCTAAGTCGAGACGATAACGGGCGAGCCGCGAGAACCGGAGCTACCGCGACGACTTACGGGTTCACCCGGCGGAGCCACTCGCGGGGCTGGTCGAGTTCGTCGTCGGTCGGCAGGTTCGCCGGGCGCTCCCAGACGGCGGCGGCGCCCTCGACGCCGACCTCGTCGGCGACCGTCTCGAAGAACTCCTTGCCGCGCTCGTACTGTCGGCGCTTGAGGCCGAGACCGAGGACCCGCCGGAGCAGACGCGACAGCGGGCCGCGGCCGCGCCGGCGCTCGTCCAGTTTCTCCCGGAGGTCGGCGTACTCCTCGTCGAACGCCCGGTCCATCACCAGTTCGGCGTACCCCTCGACGGCGGTCATCGCGGCGTCCAGTTCGCGGAACGCGTCGCGGTCGATGGTGCCTCCCGCCAGCGCGTCGACGCCGCGCTCGACGCGCTCCTCCAGGTGCGCCGAGAGCCACGGCGCGCCCCCGAACTCCGCGGCGTGGGCCACCTCGTGGAAGGCGATCCAGCGGCGGAACCGCTCGCGGTCGACCTCCAGTTCCCCGGCCACCCGCTCGATGTTGGGGTGGACGAAGTACAGCGCGTGCTCGTCGCCCTCCGCCAGCAACAGGGGGTCGTACTGCCCGAGGACGTTCCGGCCCAGCACCGCGAGCATGACGCCCATCGTCCCGGTGTTCATCGTCCGGGCGACGTCGGGCAGCAGGGAGGGCGCGTGTTCCTCCAGCGGTTCCATCACGCGCGCGAACGTCTCCACGTTGGCGTCCATCCAGTGGTGGCGGTTCTGTACCTCGGCGGTCGCCGGCAGGTCGAACCCGACGCCGGTGACCGTCCGGACGCGGTCGCGGGCCTCGCGGACGTCGCTCGCGTACGCCTCGCGCTCCGCGGCCGACAGCGCCAGCGACCCCGGGTCGGTCGACGCCTTGGCCGCGTCGGCGGCCGCCGTCCAGTCGACGTGGCCCTCGCCGGAGGCGCCGGCGACGGCTCGCACGCTTTGCAGGATGCTCACATTATCGCGTTGGAATCCAGCGGTCAAGATTCTTCTGTTCCGGTTCCGCGCGCTCGCGGCGCTGGCGGCGACGCCGCCGGACGAGCGCGACGCCGACTGCGAGGCCGAACACCATCAGCGCCATCGCGCCGACCGAGAGGCCGGCTTCCGGTTCCGCGGCCGACTCCTCGGTCTCCTCGGTGCCGCGGCCCAGCGACCGCGGGCCGAACTGGACGTCGCCGTGGCTGTGAAAGTGCACCTGGAAGAGGGACCTGTTGCTATCACTCATGGTCGTCTCAACGTGGGGGTTCCGGCGCCTTCACTGTTGGCCCGGAGGGCCGCGGCCGCCCAGGCAGGGGCAATCCGTGGGGTGGGTCGCGGGATTCTTCACACCCCCCGTCTAAGGCCGATTATGGATCCACAGCGACGGGACTTCCTGGACCGACTGCTCGAAACCCCGAGCCCCTCCGGCTTCGAGGCCGCGGGCCAGCGCGTCTGGGTCGAGTACGTCGAGGCGTTGGCCGACGAGGTCCGGACCGACGCCTACGGCAACGCGGTCGCCGTCCACGAGGGCGACCCGGACGCCCCGGAGGTCGCGCTGGCGGGCCACGCAGACGAGATCGGGTTCATCGTCCGCCGGATCGACGACGACGGGTTCGTCCACCTGGGGCGGATCGGCGGCTCGGACGCGACGGTCTCCCGCGGCCAGCACGTCACGATCCACGCCGAGGACGGACCGGTCGAGGGCGTCATCGGCCAGTCGGCCATCCACCTCCGGGACCGCGACGACGACGAGATCGACGACGTCTGGAAACAGTGCGCGGACGTCGGCGCCGAGGACGGCGAGCACGCCCGCGACCTCGTCGAGGTGGGCGACCCGATCACCTTCGCGTCGGGCGTCCGCGACCTCCAGGGGACCCGCGTGGCCGCCCGGGGCCTGGACAACCGGATCGGCACGTGGGCGGCCGCGGAGGGCCTGCGGAGAGCAGTCGAGGCGGACGTCGACGCGACCGTCTACGCGGTCTCGACGGTCCAGGAGGAACTGGGCAAACGCGGCGCGCGGATGGTCGGGTTCGACCTGGCGCCGGACGCCGCCATCGCCGTCGACGTGACCCACGCGACCGACTACACCACCGCGGTCAAAGACGAGGCGACGAAAAAGAGCGCCGACGTCGAACTCGGCGACGGACCGGTGATCGCCCGCGGCAGTTCGAACCACCCGGAACTCGTCCGGGCGGTCCGGGAGGCCGCCGGCGGGGCGGAAGTCCCGGTCCAGCTACAGGCCGCCGGCATCTCGACCGGGACCGACGCCGACGCCTTCTACACCGCCCGCGGCGGCATCCCGTCGCTGAACGTCGGCGTGCCGAACCGCTACATGCACACGCCCGTCGAGGTGATCGACACCGACGACCTCGTGGCGACGGCGGACCTGCTGGGCGCGTTCGCCGGACGGGCCGACGAGTACGACGGGTTCGCGGTCGAGATCTGAAGCCGGCAACGTCGTCGCTGGCCCCAACGTTTTACATCCCGTTCCGGTACGTTTATGGGCGTATCGCGTGGCCGTACGGGTATGCCCGGACGTCCGCTCGACGTGCTGGAGGACTCGCTCGGCGAGGTGGTCAGCGTCCGCCTCAAGAGCGGCGAACATTACGTCGGTGAACTCGGCGGCTACGACCAGCACATGAACGTCGTACTCGAACCGGCCGCGGGCGATCACGACTTCGAGGAGGAACCCGAGCAGGTGGAAGACACAACGATTATACGCGGCGACAACCTCGTCTCGATACATCCATGACCACCGACGGAACCCCCGCACAGGGCAAGAAGAACACGACGACGCACGTCAAGTGTCGCCGCTGTGGCGAGAAGTCCTACCACGTCAAGAAAAAGGAGTGCTCGTCGTGTGGCTTCGGCAAGTCCGCCAAGCGACGCGAGTACGCCTGGCAGGGCAAGACCGGCGACAACTGACGGATTCTCCGCGCCCTCTCCCCGACGCCCGATAGCTTCGACTGCCCCGTCTGCCGAATAGCTTCGGCCGTCCGGACGTTCCGTCCGCCGTCGAGCACGCGCTGGCGCCCCCGACCCGGGAGCACCACACGACTGCCCGGCAGGCGCGTTACTCCCTGTTTTACCCACGATTGTGTACAATATAAAGGTTCATTACCGTCGGGGATGCAAAAGCGTGGGTTTTTACTCCTGGGTGTCGCAGTGGCGTCCATGAGTGGCGGCCACCCCGACGGGGCAACCGCGCCGCGGTCCGACGGACCTACGGAGAAGTGCGGCGTCGTCGGCGTCTCGCTCGAAGGGCGCGACGCGGCCCGGCCCATCTACTACTCCCTGTACGCCCTCCAGCACCGCGGCCAGGAGTCCGCGGGCATCGTCACCCACGACGGCTTCCAGCAACACGACCACGTCTCGATGGGGCTGGTCGGCGACGCGTTCGACCCCGAGGACCTGTCGGAGCTGGCCGGCAGCGCCGGGATCGGCCACGTCCGCTACCCGACCGCAGGGAGCGTCGACGAGGCCTGCGCGCAACCGTTCACCGTGTCGTTCAAGAGCGGGTCGCTGGCGCTTTCCCACAACGGTAACCTCGTCAACGCCGACGAGATTCGCGAGGAACTCGCCGGGAAGGGTCACGCGTTCACCTCCGACGGCGACACGGAGGTGATCGCCCACGACCTCGCCCGGAACCTCCTGGAGGAGGACCTCGTGCGAGCCATCAGGCGGACCATGGACCGAATCCACGGGTCGTACTCGCTGACGATCATGCACGACGACGCCGTCATGGGGTTGCGGGACCCGCAGGGCAACCGCCCGCTGTGCATCGGCAAGCTAGAGGACGGGTACGTGCTGGCCTCCGAGAGCGCCGCGGTCGACACGCTCGACGGCGAACTCGTCAGGGACGTCCGGCCGGGCGAACTGGTCGTGCTCCGGGACGACGGCGAGGGGTTCGACTCCTACCAGCTAATCGAGACCGAGCACACCGCCAACTGCTTTTTCGAGTACGTCTACTTCGCGCGGCCGGACTCGGTGCTCGACGGCGAACTCGTCTACGAGGTGCGCCGGGAACTCGGCCGGAAGCTCTGGGACGAGGCCGGCGTCGAGACGGACGTCGTCATGCCGGTCCCGGACTCGGGACGGGCGTTCGCCTCGGGGTACGCGGAAGCCGCCCAGGAGGAGGAAGCGGACGTCGAGTTCGCCGAGGGCCTGATGAAGAACCGCTACGTCGGCCGGACGTTCATCATGCCGACCCAGGACGAGCGCGAGCGCGCGGTCCGACTCAAACTGAACCCCATCCGGTCGACGGTCGAGGGCCGGACGGTCACGGTCGTCGACGACTCCGTCGTCCGCGGGACGACCTCGACGCAACTGGTCGAGTTGCTCCGGGAGGCCGGCGCCGAGGAGGTCCACGTCCGGATCGGGTCGCCGCAGATCCTGGCGCCCTGTTACATGGGCATCGACATGGCCACCCGCGAGGAACTGATCGCGGCCGACGCGTCCGTCGAGGAGATCCGGGAGACCGTCGGCGCGGACTCGCTTTCGTACCTCTCGGTGGACGCCGTCGCCGACGCCATCGGGACGGCCCGCCCGGACCTCTGTCTCGGCTGCGTCACCGGCGAGTACCCCTACGAGATCGACGGCGAGGCGATGGACCCCCACCGGACCGGGGCGGAACCCGCCGACGACTAGCGACGAGCGGGCCGTGGTTCTGGGGGCCGGGACCCTCCGCGGACTCCCGTCGTCGGCGGGAGTGAACGAGCCGATGTGGCGTCCGTGGCGTTAATCTCCGTCCACCACGTACCCTCGGCGCAGGAGTGAACTGGGGGGAGGATGTACCTGGACCTGACAGGACCCTTCGCGTTTGCCGGGAGCCCCGTCGACGACCGTAGATTCCCTGACCGGATCGGCCAGCGGCGTCCCAACCGTCCCCCAGGGATCCCAGTGGAGAGACGGAGGCGAGTGCGATGACCCGCGAGACGAACGGCCCGACGACCGACGGGACGAGCGGCCGGTGGTCGCGCGTCCTCGCCCGCGTGCGCGACAGCGACGCGCTCCTCCCCGCGGTCGCGGCGCTGTCCTTTCTCGTGCTCGTGCTCCCGACGCTCCAGGCGGTCGGGGTGACGACGGACGAGTGGAAGTACATGTACGCCTCCAAGTCCTACTGGCTCTACTACGCGGAACTCCTGACGTCCGGGCACGGACCGACGGATCCGGCGCTGCTCGAACACTGGGCAGTGAACGACGAACACCCGCCGCTGGCGAAGTCGTTGTCCGCGCTCGCGTGGGGCACGGCGCTGGTGCTGAACGGCGGCAGCCTCTCGCTGTGGGAGTCGATAGCCGCACACCGCGTGAGCACGGTGCTCCTCGCGGCGGCGACGATCTACCTGGTCGGCCGGCTGACCGCCGTCGCCCACTCCCGGGAGGCGGGTGCGGTCGCGGCGTTCGCCCTCGCGTTCACGCCGCGCTTTTTCGCCCACTCCAGGTACCTCGCCCTCGACGTGCCGACCGCCGCGACGTGGGTCCTCGCGGTCTGGACGTTCCGGCGGAGCTTCGACGACGCCCGGTACGCGGCGTTGCTCGGAGTCGCCTTCGGTCTCGCCGTCGCGACGAAGCTCAACGCTTTCTTCGTTCCCGTCGCGGTCGCTGGGTGGCTGCTCGTCTCGTATCGCCGCGAACTGGTCGAGCGCGTGCGCCAGCGCGCGCCCGTCGACCTGTCGGACCCCCGCGAGCGGTACGCCATCGGTTCGTTGCTCGTCCTGACGCCGTTGACCGTCCTCGCGCTCTGGCCGTACCTGTGGGTGGACCCGGTCGGCCACTTCGAGGAGTACGTCCGGTTCCACCTCGATCACTACCCCATCCCGGTGTACTACCTCGGGGAGACGTACTTCGGGCCCGGCCCCTGGCACTACCCGTTCGTGATGGTCGCCGTGACGGTCCCCGTGACGATCCTGGCGCTGGCCGTCGTGGGCGCCGGGCGGGCGGTCCGGGACGCCCTCACGCTCGAAAACAGGGAGACGCCGCTGCTTTTGGCGAACGCGCTCGTCCCGCTGGTCGTCATCGCGGCGCCGACCCACGCCTACGACGGCGTTCGCCTGTTCATGCCCGCGTTCCCGTTCGTCGCCGCCCTCGCCGGCATCGGCGCGGCGGAACTCCTGGGCCGACTCCGCGACCGCTGGCCCGAGACTACGGATTCGACCGCGGCGAACCACGGTCCGGCCGTCCGCCGGTACGCCCCGCTGGCGGCAGCGCTACTGCTGGTCACGACACCCGGTGCGGTCGCCTACGCCACCGACGAACCGTACGAGAACACGTACTACAACGGCCTGGTTGGCGGACAGGACGGTGCCCTGGAGGCGGGCTTCGAGGTGGAGTTCTGGCAGCAGTCCTACGTGGAACTCGTCCCGTTCCTGAACGAACGTGCGGCCGAGGAGGGGGTGGTACGCGTGTACGTCCCGGTCGGCGGGGAACCCCTGGAGGTGTACCGCGACGGCGACTTCGCCAACAGGTCCATCGCGGCGTTCGACGTGCCGGCGTGGGTCGACCGGGGGCAGGAGGGAATCCTCGACGACGACGTCGTCTTCGTCGACGATCCGGCCGACGCGGACTACTACGCCTTCATCACCAGCCGAGGTCACCGGGCCTGGGAGGACCGGGAGTGGCGATTGTTCCGGCACAGTGACCCCGCCTACCGGTACGCGGTCGGCGGTGCGCCGCTGGTCCAGGTCTACCGGCTGAACGAGACGAACCGGGCGATCTACCGGGGGGACGGTGCCGACGCCGACGACGACTGAATTTATTACGGCCGGCCGACCACTTGGGGTCATGTCGCGGGCGCAACAGCGGCGACCGGCCACCTCGGCGTTCGACGTCAAGCGCGGAGCGATCTTCGGCGCCGGCGCATGGGCCTTCGGGGTCGTCCTCACGGCGATCCTGTCGTGGATCGAGTTCCGGGAAACCACCTCGGCCCTGTCGTCGATGGGCGACTCGGGCGACGTCGAGGAACTGTCCGAGTTCCTGCCGTCGGCGTTCGACACCGTCGGCTTCATGTTCTACAACGCCCACTTCGTGAACGTCGGGTTCGACTTCGGCGTCGTCGGCGCGTGGATGAACCTCGTCCGGGGCGACGTGACGGTGACCGGCCTGGCAACGAGCCAGGCGGCGCCGGGCGGGTTGACGTGGACCACCGAACTGGAGCGCCTGCTGGACGTCCTCGTGGGGACGGTCCCGACCGTGGTCTGGTTGCTGGTCCCCGTCGCCACGTTAGCCTGGGGCGGCTACATGGTGGCGTCCCGGAGCGACGTCGTCGACGCGACCGAGGGGGCGAAAGCCGGCGCCTCGGTCGTCGTCGGCTACGCGGTCCTCGCGGTCGCCGGCACCTTCCTGTTCACCTGGCGGCTCTCGCCGTCGGGCGAGGCGGTCGAACTCGCCATCAGGCCCCAGCTGACGATGGCCGCCGGGCTGATGGGCGTGGTCTACCCGGCCGTCTTCGGCGGGCTCGGCGGCTGGGTGGCCGTCCGGACCGGCCCCGAGCGTCGACAGCCCCGGGCGAACCCCGGCGAGCCGCCCCGGCACGGACCCGCCGACGGCCGGCCGGCGAGCCCCCAGCGACCGCCGGAAGGCCGACGCGGGAACCAACGACGGTCGCCCCCGGACCACCACCCACGACGGGAAGGTACACGACCGGGTAACCGACAGCGGCGACCGGGCGGACGGACGGACGACCGACCGGGCGACGAACCGCGACGACCGGACGACGAACCGCGACGACCGGACGACGGACCGCAACGGCCGGACGATCAATCGGCCGATGGACGGCGACGACCGGACGACCGGGCGGGCGACCGACCGGCCGACGACCGGGACGACTGAACCGCCTCCGGTCACCTCCCGGCAGATACCGATTGGTTTTATATCGGATGACCGACCACGTGGCCCCATGTCACGAGTCGGACAGCAGCAACCGATGCAGCGACGGGGCGGGGAATCGGCGGGAGGGTTCGACCTCAAGGACGGGGTGATCTTCGGCGTTGGGGCCTGGATCCTCGGGATCGTCCTGACGGGCGTCCTGGCGTGGGTGGAGTTCAGGGACACCGCCCAGGTCATGGATCAACTCGGCGGCTCCGGGGATTTCGGCCAGTTCGGTGGGGCCGCGGAGTCGTTGCCCTCGGCGCTGGACTTCGTCGGCTGGCTGTTTTACAACGTCCACTTCGTCGACGTCGGTCTCAGTCTCATGGGCCAGGGCATCTGGTTCAACTTCGTCACCGCCAGCGTGGACCTGACCGGCCAGATGTCCCAGCTGACCGGCGGCGGTCAAACGGCCCAGGTCGAACAGGGACTGGAGTTGCTCATCAGCACCGTCCCCACCCCGGTCTGGTTGCTGGTGCCGGTCGTCGCCCTCGTCGCGGCCGGCTACGCGGTCGCGAGTCGGAGCGGTGCGGCCGACACGACCCAGGGCGCGAAGGCGGGAGCCTCGGTCGCCATCGGCTACTTCGCGCTGGCCGTCGGGGGGACCTTCCTGTTCACGTGGTCGGTGTCGGGCGGGCAACTCGGGATGAGCCTCAGCATCGCGCCGCAACTGATGATGTCGGCCGGACTGATGGGGCTGGTGTACCCGGCCGTCTTCGGCGGCGTCGGGGGCGCCATCGCCGCACGGACCGCCGACCGGCCGACCCCACGGCAGGCGGCGCCGGCCCCGGGGACGGCGCAGGGCCAGCCGGGATACCAGCAGCCCGGTCAGCAGCCGCCGCAGGGCCAGCAGGCGCCGGCCGGCCAGCGGGGGCAAGAGCCGCCCCGGGGACAGCAGGGGAGCTTCCAGCAGGACCAGCAGCCGCCGGCCAACCAGGGAGGCCAGCCGCCTGCCGACCAGCAATCGCCGAGCGACCAGCAGCCACCGGCCGGTCAACGACCGCCGGCCGGCCAGGGGAGCCAGCAGTCGCCGACCCCGGGACGCGAGTCCCAGCCGGGTCGCCAACGGGACCGGCCGGCCGGGGGCCGGGAGGGTGATCGGCCACCGCGAGGCGAGCGATCCGGTCCGGGGGCGGGGGATGACCGAACGGGCGACGATGGCGTCCAGGGCCAGGGGAGCGACGACGCCGTCGGGGGCCACGGGAGCGACGACGAGCGGGACGGCGACGAGCGGGACGGCGACGGCCGAGACGGCGACGAACAGCTGTAGTCCCCACCACGACGACGACGGACTGCTTCTCGTCTTGCTATTGCGAGGCGTCTCGCTGGCGCGTCCCGGATGCGACGCCGCGGGAAGCGCCCGCCGGACGGGTATCGCAATTCGATGCCCAAAATTAAATGTCCCGTCCGAGACGTTCGACCATGGGCACGGACCAGCGAGGGATCGGCGGCACGTACGTCGAGGGGATCGACGTCGAGCGAGGGGCGGTCGCCGGCGGGCTGTCGTTTCTGGTCGGCTACGTCCTCACCGGCGGCCTGTACCTGATCGAGGCCAGCGACGGCATCGGGGACGCGAGCGGCGAGTCCACCGGCGAACTCGGCGTGACGACCGTCGACCTGGTCGGCTGGCTGTTCTACAACGCCCACTTCGTCGACGTCGGCACCAGCGTCTTCGGGCTGAGCATCTGGGTGAACCTGCTGACCGGCGAACTCGGTGGGACCCTCGGCGCCTGGGCCCAGCAGTTCGGGACGGGCGAGTTCGGCGAGTCGAGCGCCTTCACGGGCGTCGCCGACCTCGTCCCGCTGGCCGTCTGGCTGCTGGTGCCGGTCGTCGTCCTGCTGGCCGTGGGGTACGTGCTGGCCCGCCGGGACGATGCGACCGACCCCCGGGACGGCGCCAGGGCCGGCGCGTCCCAGGCCGTCGGCTACTTCCTGCTCGCCGTCGTCGGGACGTTCCTGTTCAGCGCCACCTTCGACGTCGGGCCCCAGCTGGAGGCGTCGGCCGCCGTGATGGGACTGCTTTACCCCATCGTATTCGGCGGTGCAGGCGGGGCCGTCGCGGGGAAGCTGGGTAGCTAGTACGCCACGTGGACCAGCAGGTAGACGCCGATCCCCATAGCGAAGGATACGAGCCACAGCGCCGCGGCCACGCGGCCGACTCGGGGGTGTCGCGTGTTTCCGAGTTCCCGGACCGGGACCGTCACGCCCAGCAGGGCCACGTAGAACAAAAGCGGGACGCAGACGATGGCGAGCAACACGTGGGTCGCCAGGAAGGGGAGGTAGACGAACCCGTAGACGGCCGAGGGGCCGTCGAACGTCGTCGGCCCGACCAGCGCCACCCTGTAGAGGTACAGCGCCAGAAACGAGAAGAACAGCCCGAGCGCGAGGAACATCGCCCGGCGGTGCCGGCGGACCCGGCCCCGGCGGATCGCCCGCCAGCCCCCGGCGATGGTGACGATGGCGGCCGCCGAGAGGAGAACGTTCACGTGGGGGATGGCCGACAGCACCGCGTCCGGCGCCCGCGGGAGCGCCCGGACCGGCAACACCCCGAGAACGGCCCCGAACACGAGCGCCAGCGCCAGGATCGACAGCAGTGCGGTCAGAGCGGGCACCCGTTCGCGCGTGGCCAGCGTCATGGCGGGGCCAACGACGCCCGGCCATTTTGGCGTTGCCATCTCCCCACGGGAGCGGTCGGGAGCGCTATATATCCCACATAGTTAGTTACTCGTCCGTCCCGGCCGGACTCCCGATTGCGCGTCGCCTGCCGGAACCCCCGGTGGAACGACTCCGTGCGAACGCCGTGGCAGGCGTCGCGCCCCCGGCACCGTCGTCCCCCCTCTCGTCCCGGTACGTTCGTCACCTCCTGCCGCGACCCCCGCATCGTCGTCCCCTCGTGCCGCCGCCGGCACGTTCGACCCTTCGCGTGACGTTCCCGGCTTTCCCTTCACGCGAAGTCGTCCAGTCCCGACTGCGGGTCCTCCGCGGGGACGTCGACGGGTTCGATCAGGTCCGGCGAGTCGTTCGTGGGGTCGTCGACGGCCGTCGAGACGGGGTAGGCGTGGAAGGGATCCGGATCGGGCGTCGAGAGCAGCGCCGCGCGCTCGTCGGGGTCCTCGGCCTCCAGCCAGGCGCGCTCCTCGTCGGGGGCGAGGACGACCGCCATCCGGTCGTGCAGCGGTTCGACCACCTCGTTGGGTTCGGTCGTGACGACGGTCACCGTCGTCCGGTCGTCGTGGCGCTCGTACAGGCCCGCCATGGCGAACGGCGCCCGGTCCTCGCGCTCGATCCGGAAGGGCCGTTTGCCGCCGGTGCGCTGTTGCCACTCGTAGAAGCCGTCGGCGAGCACGAGACAGCGGCGGTTCTCGGCCGCGTCGGCGAAACTCGGTTTCTCCTCGACGGTCTCCGCGCGCGCGTTGATCCGTCGGTTGCCCGCCGGATCGTCGGCCCACCCGGGAACCAGGCCCCATTCGTGGCGGCGGATCTCGCCGGGGGCGTCGTCGCGGATCACCGCGAGGTCCTCGCGGGGGGCGACGTTGTACCGCGGCGACAGGGGGTCGGCGACCCCGGCGTCGAAGCGGTCCTCGAGGACGGAAGGAAGAACGAAAAGCGAGATGCGACCGCACATCAGATCGAGTCTTCGGCTTCCAGGGCCTTGTCGCGGGCCATCTTGAAGCTCTCGGAGAAGCCGGGGTTGTGGTCCAT
>CAYTAG010000066.1:0-15016 GCA_964435625.1 uncultured Halobacteriales archaeon | reverse complement strand
GCGACGGCCTTCGCCAGCATCGTCTTCCCGGTCCCGGGCGGGCCGTGCAGCAGGACGCCGGACGGCGGGTCGATGCCGACGTCGTCGAACATGCCCGGCTTCTGGAGTGGCATCTCGACGGTCTCGCGGACCTCGGTGATCTGCTCGTCGAGGCCGCCGATGTCGGTGTAGCCGACCTCCGGGCTCTCGTCGACCTGCATGACGCGGGCGCGGACGTCCGTCTCGTCGTCGAGGCTCTTGACGATGGACAGCGAGTTGTTGACCGCGACGCGGTCGTCCGGCTCCAGGTCCTCCCGCAGTTCCTCGGTCACCTCGGTCAGCGCCTCCTGGTTGTTGCCGTGTTGCTTGATGATGACGCCCTCGTCGGTCAACTCCTGGACCGTCGCCACGAACAGCGGGGACTGCTTGAGCTTCTTGTTCTCGTGGGTGAGCCGCTCGAGTTTCTGCTGGTACTTGTTGTTCTCGGCGTTGGCGTCCAGCAGTTTGTCCCGCATCTCCTCGTTTTGCTGTTCGAGTACCTCCAGGCGTTCACGCAACGCGGCGATCTTGTCCTGTGCCGACGCCTCCTCCTCGTCGTACGGAAGGTCGACGTCGTCGACGGTATCGGTCATTAGCCGCCTTTACGGGGCACCCTCATAAGAGACTTCGGGTCGGGTAACCCGCCCGTTTCTCCGTTCTTTCAGTCCCTGTACGACGAATGATTTTTATTAGTAATATTACAGAAGGGAAGGTATTATTACTCTGCATCGAATAGGGGAGGGTACGATGAGCACGTCAGAGCACGTTCGTGGAGAAGCGACGGACGGTTGGGAGGCGGTCGCGGACCTGCCGCCCAGCGCCAAACTCGTCGCCAAGGTACTGGAGTACAACGACACGTTGAGCCAGAGCGAACTCGCCGAGGAGACGCTGTTGCCGCCCCGGACCGTGCGATATGCGTTGACCCGTCTCGAGGACGAGGACGTGGTCGACTCGCGGTTCTCGTTCTCGGACGCCCGCAAGCGGCTATACACGCTCGACGTCGAGTAGGTCGACCGCCGCCGGTCGCGTGCGTAGGTTCAAGTACGAGCACGGGGCCACCATCGTCCATGACCGATCCGGACGCGGTGAAGCGCGCACTGTCACGACTCGCGGCGGGCGTTCCCCCGGCGGCCGTCCCCCGGAAATCCGGCAGCGACGGCGATGGCGGTGGGTCGGCCAGTCACGAGGAACGCGTCGTGGCGGAAGCCACGGCTGCGGTGGCGGACCTCGACAGGGCCGCGTCGTTCCGGCAGGACGGTGGGGTCGTGCGCCTCCGCCGGGCAATCGAAGGCGCGAAGCGCGCCGGCGACCGGCGTCTCGTCCGCCGGGGCCAGCGGGTGCTGGCCGCCTACGAACGGTTCCGCTACGCGGCGACGGCCGCCGAAACGCCCGACGCTGGGCGACCGACGGACTGGGCCGACGAGCGTCCGGCGTCGCCGCGCTCGGGGGGCCCGTTCCCGAAACGCCGTTCTCGGAATCACTAAAGGGGGCGACGCCAAAGGGCTGGCACATGACGACGGTGTTGCACACGGCGGACACCCACCTCGGCTACCGGCAGTACAACTCGCCGGAACGCCGGGAGGACTTCCTGGCGGCGTTCCGGCGGGTGCTGGACGACGCCGTCGCCGACGACGTCGACGCCGTGGTCCACGCCGGCGACGTGTTCCACGACCGTCGGCCGGGACTGGTGGACCTGCTGGGGACCGTCTCCGCGCTCCGGACGCTCGACGACGCGGGAATTCCGTTTCTCGCCGTCGTCGGCAACCACGAGGACAAGCGCGAGGCCCAGTGGCTGGACCTCTTCGAGACGATGGGCCTGGCGACCAGGCTGGACGAGTCCGGGACGGTGATCGGGGACGTGACCCTCTACGGTCTCGATTACGTTCCGCCGTCCCGCCGGGACGACCTCGACTACGAGTTCGATCCGCCCGAGACCGAGCGGACGGCGCTGGTCGCCCACGGCCAGTTCGCGCCGCTGGCGCCCTCGATCAGGGGACCGACCTGGGACGTCGAGGAGGTGATCGAGTCCGCGAACGTCGAGTTCGACGCGGTGTTGCTGGGCGACGAGCACGAGGCCGACCGGGCGGAGGTCCGGGGCGCCTGGGTCACCTACGCCGGGTCGACCGAGCGCACGAGCGCGAGCGAGCGCGGCGCGCGCGGATACAACCTCGTCGAGTTCGACGACGAGGTCCGCGTCCGGCGCCGTGGCCTCGAAACCCGGGAGTTCGCGTTCGTCGACGTGGAACTCCGGGAAGGCGAGGGTGTCGAGCGCGTTCGCGAGCGCGTCCGCGAACACGACCTGTCGGACGCGGTGGCGCTGGTGACCGTCGACGGCGAGGGCGACCCGGTCACCCCGGCCGAAGTCGAGGAGTACGCCCGCGAACGGGGGGCGATGGTCGCCCGCGTGAACGACCGCCGCGAACTGGAGAGCGAGGAGGACGCCGTCGACGTGAGCTTCGCGGACCCCGACGAGGCCGTCCGCGAGCGCGTCAGGGAACTCGGGCTGAGCAGCGCGGCCCGGGACGTCGACGGGACCGTGCGGACCGACGCCATCGCCGACTCGAACGTCCGCGACGAGGTGAAACGGAACGTCGAGGACCTGCTGGACGAGGATCCTGGCGCGTTCGAGCGGGTTCCCGACGACGTGACGGACGACGGGGAATCCGGCGACGCCGCGACGGAGGACGGAGCGGCCGGCGACGCCGCGACGGCTGACGAGGCCGCAACCGACGGCGACGATACCGCTATCGACGGTGAGGCCGCCGCAACCGACGGCGAGGGCGTAACTGCCTCCGCGTCCGACGACGCCGAACCGAGCGCGGACGACGCCGAATCGAGTCCGGACGGGGCGTCCGACGCGGGCACCGACGACCAGGGATCGCTGGAGGAGTTCCTGTGAGGTTCGACCGCATCACGCTGCGGAACTTCAAGTGCTACGGGGACGCGGACCTGCGACTGGACCCCGGCGTCTCGGTCATCCACGGGCCGAACGGGTCGGGGAAATCCTCGCTGCTTGAGGCGTGTTTCTTCGCGCTGTACGGATCGAAAGCGCTCCAGCGGGGAACGACGCTCGACGACGTCCTCACCAACGGCGAGGACGAGTGCGAGGTGACCCTCGAGTTCACCCACGGCGGCGGCGCTTACCGCGTCCACCGCGAGGTGAAGGTCCGCGGCGATTCCGCACAGACGACCGAGTGCGTCCTGGAGGCGCCGGACGGCCAGTTCGAGGGCGCCACCGACGTCCGCCGTCGGGTGACCGAACTCCTTCGGATGGACGAGGAGGCGTTCGTCAACTGCGCGTACGTCCGCCAGGGCGAGGTGAACAAGCTCATCCACGCCAGCCCGACCGAGCGCCAGGACATGCTCGACGACCTCCTCCAGCTTGGGAAGCTGGAGGACTACCGCGAACGGGCGCGGGAGGCCAGGCTCGGCGTCGAGGACGTCCTGGGCAACGTCGAAGGGCAGGTCGAGAGCCTCGACGACCAGATCGAGGCCAAAGCGGAGAAGGACCTCCACGGACGGCTCAACGAACTGGAGACCGAACGCAACGAAGTCGACGGCGAGATCGAACGGTTCGAGGAGAACCGCGAGCAGGCCAGGGAGTCCCTGCAGGAGGCCGAGACGGTCCTGGAGGAGCACGCCGAGCGCCGCGAGGAACTGGCCGACCTCCGGGGGGAGATCGAGGACCTGCGGGAGACGATTACCGAAACCGAGCGCGAGCGCGAGGACCTCAAGGAGGCGGTCCGCGAGCGCCGCGAGCGCGTCGACGAACTCGACGCCGAGCGGGCGGAGCTGCTTGCCGAAACCGAGGTCGAAACGGACGCCGACGAGACGGCCGTCGAGGCCCGCATCGAGACGCTGGAGGCCGACCGTGAGGACCTGGCGGGGACGGTGAGCGACCTCCGGGTCGAACGCCAGAGCGTCGCCGACGAGGTCGAGAACGCCGAGGAAGCGGCCGCGGACCTCGACGAGCGGGCGGCGACAAAACGGGAGCAGGCCGACGAACTCCAGGCGGAGATCGAAGCCGCCGAGGAGCAGTTGGACGGGCGTCGCGAGAAGTTGGCCGACCTCGACGACCGGATCGACGAGCGGACGGCCCGGTTCGAGGACGCGCCGGTCGAGTTCGGCGACGCCGAGTCACACCTGGCGTCGCTGGAAGCCGACCGCGAGGAACTCGGGGAGGAGACGTCGGACCTGCAGGTCGAGGCCGAGACCCTCCGCACGTCGGTCGAGGAGGCCGAGGAACTGCTGGAGCAGGGCAAGTGCCCCGAATGCGGCCAGTCCGTCGAGGATTCGCCGCACGTCGACGGTCTGGACGAGGACCGCGAGCGACTCGCAGAACTCCGGGCCGACCTCGAAGACCGTAGGGACGAGCAGGAGGCCCTCGACGAGCGGATCGAGCGGGCCGAAGCGCTGGTCGAGGCCGAGCGCCAGGTCGACCAGCTACGGGACAACCGCGAGAACGTCGAGACGCTGATCGAGGAGCGAGCGGCGTCCGTCGAGGAGGATCGCGAGCGGGTCGAGACGCTCCGGGAGGAGGCCGCCGACCTCGAATCGGCGGCCGACGAGAAGCGCGACCTCGCGGCCGAGAAGCGCGAGGCCCTGGCCGACGTCGAGGAGCGCATCGAGCAGCGGGAGGATGACCTGGAGGGGATCGACGCCGAACTCGACCACCTCCAGCGGGTCCGCTCGCTCGACGAGGAGATCGAGGACCTGGCGGACGAAATCGAGACCCTGCGGGAGCGCCGCGAGAGCAAGGCGGAACTGAACGACGAGCGCCGCGAGCGGTTGCGCGAGAAACGCGAGCGCCGCACCGAACTGGAGGACGCCTACGACGAGGACCGCGTCGAGGACGCCCGCGGCGAGAAGCAACGCGCCGAGGACTACCTGGAGAAAGTCGACCCGAAGCTGGAGGGGTTGCGCGAGCGCCGCGACGAGTTGCAGAACGCCATCGGCGGGGTCCGCAACGAAATCTCGGAACTGGAGTCGCTGCGCGAGCGCCGGGAGGACCTGGCCGAGAAACTGGATCGGCTGGCGTCACTGCACGAGGAGGCCGAGACCCTGGAGGGGATGTACGGCGACCTCCGGGCGGAGTTGCGCCGGCGCAACGTCAGCAACCTCGAACGGATGCTCAACGAGGTGTTCGACCTCGTCTACCGCAACGACTCCTACTCTCGGATCGAACTCGACGGCGACTACGAACTGACCGTATACCAGAAGGACGGGGAGCCACTGGACCCCAAGCAACTGTCCGGCGGCGAGCGCGCGCTGTTCAACCTGAGCCTCCGGTGTGCGATCTACCGGCTGCTCGCGGAGGGCATCGAGGGTGCGGCGCCGATGCCGCCGCTGGTGCTGGACGAACCGACCGTGTTCCTCGATTCGGGACACGTCCACCAGCTGGTCGAACTGGTGGAGTCGATGCGGCAGGTCGGCGTCGAACAGATCGTCGTCGTGAGCCACGACGAGGAGCTGGTGGGCGCCGCCGACGACGTGGTGCGGGTTTCGAAGGACCCGACGTCGAACCGTTCGACGGTCGAGCGCGCCGACACCCCCCTCGCGGGGTGATCACTCCTCGACGGGTCGAGGCGGCCCGATCTCGAACGTCCCGCGGGCGTAAAACCGGAGCATCGCGCGATCCTTGACGTCGAGTTGCCGGAGGCGCCGAGCGCGCGGGTGATCGCCGAGTTCGCAGAACGCCCGACCGCCGAGCGGCCATCCACCGAGGTGCCCGGAGAAGGTCGTCCGTTCGGAGGTGAGCACCCCGTCCTTTCGCGTATAACTGCGCGTCGTGACCGACCCGGTGACCGTCCGCGGCCGAGCGACGTCGAGAGTCGCGACGCGCTCGCCGTCCACGTCGACGGTCGTCCGTCGGCGCCCGTCGTCGTCCTCGATGGTCACGTCCCCGACGACCTTCGGGTACCCCCAGACCTCCCCGAGCGCGCGACCCGGGTCGTTCGTGACCGGCAGGTACCAGACGTAGCCGCCGATTCCGCCGAGGGGCACGGACCCGGAGCTTCGGGCCGCGGACAGGACGATGCCGAACTCGTCGTAGGGCTCGACGGCGCCGTCCCCGACGTCGTGGTACTCCACGGAGAGGAAGGTGACCGCGGCCCGCCTCGGCGTGACCCTGAACGGCGACAGTCGATCCGGCAGGAGGTCGCGGACGCCCGAGCGGGACGCCGAAAAGACCGCGCCGGTCACCGTCGCCTCCGTCTGCAGCGGGAGCGAAACGGTCTCGCCGGTCGCGATGGTGTGCTGGCTGGCGTCGGGGTGGTCCGCCATCGTTCACTCCCCGACCCGTTCGACGGCGGTAGCGCCGTCGTCGGTGAGTTCGTAGCCCCGCTCGCCGGCCACCTCGGTCTCCGCCACGAGGCCGGCCGCCCGGAACTCCAGCAGGGCGCCGTGGACGTCGCTCTCACAGAGGTCGTAGTCGCCGACGGCGTCCCTGGCCGCGAGCGGCCCGCGTTCGTCGAGTTCGAGGAGCAGGCCGAGCGTCCGTTCGTCGCCGACGGCGGTCACGAGTCGGCGGACCGGGTCGGGGACGGCGCGAGCCGCCGTCGTCAGCGGCGACTCGCCGCCCGCGGGCGAGAGGTGCTCGTCGTCGACGTACCGGCGCTCCCCCGATTCCGGGTCGCGAACCAGGCTCGATTCGCCGGACTCCTTCAGCAGGAGGTACCGACGACCGGACTCGTCGTGGACCGTTCGCATACCCGGCCATACGGGTCGGGGCGGTTAGTGTTTATCACCTCGCGTCGGCCCGGCGGCCGCACCCGGTCCGGGGGCGCGCGGTCAGTCGTCGCGCCACTCGCGGTCCGAGAGCGCGCGGTACTTCAGGACCCCCCGGCCGAGGGAGGCGAGTCCGACGACGACGAAGCCGGCCCCGAGCGCCCGGTGGACGTCGAACGCGACCATCATGGCGCCGACCGAGAGCGCGAGCAGCGCCACGTTGAACACCAGCACCGTCGTCCAGAAGGCACGCTGGAGGTCCGGAGGGACGTCCGCCGCCGTCGTCGAGGGCGGACCCGGGACGGTCGGCAACTCGCCCTCGGGGTCGGGGAGTTCGGCCTCCGGGTCCGGTTCCGCGACCCGTCTCGCGGGGTCCGGCGGGCCGACGTCCCCGGGTTTCCCGGGCTCCATGCCGTCGTCGTCGTCGAGCACGCCCGACGGTAGTCCCCCGTGGGTGAAAAAGGCGTTCGACCGCGGTCAGACCTGCTCGTCGAGGCGACAGCTCAGCGTCGCCTCGACCCAGGCGAGCGGGTTGTCCGCGTCGTAGAGGACTACCCCTCGGTCCGTCTCGTAGGCCTCGATGGTCGTGGTGCCGGCTTCCTCGGCCGGGGGCGACCCACCGTCGGCGGCGTCCACGCGGTCGGACATGGGTGCGGGGTAGTTTACCGAACGACATAGCTCTTTCCACCGAACAGACGCCGCCGTCGGCAACGGCCGTGATCCACGGATCGACGCGTCCCGGGTCCACCGGGCCCGCCGGTCCGCGACTAGGGACGTTTTTATCCGAGGGGGCAATAACCGCGTATCAATGGAACAGAAGGGACTCGACGACTTCGAGGGCGGTGACGGTACGGCCCACGAGGATCGTCCCGAGGCGGAGGCCGAGGAAGTCGCCGGCACCGGGCCCGACGATGCGGATCTCGTCGACCCGGACCGTGCGGGCGTCCCCGACGCTGCCGGCCACCTCGAACTCGCGGTCGTCCAGGTCGACTACACCATCGAGGGTAGCGGCCCGGACGAGCGGCCGGTGATCCACGTGTTCGGCCGGACGATCGACGATGACTTGGAGCACGTCCGCGTCCTGGGGTTCGACCCGTACTTCTACGTCCCGACCGACGACGTCGACGAGGAGGAACTCGTTGCCGACGACCGGATCACCGGCTGGGAGGAGACCGACGCCGCCGGAGAACCCTACGAGAGCATCCGGGGCGAGCGGTTGACGAAGATCGAGGGCCGGACGCCGCGGGACGTCGGGAACGTCCGGGACCGCTGGAGCGACCACTACGAGGCCGACATCCTGTTCCCCAACCGGTTTCTCATCGACAAGGGGATCAACGGCGGCGTCCGCGTCCCCGAGCGTCGCCGCGACGACGGCGTCCTGGCCGTCCCCGAGGACGAGGTCGAACCCGCGGACGTCGACGCGAACGCCCGCGTGCATACGATGGACATCGAGGTCGACGACCGCTACGGCTTCCCCGAGGAGGGCGAGGAGGAGATCATCTGTCTCACCAGCCACGACTCCTACGACGACGAGTACGTCATCTGGCTGTACGAGGCGCCGGAACTGCACGACGACGCCGCAGTTCCGGAGACCCTCCCGGCGTACGACCCCATCCGCGACGACGACCTCGACGTCGACGTCCGGATCTTCACGTCCGAGGAGGCCATGCTCGACGACTACCTGGGCTACGTCGAGGGGACCAACCCCGACATCCTGACGGGATGGAACTTCGAGGACTTCGACGCGCCGTACCTGCTGGATCGCCTGGAGCACCTCGACGGCGGAACCGACCTGGACCTCTCCATCGAACGCCTCTCCCGGGTGGACGAGGTCTGGCGGAGCGACTGGGGCGGTCCCGACGTGAAGGGTCGGGTCGTGTTCGACCTGCTGCGGGGTTACCGGTCGACGAAGTTCTCGGAACTGGAATCCTACCGGCTGGACGCCGTCGGCGAGATGGAGTTGGGGATCGGCAAGGAGCGGTACCCCGGGGACATCGGCGACCTCTGGGAGGACGACCCCGCGCAACTGCTGGAGTACAACCTCCGGGACGTCGAGATCTGCGTCGAACTCGACCGCAAACAGGAGGTCATCGCCTTCTGGCAGGAGGTCGCCGCCTTCGTCGGTTGCAAGCTGGAGGACGCCCCCACGGCCGGCGACGCCGTCGACATGTACGTGCTCCACAAGGCCAACGGGGAGTTCGCGCTCCCCTCGAAGGGCACCGTCGAGGGCGGCGAGGAGTTCGAGGGCGGGGCCGTCTTCGAGCCGATCACCGGCGTCAAGGAGAACGTCTCGGTGCTGGACCTGAAATGTTTCAGCGGCGACACGGAGGTGATGACGCCGAGCGGTGTACGGAACATCAAAGACGTCGAACCCGGCGACCCCGTCTACACGCTCGATCCCGAGACGTTCGAGTGTACGGTGACGGCCGTCGCCGAGACACACGAATACGAAAACGAGTTCGGCGAACTCCACCACATCGAGGGGAACACACACGACTTCAAGGTCACGGAGAACCACCGGTTCCTCGTCTCGAAAAAACGTGGATGGGACGATCACACTCCCGACGACTTCGAGTTCGCGGAGTTCCGTGAACTAACTGACACTGAACGATACGCGTTCCCCAACCACGAATCGATGGACGGGGAGAGTCCGGACACGTTCGAACTCGTCGACGAGGTCGAGGGGGGCCACGTCGTCGTTTACTCGGACGACGACCTTCGGGCCTTCAGAAACCGGATGCCGGATGCGGTCACGCGCGAACTCGACCTCGCTCACGGCTCGTCGGCGGCGATGGGACTGCAGCAAAAAGTCGGAAAGTACCTCGTCCCGCTGTCGGTCTACCGAGAGCACCGGGAAGTCATCGACCAACACGCCGACGACGTGTTCCTGAAGTACGGTCGTGGACACCGCGAGACGCCGCTCGCGTTCGAGATGGCGGATTGGCTTTCTTTCCTCGGTTGGTTCGTTACCGAAGGGAGTATCAATACTCACTCGGAGGACGTCACGCTCTATCAGGACGGCGCTGAGGACCGCCAGGCAATCCGGGATTTGCTGGAACGGATGGGGATCAACTACAACGCCGCCGAGTACGGCGTCAACATCTCCAACCGCTACCTCTTCGAGTGGCTCGAAGACAACTGCGGCAAGGGGTACGAGAACAAACGACTCCCGGACTGGGTGTTCGACCTCGACGCGGAACTGCTCTCCGTGCTCCTGGAGACGCTGGTTGATGGTGACGGCAGCAGGGCTGAGTCCGGGCTGCGGAAGTTCTGGACGAAAAGCGACCACCTGAAGGACGCCGTCGCGAGGATTGCGGTTCGTTGCGGGCACAAACCGACTGTCACGAAACGGGAGGACGGGACCTGGTACGTCTCGGTCGGTAAACGAGGATCGTTCAACAAGTCGGTCAACGGGACGGTCCAGGCCCACGACGGCAAGGTGTACTGTCTCACCGCGGAGGACGACCACGTCGTTCTCGCTGGTCGGAATGGCCACTTCCAGTGGGTAGGGCAATCCCTGTACCCCATGTCGATGGTGACGATCAACGCCTCCCCGGAGACCAAGGCCGACCCCGAGGAGTTCGACAGCCGAGAGGCGTTCGAGACCCAGACCTACCGGGCGCCCAACGGCATCCGCTTCCACAAGGAGCCGGACGGCATCATCCGGGAGATGGTCGACGAACTACTGAGCGAACGGGAGGAGAAGAAGGCGTTGCGGAACGACCACGAACCCGGTAGCGAGGAGTACGAACTGTTCGACCGCCAGCAGCAGGCGGTGAAGGTCATCATGAACTGCTTCACGCCGGACACCGAAGTCCTGACCCCCGAAGGCGTCCGGCGGATCCCGGACCTCGACGTCGGCGACGAGGTCTACTCGCTCGATCCCGAGACGACGGAGATGGAGGTAAAGCCGGTAGTCGAGACCCACGCGTACCCGGACTACGACGGGGAACTCGTCGACATCGAGACCAGCAAGATCGACTTCCGGGTGACGCCGAACCATCGGATGCTCGTCCGGAAGAACGAGCAGAACGGGATCACGTGGGACGGGTACCGATTCGTAGAAGCTGGCGACCTCGACCGGGCGAGCAACTATCAACTGCCTCATGACTGGGACGGACCTGACGGGGATCGCATCGACGAGGTGGACCTGACCGAACTCGTCGACGGCGAGTTCGAAGTGTGGTGCAACAACGACGTCCACGGACACACGCTCGCGGCGGAAGTCGACTGGTATCCCGACAAGATCGTGAAAAACGACGTCGGTGAGACGGGATACGTCTTCACCACGGACGAGTTCGAAGAGCACCGTCCGTACCTCGAGGAGGTGTGCTCGCAGTTCTTCGTCCACGCGGAGCGCGGCCGGAAGTGGATCCCCCGTTTCTACGACGGCGACGACTTCCTCGAACTGCTGGCGTGGTACATTACGGAGGGTTCCGTCTATACGTCCGAAGACAAGCACTTCGGCGAGAACTTCCGTGGATCGGCGACGAGCGTGAACATCGCTCAGGACGCGCCAGTCGAGGAGGGGATCGCGGTCGACGGCGGGGACCACGCCGTGATCGGTGAACTGCTCGACCGTATGGGTCTCGATTACTACGTCGATGACCGTGGCTATCAGTTCACGTCGAAACTGCTCGGCGAGTTCCTCGAACGAACCTGCGGCGCGAACAGTTTCGAGAAGCGAATCCCCGAGTTCGTCTTCGAAGCGAGCCAGGAACAGAAGCGGCGGCTCCTGGAGACGCTGATCGACGGTGATGGCGACCGCCAGAAGAACTCATGGCGTTACAGCACTGCGAGCGAACAGCTTCGGGACGACGTCCTGCGGCTGTGTGCGCACCTCGGACTGACGGCTAACTACACCCAGGACGACGGAGGGACGTGGCGCATCTACGTCACCGAGGATTCGAAGAATACGCTCCGTCTGCATCGGAGCGCATCTCGTAGCGAAGCAGAGGACGGCGTCTATTGTGTGACCGTCGACGACAATCACACGCTGCTCGCCGGTCGCAACGGAAAGTTCCAGTTCGTCGGCCAGTCGCTGTACGGCGTCTCCGGGTGGGAACGGTTCCGCCTGTACGACAAGGATGCCGCGTCGGCCGTGACGGCGACCGGACGGGACGTCATCGAGTTCACGGCCGACGTCGCGGAAGAACTCGACAAAGAAGTGGTATACGGGGACACCGATTCGGTCATGCTGGAACTCGGGGGCGACGTCTCGAAAGGAGAAGCCATCGAACAGTCGTTCGAGATAGAGGACCACATCAACAGCCGGTACGATGAATTCGCCCGTGAGGAACTGAATACGGAGTTCCACCGCTTCGAACTGGAGTTCGAGAAGCTCTACCGGCGGTTCTTCCAGGCGGGCAAGAAGAAGCGCTACGCCGGCCACATCGTCTGGAAGGAGGGCAAGGAGGTCGACGACGTCGACATCACGGGCTTCGAGTACAAGCGCAGCGACATCGCGCCCGTCACGAAGGAGGTCCAGCACCGCGTCATCGAGATGATCGTCACCGGCGAAGACATCGCGGACGTCGAGTCCTACCTCAACGGCGTCATCGAGGACTTCCTGGCCGGCGAGTACTCCTACGAGGAGATCGCGATCCCCGGCGGCATCGGCAAACGGCTTGACAACTACGACACCGACACCGCCCAGGTCCGGGGCGCGAAGTACGCCAACCTCCTGCTGGGCACGAACTTCCAGCGCGGCAGCAAGCCCAAACGGCTCTACCTGGAGAAAGTCCACCCTGACTTCTTCGAGCGCATGGAGGACGGGGAGGGACTTGATCCACAACGCGACGCCCTGTACGGCGAGTTCAAGCGCGACCCCGACGTCATTTGCTTCGAGTACGACGACCAGATCCCGGCGGAGTTCGAGGTCGACTACGAGAAGATGCTCGACAAGACGCTGAAAGGCCCCATCGCCCGCATCCTCGAAGCGCTGGACGTCTCCTGGGAGGAAGTCAAAAGCGGCCAGGAGCAAACCGGCCTGGGAAGTTTCACGTGAACCGACCGCCGGCACGTAACTACTGTCGGTTACGCCGTCGCCCTCGCCGCCTCGACCGGTTGGCAACCTCTAACAGGATTTTTTAGTGATTTTCGAAAGAGATTTTCAACAACCAAAATCGATTACACGCGAATGCGAAAGCATTATGGGTCGGACCCGCCTTTCTCCGGACGACATAGGTATGGCTACACTCCAGATCAACAACCTGCACGCCGAAGTAGCGGAGGACGGTGGCGAGAAGATCCTGCGCGGCGTCGACCTCGAGGTCGACAGCGGCGAGATTCACGCGCTGATGGGGCCGACCGGCTCCGGCAAGTCGACGCTTGCGAAGGTCATCGCCGGCCATCCCGCCTACGAGGTCACCGGCGGCGAAGTGACGCTGACGCTGGACGGCGACGAGTTCGACGAGGAGATTCCCGGGGACAAACGCGAGTGGGAACTGCTGGACCTGGAACCCAACGAGCGCGCGGCGCTGGGCATCTACCTGGGGTTCCAGTACCCCGCCGAGATCGAGGGCGTGACGATGACGAACTTCCTCCGGCAGGCGCTGAACGCAAAGCTGGAGGAGCGCGAGGAACTGTTCGAGGACGAGGAGGACGAACACGACGCCGACGACGAGGGCTACGACACCTCCCCGATGGAGGGACCCGCCGACGAGGGCGAGATCGGCGTCGCCGAGTTCCAGCAACTCCTCCAGGAGAAGATGGAGCAACTGGACATGGACGAGAAGTTCGCCAACCGCTACCTCAACGCGGGCTTCTCCGGCGGCGAGAAGAAGCAAAACGAGGTGCTGCAGGCCGCGATCCTCGAACCCGTGATCGCGGTGCTGGACGAGATCGACTCCGGGCTGGACATCGACCGCCTGCAGGACGTCTCCGACGGCATCAACGCTCTCCGTGACGAGCAGGGCACGGGCATCCTGCAGATCACCCACTACCAGCGGATCCTCGACTACGTCGAACCCGACGAGGTCCACGTGATGCTGGACGGCGAGGTCGCCATGGAGGGCGGTGCCGAACTGGCCGAGAAGCTCGAGGACCAGGGGTACGACTGGGTCCGCGACGAAGTCTACGGGACGGCGTAACGGGAACCGGCTAGCACAGCCATAAAAGGCTGGGCACCCAACCACCTACCATCAAACCATGAGTCAAGATCTACAAGAGACAGACACCGAGGCTCGCTTCGAGTTCAAGAAGGAGGAAAAGTCCGCGTTCGAAGCCGAGGCCGGCCTGACCGAGGAGACCATCCGAGTCATCAGCGAGGACAAGGACGAACCGGAGTGGATGCTGGAACGGCGCCTGCGCGCGCTGGAACAGTACCACGAGATGCCGATGCCGACCGACTGGCCCGGCCAGCCCGACCTCTCGGAGCTGGACCCCGAGGAGATCGTCCCGTACATCCGCCCGGACATCGACACCCGCGGCGGGGTCGACGACTGGGAGGACCTCCCGGAGGACATCAAGGACACCTTCGACAAGCTCGGCATCCCCGAGGCCGAGAAGAACGCCCTCTCCGGCGTCGGCGCCCAGTACGAGTCCGAGATCGTCTACCAGAACATGAAGGAGCAGTGGGAGGACAAGGGCGTCATCTTCATGGACATGGACCGTGCGGTCCAGGAGCACCCCGACATCGTCAGGGAGTACTTCATGACGAAGTGCGTGCCGCCCAGCGACAACAAGTTCGCGGCACTGCACGGCGCTATCTGGTCGGGCGGTTCGTTCGTCTACATCCCCGAGGACACCACCGTGAACATGCCGGTGCAGGCGTACTTCCGGATGAACTCCGAGGGGATGGGCCAGTTCGAGCACACGCTCATCGTCGCCGAGGAGAACTCCGAGGTCCACTACATCGAGGGCTGTTCCGCACCGAAGTACGGCACCCACAACCTCCACAGCGGGGGCGTCGAGGTGTTCGTCAAGGAGGGCGCGCACGTCCAGTACTCGACGGTCCAGAACTGGTCGAAGAACACCTTCAACCTCAACACCAAGCGCGCCATCGTCGAGAAGGACGGCCGCATGGAGTGGGTCTCCGGCAGCATGGGTTCGAAGGTCACCATGCTGTACCCCTCCTCGATCCTCAAGGGTCCCGGCGCCTCGGACAACCACATCACCATCGCCTTCGCGGGCGAGGGCCAGGACATCGACACCGGCGCGAAGGTGTACCACAACGCGCCGAACACGAAGTCCACCGTCGAGTCCAAGTCGATCGCCAAGGACGGCGGCCGCACCAACTACCGCGGGCTCGTCCACATCGCCGACGGCGCCG
>CAYTAG010000065.1:0-15209 GCA_964435625.1 uncultured Halobacteriales archaeon | reverse complement strand
AGAGTTTGCCTCTCGCCCGCCCCGGCGGGTCGAGCGCCCGGGGGCTTTCTGGCTGGTGCTGTCCAGGAGGCCGTCGACAGAGAGCGCCCGGGGACGTTCGTGGGGTGCCTGACCCCGGACCGACTTATCTGAACACTGCCACGCTCGAACGGGAGTGGCCTTTTGGGTGGAGCGTCCCTAATCACCGCCATGCGCTCGGAGGACGAGATCCGCGAGCAGTACGAGTTCCTCGAAGAGCAACTCGAGAGCGACGAGATGCGCCACGAAGGCGTCCGGCAGATGTTCACCTACTACAAGCGGGCGCTGGGCTGGGTCCTCGAAGAGGAGTACATCTAGGCGCTGCCGAAACAGTTAAGTTCCTGCCGAGTGACCATTCGGGTGACGCTTCGCTTGGAGGGCCGAAGCGTCAGCGGGGACCAAATCAGGGCGGCAAGCGATAACGCGGGTTCTTCCCGCGTTTCATCGCTTCCTTTTGGAATCGATCTGCGAGCGGTTGCCACGCGCGCCGGCTACGTACTCGAAGGTCGCCGGTTCGCTCGTCGACCACCAGCGTCGCGTCGACCACCAGCGACGGACGCGTCGACCGCCGCCGGGAGACGGCGGACGCGTGCCGAGAACGGCCGTCTCGTGGCCGCCTCCCGACGGTTCCCGGCGACGGTCCGGGGGACTCCGGGGGCGAGTTGATCCCCCGAAAGTGTTCATAGGAAAAAATATGTGAACGGAATCTGAACGGTGCGGGCGGCGGCGGATACCACTTTGATTACCTGTCGGGGCCGTCCGTCGTCGCCGCGTCAGGGCGCGTTTTCCGGCCCGATCCCTCGGTCGTTCCATCAAATTTATTTCGAACCGACACGAAGTAGGCGGTGGACGTTCCCAATGTACGACTTGACAGGATTTCAGCGAGACTTGTTATACGTCATCGCTGGCAAGGAGGAACCCCACGGCCTCGCGATCAAGGAAGAGTTAGAGGATTATTACGAGAAAGAGATTCATCACGGCCGTCTGTACCCGAACCTCGACACGCTCGTCGACAAGGGACTGGTCGAGAAGGGCCAGCGCGACCGCCGGACCAACTACTACACGTTGACCCGGCGGGGCGACCGCGAGATCAACGCGCGACGGGACTGGGAAGGCCAGTACGTCGACGCATAGATCGGGTCGCCGACGATTCGCCGCCCGCTGGTCACTGATTGGCGTCGCTAGTCCGATTTGCGCTGCCGGCCCGAGTCACGACGCCAGCCCGACTCGCGTCGCTAGCCGGCGCGTCATTAGCCCGGCGTCGACTCACCGGGCGTTCCGACTCCCGTCAGTCGAATCGCCGTCCTCGCCCGCGGTGTCGCCGTCCCCGCCCGCGGTGTCGCCGTCCCCGCCCGCGGTGTCGCCGTCCCCGCCCGTGGAGTCCTCGGCACCGCCGTCCGAGTTCCCGGCGCCCCCGGAGCTATCGTCCGGCGTCCCGGCGTCCGCCGGGTCCCCTGGGCCGCCGTCAGTCGTCCTTGCGTCGGCGTCCGCCGAATCCCCGGTTCCGGATCCGGCGGCCGCGCCGTCCGACGGCGCGGCCGCTCCCCGGCCGGCGTCGGTGGTCGGCGCACTGCCCACGACGGGCGTGATCGGGTCGCCGGAGACGAGTTCGGGCAGGATGACCCGCGCGAAGTGGTACGCTAGCACGAGCAACAGCGGCGCGAGGAAGATGCCGTACCAGCCGAAGACCAGCGGGCCGAGCACGTACGCCATCATCACCATGCCGACGTGGAGGTTCCGCCCGGAGATGTACGGCCGCAGGACCAGGTCCGGGATGAGGTCGACGACGACCACCGAGACGACGACGAACGCCACGGGGAACCAGAGGACCCCCGAGAGGTCCACGAGGAACGGGCGGGCGAACAGGTACGCCGCGACCGGCACGTACACCAGTTTCATGCCGACGATGGGGATCAGGCTGGCGACGCCGGTCAACAGCCCCACGAGGACGGCGTAGGGGATCGAGAGCCCGGCCGGCGCGATCAGGTTGAGCAGGCTGTAGGTGATCGCCCCGATGGTCCCCGTGATGGCGGCGTTGAGGATGTTGCCGAAGAAGATGCTGTGGAGGTCCTCGTCGACGACGTCGAGGTACGCGTCGAGGACGCCGGGCTCGTCGCTGAGGTTCGTCGCGATCCACGTCGAGAGCCGGTGGTCGTCCCGCAGCAGATAAAAGGCGACCGCGAACATCACGAACAGGTGCAACGCGGCGAGGCCGAACAGTCCGAGAAAGCCCGTCGCGGAGGTCGCGATCCCCAGGGCGGCGTCCGCGCCACCGTCGGTCAGTAGTTGTTCCGGGCTGGCCGCAATCGTGGAGACGTCGGGGTACTCCCCGACGAGGTCCCCGAGGGGACCGAGGTCGACGTCGTCGGCCAGTTCGCGGAGTTCGACGACGCTGACCGCGACGACGTACCCCACGAGCAACATCGCGGGCAGTGCCAGGAGGAACAGCGACCCGGCCGCGGCGATGCTGGCCTGGGCGACGTACCGCCGGACCCGCCGGTACACGGGCCGGGTCGCGTAGTACAGGAAGACCCCGAAGACGAACGTGCCGAGGAACTGCAACACGACGAACAGCACTACGAGACCGAGAACGGTCCCGAACGCCCACCACGCCGCCCGCGAACGGGGTGAGTCCAGTCGGTCTTCCATGTCCGAACCCCCGCGTCCCGATTGTAAAAAACCGTCGCGGGCCGGACGAACTCGTCGCGGCCGGCCGCGCTGCGACCGGGCGACGTCGCGGTCGCCCGGCGTGGTTTCCCGGCCGCGGGGGATCTAACCCCGGCTACGGGGGGTCTAACCGCAAACCGACCGACTCGACGACGTTGTTTTTAAGATGGGGAAGGCCGAACGTCGGGGAGTGTACGAGGTCGCGCAGACGCCGTCGGGGACGCTCCTGAATTCGCCAGTGATCCGTCTCGGACTGGCGGCCGCACTCGGGATGTTCCTCGGCCTGGAACGGGAGTGGTCTCACAAGTCGGCGGGGATCCGGACGTTCGCGCTGGTCAGCCTGCTCGGCGCCGTGTTCACGCTGCTCGAGGTCGAGTCCCTGCAGGTCATCGGTGGACTGCTCGTCATCGTCCAGGGCGTGTTACTGGCCGTCCAGGGGTTGCTGGCGGACGAGGAGGAAGACGAGGGGCTCCGGCTGACGACCTCGGTGTCGTTGCTGGTCGCCTACGGGGTGGGCGTGCTCGTCGCCACGGGGCAGATCCTCGAGGGCGTGACCGTCGCGGTGCTGTCGTCGCTGTTTCTGGTGCTCAAGCGGGAGCTACATAGCTTCGCCTGGGGGCTGAGTCGCAACGAACTGCGGTCGGCCGCGGAGTTCGCCATCCTGGCGTTCGTGATCTACCCGCTGTTGCCCGCCGAGTACGACCTCTCGATGGGCGAGTGGTCGTTGACCCTGGAGCCGCAGGTCGTCTGGCTGATGGTCGTGTTCGTGGCCGGCATCGGCATCGTCAACTACGCGGTGGTCACCACCTACGGCGGCCGCGGAATCGCCGTCACCGGCTTCTTCGGCGGGCTGGCGTCCTCAACCGCCGTCGTCGGGACGATGCTCGACCACGTCGCCCAGCGCCCGAAGGCGGCCTCCTACGCGGTCGCGGCGATCCTGCTGGCCGACGCCGCCATGGCGGTCCGCAACCTCGCCATCGCGGTGCTTTTCACGGTCTCTCAGACCGTGCTGTGGGACGTCGTCATGCCGCTGGGCGCGGTCGTGATCGCCAGCGTCGCCATCGCGGCCGTGACCGCCGACTGGCGCGAGGACGTCGACATGGACCTGGAGAGTCCGTTCTCGATGCGGAACGCCCTCGGGTTCGGGGCCGTCTTCTTGGTCATCGTGCTGGCCGGCGGCTTCGCCCAGGCGGGGTTCGGCGAGACCGGCCTCTACATCACCGCCGCGCTGGCGGGACTGGTCTCCAGCGCCGGCGCCACGACCTCGGCCGTGGTCCTGTACCGCGACGGCGCCATCACGTCCGAGGTGGCGGTGGTGACGGTGATGGTGGCGACCGGCGCGAGCATCGCCGTGAAGGCGGCGCTTACCGGGACGTCGTCCAACCGGGAGTTCTCCCGCCGGGTCCTGGTCTGGAGCGCCGTGTTGCTGGGCGTCGCCGCGGCGCCGACGGCCGTCCTGCTCCTCTAAAACTTGCCGCAGTCATAACGAATTCCTTAACATAGGGGTCGTCGTACGCCGCTCCATGAACCGTCACACCGCCGAGCCCTCGGTGCGGTCGATGCCCGGCGACCGCGCCCGGGCGTGGGCCGACTACCACGGGAACCGAGCCGCGACGAGCACCTACGTCTACGACTTCGTCTGGGATCTCGCCGGGGACGCCGAAGGCCCCTTCTGCACCGACGTCGACGGCAACGTCCTCCTGGATTTCACCAGCCACGTCGCCGCTGCACCGCTAGGGTACAACAACCCGAAGATCATGGAGCGCGCCCGCGAGTTCGACCTCGTCGACCCGCTGAAGATCGCCGGCCAGGACTTCTACGTCAGCGCCGGCGGTTCGCCGGAGGACCCCGACCTCCCGGGGCCGGCCCACCTCATGGACCGGCTGGTCGAACTCACCGACCACTACGGGATGGACCGGGTCTTCCTGTCGAACTCCGGCGCGGAGGCCGTCGAGAACGCGATCAAGATCTGCTACGCCGACGGGGGCCACCGCGCGTTCACGTTCGACGGCGCCTTCCACGGGCGCACCCTCGGGGCGCTGTCGCTGAACCGCAGCAAGGTGGCCCACCGGAAGGGCTACCCCGAGATTCCGGGCGTCGTGAGCGTCCCATACTGCTCCTGCGAGGGCGAGTGTACCTGCGGCTGGAAGACCGACGGCCCCGGCGGAAACGTCGTCGCGGACGAACTCCACCCCGAGCAGGGCGTCGTCGACCCGGAGGAGGTCGCGTTCCTGATCCTCGAACCCGTCCAGGGCGAGGGCGGTTACCGGGTCCCCAGCGAGGAGTTCGCCCGCGACGTCGCGGAGATCCGGGACCGCTACGGCGTCCGGATCGTGGCCGACGAGATCCAGGCCGGCCTGGGCCGCACCGGCGAGATGTGGGGGATCGACCACTGGCCCGTCGAACCCGACGTCATCTCCGCCGCGAAGGGTCTCCGCGTGGGCGCGACCGTCGCCAGCGAGGACCTGTTCCCCGACGAGAAGGGCCGGATCTCCTCGACGTGGGGCGCCGGCGCCGTGCTGGACTCGATGTACGGCGCGCTCACCCTCGACGCGATCCTGGAACACGACCTGATGGACAACGCCGTCGCCCGGGGCCGACAGCTCCGCGAACACCTCCGAGACGCTGACCTCGACGCCGCCGTCGACGTCCGGGGCCGGGGCCTGATGGTCGCCGTCGAGTTCGACACCAAAGACCGCCGCGAGGCCGTCATCGAGGCCTGTCTGGAGCGGGGCCTGCTGACCCTGGGCTGTGGGTACAAGACGCTGCGGTTGCTCCCGCCGATGGACGTCACCGAGCGAGAAATCGACATCGGCGCGGACCTGCTGGTCGACGCAGTCGAAGCTAGCGCCGACTGAGCGCCAGATCCATAGCTGTCATAGCCAATATTCAAACCATATTTATAAATAATTGTCATTCTAATTTTAGTTTTGGATACTACTATATATGTGCGTTCGGAAAGTACGAACAGGAGTATGCGTTCCCAATTTGATCGAAGAGCTGTCCTCCAGTCTGTTGGATTCGCGGGGGCAATGCTCTCGGGTGGTTGTTTATCGATTAACGAATCGGACACATGTGATCCTGAACCGTTACCGAACACATCAAATATCTGGTCACACCCGAACTATGGAAGCGGAAACACTAGAGAGATCTCGGGGAAGTTCGAAGCGGGTGAAAGTTATTCCGAACTCGAAACGATATTGGAAACGACTGACAACCTCCTCCCCGGCGCCGTCAGTACGTCCGAGGCGATATATGTACCAACGACAGGGAAAGCCCCCTCTCGGTCCCAGAGCGTACGCGCGGTTGCACGAAACGGAACGAAATGGAACTTCGACCCCGCCGATTCAATCGGAGTTGCGAACGATCACACAGTACTGATACATTCCGTACTCGCAACTCCTGAATCGGTGTTGGTACCTACGTGGTTCGAGGACCGAGACAGGGACCCCACGGGGGAAGGAACCGTATTCGCACTCGATCCTGAAGCGGGAACGACCATCTGGCAGTACGAAGGGTGGACGGTACTCGACCTGCGGTTCGATGAGGCGGGGCGGGTGTACGTCCTCGAAAGGGACAACGATGCTGTTCGACTCACAGCACTCGAACACGCCGCAGGAACGGTCTGTTGGCAGAAGTCGTTAACGTCTGATGGAATCGTCGATGCTCTGACGGCAGAGGACATCGCGGGCGATGCCCGATTGGGAACGCCGGCTATCTCAAACGGAGGTTATTTTCTTCCAGTAGATATTCCTAATAAAAAGGCAGTAGATATTATTAGATATCGGACAGATACTGGCGAGCGGTCCAAAACCACCTCGCTTCGTGGGTCGCTGTGGTGGGGCATCGTAGCTACGAACCAATCGCTGCTGGCAAGCATACGGGGGAGTTCCGAGCACGTCTCGAAACTGGTCGCGGTCGATCACGACCTGGATACGGTTTACTGGGAACACGAAACGGCAGGACTGATGACGAGAGTTGCGACCGACGGTACATCCCTCTGCTACCAGGATCGAAGGGGCGACGAACGGTTGGTCGTCCGTGACGTTGCGACCGGAGAGAAATTGTGGACTGTGGATGACCGCCTATCGCTGGATCCAGTCGTCGTCAACGATAACGTCCTCTCGGTGACGAAGGGACCCGTTGTCGAAATTCGGGACTTCACTGAGGGGGGACTCGAAGCAACGATCAGCCTCGAAGACGTCGAACCTCAAGTCACCCTTCTATCTACTGACAAACAGTTATATCTAATCGAACATAGGTCTTCTGGATCGTCCGATAGAATTTATACCCTAGGGCCTCCATAATTATTTAAAGTTAATAAAATAGAAACGAATGAAATGTTATTTCGACGTAAATTCACCTGGATTATATGACCAATCTGTTGTAAAGCCGTAATGCACTGCGTCAACGCACATACAATCAACAAATCGCGGGATACTGAAGTTCCACCGACTCCAGGTGTCGATTTCACCTTTAGTGTTCGCGGGCATATCATTGTAGATCCTGAAACGAGCAGAAGCTGAATTGCAGGGAGAATCCGGAATGTCGGCCGCCGTATCCCCGTCTATATCAATCTCCCAGGTCCAACGTTGCCTATTTGTTCCATCTACGTATCCCTCGTTCATATCTACAGGCGACGAAGAATTAGTGTCGATGAATGCAGATACGAATGCTCCACCAACCGAAACAATAACCGAACCACTAAGTGTATTAGCTGCACCAATAACGGTATTGATTATATCATAGTTCGTAGGATCATTCTTCGACCCGTCTGGGTTTGGGTCATCAAAAAGGAAGTCGCTCTCGTCCCAATTCGGTGGATGTCGAATTTCATAATCGACACGCCCCGGTTCTACCCATGGACAGCAGTAATCGTTACAATCCGTATCAATTAGAAGACTTGGTTTGTTTTCGACCCAGCTGTGCAAGTACCAGTGTTTGTAATTATTGATGCCATCATACCCCCAAGAATCATCTTCGGCCGTTATCTCCATTCGCCATTCTACTTGTGAATCCAAGCAATCACTCCCATATTGACAATTATCCTCACAAACAGACCACCAGTATACTTTATCATTTTCGTTGAGCACTCCACCCATATGATCCTCAACTTCGTTACAGGCCGTCATTGGTCACTGGCCTCCGGTGATGGTTCTCGCCTGGGGGGCAACCCCCGAAGAGGTACTGATTTTTGTTTAACGTTTGGTCGACCGTCACCCCCACCAATTAACCCCTGCCGGATATCTTCTGCTCCGAACCCGGATCCTTCGTTCACCAGTGTGACGGCAAGGTGACCGAACTCTGGATCCGACCTACTCAGCCAGACGAGCGCGTCGTCCGGATGTTTCGTTAATTTGACTTTCAATGGCGCGTCGTTGGTTTTGTATTGTTCCTTGGATAGGATTCGTTCATACACCGTCGAACCCTGCTTTTCATTGATCGGTTCGAGGCCTCCATTCTTGCCGAGCTGGACAGAAAATCCAGCGGCTTCTAGTTGCCCTCGAAGTTTATTGTCATTAAATTGTAACTGTGCGGAAGCATCGTCTTGGTACTGATGAGTCAAGGGGTCATATGACACCCCAACGTAAGTACCCTCGTCTGGCTGTGACCCACTCACTGTAGCCGCAGCGGCAAGGCCAGCAACTGATCCGCTAACAGTTTTTAATAACTTTCGCCTATCGAAGATAGTCTTGGGATTGGTGCTATTTCGTACCATCCAACTCAATATCATTCCAACCAATATTATATTTTTTTATTATTTCTTTTTTATAAATATTTATATTTCTGTCAATTGAAGTTTTGGAGTGATGCGAAGCCACTGTCGAGGCTTGCCTAGAGTGCGGCCTGCTGACGCCAGGTTGTGCGTACAAGATGCTGCAGACCTGTTGGTCAAGGCGGTGCGGAGCGTCGAGTGAGCACGTCGTTCTATCCGACGATCTGGCAGGGGGTCGCTCTTATCCCAGAGCTCATGGGAGCCAACAGACATGACCATACGCGAGCCAACGTCTGACGCCGTAACTTTTGGCGAAAGTGCGTCTCCAACACGTCGTCGCCACTGGGACAGGCCAGTCAACGACAGTTCCTGATTTGCACAGCGTGTTCTTGTTCGGTGTAAGTACCAGTCCCACGCGGGAGCCGTTTCGTTTTGACTTTGTATTCTAAACTTTCCCCGATAAACACTGCTTCCACACTCCCGTTCATGGGGATTTTTCGTTTTTGGTGGGAGATCGAAGGCTTCAAGCACCTAATCCGGCACGGTGTCTACCTTAACCCGTCCCCCCAGTTTGAACCAGAGAACGCAAGTGGACCCATGTGATCTTTCGGATACCAATCTACCATCGACTATCCCGTCGAACCAGTGTTCTGTCGTATTATTAAATATTGATGTTAGAGTTCAAGACGTGATAAGCCGATGTAAACTGCCAACACAGCGGAGGTAATGTGAACCTGTTTATAGGAATCATCTTGGGCGTCAAGTGAGAGCGGCGTCGGCGACGACTTCTCAGAACTGGTACCGCCGGTCGTCGTCCGTCGCGGCGCCGGTGCCCGTCCCGGTGAACTCGCCGGCGCCGGTCATTTCGTCGTAGGTCATCCCCGAGAGGTACTCGTCGTAGGTGACGTCGTAGGCGTTCCGGAGGTGGAAGTCCAGGGTCCCCGTCTCGACGGCGGTCTGGAACAGCACGTGGACGCCCCGGCGGAGCAGTTCCCCGGGATCGTCCGGGTCCATCGCGGCGACCAGCATCGCCAGTTCGTTTCTGGTCTCGCGGTCGAGGTCGACCGACAGGTCCTCGTCGAGGTCGCCGTAGGCGTCGGTCACGTCGTCGGTCAGGTCGTCGAGGCTCATGGCCCGTCGTTGACGGGGGAGCCGGAAACCCGTTACGAGTCGGACGGGCGGGTCAGCGGTTCGCCGCAGTGGTCGCACTCCCGGGCGTCCGGGTCGTTCGGCGCGCCACAGGCCTCGCAGTTGACGGGTGGGGTCGGGTCACCCTCGTTCCCGTACAACTCCAGGGCCATGTCGAACTGCAGCAGCAACCCCGCAGCGGCGAGGACTCCGACGACGAGAAACACCAGCACGTCCCCGGTCGTTCCCGTGAATACGGATGCGGGCACCTCGCCGACCTCGACGCCGAGGGAGCCGCGGACTCCTTCCATGGTTGCCGTCTCGCCGCCGACGGAATAAGTGTTGCCGCGTCCGCGGCGAACGTCCGGACCCGGGCCGGCCGGGAAGAACGTCCGGACCCGGGCCGGCCGGCAACCGCCAGCGGTAAGCCGGTCCGAGCACAATCACACCGCGATGGCCGACCCGGCGGAGTACCTCCCCGAGGACCTCGACGCGACCAGGGACGCGCTCGTGGAGTGGTACGAGGACGACCACCGCGAGTTCCCCTGGCGGCGGACCGACGACCCCTACGAGATTCTCGTCTCGGAGGTGATGAGCCAGCAGACGCAACTGGGCCGCGTGGTCGAGGCCTGGGAGGCGTTCCTCGACCGCTGGCCGACCGTCGAGGACCTGGCCGCGGCCGACCGCGCGGACGTGGTCGGCTTCTGGACGGACCACCGACTGGGCTACAACAACCGCGCGAAGTACCTGCACGAGGCCGCCCGGCAGGTGGTGGAGGGAGAGGTCGGTCCGACGGACCGACCTCGCGGAGGCGGTGAAACCGCCGAAGCCGGCGGCGAGTTTCCCGAGACGCCCGACGGCCTGGAGGAACTGATGGGCGTCGGCCCCTACACCGCCAACGCGGTGGCCAGTTTTGCGTTCAACGATGGGGATGCGGTGGTCGACACGAACGTCAAGCGAGTGCTCTATCGGGCGTTCGACGTCCCGGACGACGACGCGACCTTCGAGGCGGTCGCCCGGGCGTTGATGCCCGACGGCGAGTCTCGCGTCTGGAACAACGCGATCATGGAACTGGGCGGGGTGGCCTGCGAGCAGTCCCCCAAATGCGACTCGGCGGGGTGTCCCTGGCGCGAGTGGTGTTCCGCTTACGAGAGCGGCGATTTTACTGCGCCCGACGTACCGACCCAGCCGGAGTTCGAGGGGAGTCGCCGGCAGATGCGCGGCCGGATCGTTCGGACGCTGAAGGAGTACGACGAACTGGCGCTCGACGACCTCGGCCCGCGCGTGCGGGTGGACTATACGTCCGACGGCGAGTACGGTCGGGAGTGGCTCCGGGGGTTGCTGGCCGACCTGGCCGAGGACGGACTCGTGGCGGTCGAGGAGAACGACGGAACCACCGTTGCCCGACTCCGCCGCGAGAGCGGGTCGTGATTCCCCCTCACGCCGGCGCAGCGTCTCGCCCGTGTTCGCGGTCGAACGGCAGGTTGATCACGAGTTCCTCGAACCAGACGACGGGGCGTTTCGCCTGGCCCTCCGATTCGAAGTAGATGATGCCCAGGTTCTCGAGTCGGGTCAACTCCTCGTGGACGTTCTTCACGTCGCGGTCGACGATTCTGGCGGCCTCGTTGATGCTCCCCGGTCGTTCACGGCGGATCGTTTCGACGAGTTCCAGCACTCGGGGCGTCAACGTCTCCAGCAACCGGTCGTAGCTCGTAAACGAGAGCCGGGGCGTCCCGTCGCCGTCCTCGCCGCGACTCAGCGCTTCGATGCCCGTTGCCACCTCGTCGGCGAACTGCTCGGGGGACTCGACCGTTACTTCCAGCGTCGATGCGTCGACCAGGAGTTCGCGTTCTTTCGGATGCATGGTTTTATTGCGTCGCCGTTCCGTCGAGGTCGAACGTCGATTTCGGGACTTCACCTCAGAACCGGTGCCAGAGGGCGACCATCCCCGGGAATTCGATAGGTCGAGGCTCTGGATCCGGTGCAACGTGGAGTTCGTGGCCTTTCGTGTCCTCGTGTGCGTTGTCGTATCGCCTGATGGTCCCGTCCTCGAGCGTCCGGGGAGGATCGGGTTCGAGCACGCCGTAGTGGAGCGTGTAGGCCCACCCGGAAGCGTAAGCCGGATCGTCGGTCCGCATTGCGAACACCCGTACGACGGTTTCGTCCTCGTACACCTGCCGTCGCTGGATGCCGTCAAGGTCGTCGGCCGTCACCGCTGGAACCATCCGTACTATTGGTTTGTGGGCCAATGGCATAAAGGGATTGGTTCCTGGACCAATAGCGGTCTGACTCTATTGGGAGTGGGCGATACGCAGACCGACACCGTCGAGGGCAGCGGTTCGTCGGCCTCCCTCCGGTCGGCCGACGGCGAGTACGGCCGGGAGTGGCTCCGTGGACTGCTCTCGGATCTCGCGGACGACGGGCTGGTCGAGGTGCAAACAACCGGGGACGGTACCGTCGCGAGGCTCCGCGAGTAGGGCTACCCCGGCGGGCGCCGGTCACTCGGCAGAGCAGCCGAACGACTGGCACTCGCAGCCGTAGCCGGAATCCTCGCAGCAGTCGTGGGTGCAGACCGTCGTCTGGAGCCGCCGCTCCTCGTAGGTCTCGCACCAGCTCCCCGTGGTGCAGTCCTCGCACTCGTAGACGTCGTAGGTCTCCTCGACGTAGTACGTGACCGTACACGGGGCGGAGAGGCAGTTCTGGTTCTTGGTGAGACAGGAGTCGTTCGAACAGACGACTTCCTGGTGTGAGTACGTGCAGTCGACTCCGTCGGACCGCCAGAGCCGTCTCTCGCCGTCGTCGTAGTCGATCGTTGCGTACCGTCGCCCCGCTTCCGGAAGCACGAACACCTGGGTCACCCCGCCGGGGAACGGTTCGGTCACCCGGACGACGGCGGTCGGCGTGTCCGTCTTCCCGTCGACGGTGCTCATGACTCGGACGGGGTCGTCGTCAACCGCGGGTTCGACGCCGGCCCGCAGCGCTGGGAGTTCGCGGGGATCCACCGACCCGACGAGGCCCTCCTCGGCAAGTTCGGCCAGCAGGTCGCTGGCGTGGGTCTCGACGACGTCCGCCACCCGTTCGGTGGACCCGTATTTGCGGCGGAGGCCTTCGTGGTCGACGTCTGTCTCCGCGGAGACATCGGCGCCGGCGATGCCGGACAGTGCGACGCCGCCGACCGCGGCACCGGTGACGTTCACGAGGATGTCCCTTCTTTTCACCATTATAATATAGTATTCTTTCTATACCGTAATCAAATTAATGGGCGGTTTCGTACACTTTCCGGAGGTGCCGACGTCGGCCAACGGGTGCCGGACTGGCAGTCTTTGCGAGGCGAGAAAAACGCGCGTGGCCCTGCGGGCGGCGCTCGACGAATTGTTCCCCGACGTCGACGAAGTCGAGCACGTCGACCCACGGGAACTCTAGCCCCGCAAAACCGGGCGGGGACGACCAACTGGCGGTGGACGGACTCGGCCCACTCGTGGGAGCCGCCAGGACGGGGCATCGTCCGGATTCGAGCGCTTCCCTATTTATGAGGATACGAATAGACGTGGGGAGGCCGCCGAAGTCGGCTCGATCACCGTCGCTGTTTGGGGTACCTGGCTCCGAAGACGGCGCTACGGAGTCCGCGGGGCTTTTTGAACTCCCCTCGCGTTGCCCCGGCCATGACAGCCGACCAGGCCATCCACGTCGTCGGCATCGCGGGCAGTCTCCGCGAGCAGAGCAAGACCCGGATCGCCCTCGAACACGCGCTGGAGGAGGCCGAGGGCGCGGACGTCACCACCGACCTGATCGACCTCCGGAACCTCGACCTCCCGCTGTTCGACGCCGACGACGAGGACGCCGGCGACGCCCCCGAACTCCGCGAGCGCATCCAGCGCGCGGACTCGATCATCCTGGGGACGCCGATGTACCACGGGTCCTATTCGTCGGTGCTGAAGACCGCCATCGACTACTGCGGGTTCGACGAGTTCGAGAACAAGACCGTCGGCCTGCTCGCGGTGGCGGGCGGGAGCTTCCCGATCACCGCGCTGGAACACCTCCGGTCGGTCTGCCGGGCGCTGGACGCCTGGGTCGTCCCGCACCAGGCCGCGGTTCCGCGGTCCGGGAACGCCTTCGAGGACGGGGAGTTCGTCGACGAGTCGACGGAGCGCCGGGTGCGGACCCTGGGCCAGCGTGCGGTGGAGTACGCGAACATCAGCCCCGATCCGATGTCGTTCGAGGGCGAGGAGAACGTCGGTGCTGTCGATTGATCCATATGAGTCGCCGGGGTAGGTAGGTGCGACGTAGCGGGATATTTGACTATCCCACCGTGGGTGTCCGCGGACTCTCTTCGGACGGTATCTCCGTCTTCGACAGCCAGAAAGCCCCGCGCGCTTTCAGAGGACGGTTTCTTGGCCGGCAACACGTAGAAAGCCCCCGCGCGCTCGACTCCCGCGGCTCGCTGCGCGCTTCGTTCGCTCCGCTCACTCCAGTGCTTACGTCGCCGGGCGTCGTCGAGCGCGCGGCCCCTTTTCATTCCCGCCCGACAGCTCGGCCAAACCACCAGCCTCCCCAGCCGACTGCGTTACTCGTCACTCGTTACACTCGTTCCTGCGTTACTCATCCCTCGCGCGCGTTGCTCGCGCGCGCCGTGGGCGACACGCAGGTCAGCGCGCGCCGTAGTGAAAACCGAACCAGCTAACGACCGTAGTTCCGTCCTCCGAAAGTCGCTCCGACGGCGACTCTGGTGCGAATAGATCACTGCGGGACGGCCGCGTCCGATGTCTCCTCCGACTCCGCTGCCGTCCGGCAGGTGAACGCGAGCGCCAGGTTGTGTTCGAGGTACAGGACGCCGACCAGGGTGCCGACTCCGGCCAGCGCGGCGTCGAGGTCCGTCGGCGCGAGCACGTCCAGCGTCGCCGGGTCGACCGTCGAGGCGACAGCCGGCGGGACCCCGGCCGCTCCCGTCGTCCAGTACCGCTCGAAGTCGACCATCGCGTCGACGGTCCCGAACAGCGCAGGGTCGACGACCACGGCGAGCAGGGCTGTCGCACCGAGGGCCTCGACGACGCTGACCGGCAGCGTCCAGTAGCCAAGACCGATCCCGGGAGAATCCCGGTCGCGGAGGAGGCTCGCCTCGACGGCGTGATGTGGGACCAGCAGGACCGCGAGCAGGACGCCGGCGACGGCGACGCCGGCGAGTCCGCCCACGGCCTCCGCGACGAGCAACCAGGCGGTCCACACCGCCGTCTCGGTCGCGGCGACGACGAACGTCGCCAGCCCGAGGCTCCCCGGTCGGAGCCCGTTGACCGTCAGGTCGGTCAGTGCCTGCTCGACGAGCAACGCGACGAACAGGAGTCCGGCCCCCAGCGCCGCCGCCGGGACCGCAACGTCACGGACGACGACGTCGGGCGCCACGGCACCCTCAGCGAGCGCGAGCCAGGCGACCAGTCCGGCCGCCTCGACGACCGTGAACGCGGCGATGCCGGGTTGTCTACCGAGCAATCCCATGCGTGGATCGGGACGGTCGACGGGTTTCGTTATGCGCTATATAGCCGGTTCAGGGAGCGACTGACCACGGCGGGGAACGAGGTCGACGGGGGTGGGGCCGAAGTCGGTGGGGTAGGATCGAGGTCGGTGGGAGTGGGATCGAGGCCGGTGGGAGTAGGATCGAGGCCGGTGGGGGAGAGATGGGCAACGA
>CAYTAG010000064.1:0-15290 GCA_964435625.1 uncultured Halobacteriales archaeon | reverse complement strand
ACGAGCACGCCGACAAACTCCGCTCGGGCCAGGACCTCTCGCTGGACCTGCGGCCGACGCCGAAGCTGATCGACGGCGCCCGCGAGGCCCGCCCGGACCTCCCCATCGTCGGGTTCAAGACCGAGACCAGCGGCGACGACGACGCCATGGCCGAGGCAGCGAGGGGGATCATGGACCGCGCGGACCTCTCCTTCGTCGTCGCCAACGACGCCAGCGTCATGGGTGCCACCGAGACCCGCGCGCTGCTGGTCGACGCCGAGGACTACGAACCCGTCTCCGGCACGAAGGTCGCCGTCGCTGAACGGATCGCCGGGGAACTCGCGGCGCTGCTGGAGTAGCGTCGATTTCCCGCGGACGTCTCAATCGAAGCCGAACGGGACCGTGCCGTTCTCGTCGTCTTCCAGGAATCCAACTGCGTCTTCGACGCTCGTCAACCGCACGTTGTCGCGGGCGCCACCGTACGCTTCCAGCGGTGCGTCCGGATCGGCGATCATCTCGCGGATCGTCCGTTCGGCTCGGCCCTGGACGTGTGACGGGAACCAGTTCACGACCGTGTCGACCCGTTTCCTGTGTGAGCCGACCACCCGCTTTCGCAACAGTTTCTCGATCACCCGGCTCCGGATCGCCCCGTCGTCCATGGCACCGATTTCGCCGCCCCATCGTACTTCAATCTCCGCAGTGATACTCCGGATGCACCGACGTCCGTTGTATACGGACTACAGCGATGGCGCATAGAGCGAACGTTTTTGAGGGGTGCGGCCGCAATCGACGACGATGGCCCAGCAACAGCGGGACGACCGGGAATCGTACGCCGAGGACACGCCCCTGACCGCCCTGTTCGGGTCCGCGGCGAGGGTCAGGATCGTCGCAGCGTTGCTCGGCGAGGACGAACACGACGTGAACGTCTCGGACCTGGCCCGCCTCGCCGGAGTCGCAAGGAGCACGGTCTACGAGCACATCGACGAACTGGTGGCGCTCGGCGTCGTCGAACGGACCCGGACGGTCGGCGGGAGTCCGATGTACCGGTTCGACCGCGACAGCGACGTGGGCGAACAACTCGCCAGACTGGAGGGGGTAACCCTGCGAAGGCTACTGGAACTGGACGGGCAACTCGATGCGGCGTGAGTACGGCCGCTGCAGGCACCTGGCCGGATTCAGTCGCCGTCCTCGCCGGGCCAGGACGCCTCCTCGCCGAAGAAGGGCACGCCCATGCGGTGGGCCGCCCGGGAGATGAGGTGCGCGCCGGTCGGCGCCGTCATGAACAGGAAGACGATGCCGACCAGCGAGGTCAGGCCGGCCCCGCCGGGACCGAACACGACGAACCCCGCCAGGAACATCGAGGAGGCGCCGATGGTGGTCGCCTTCGTCGTCGCGTGCATCCGGTTGTACACGTCCGGCAACCGGAGCAACCCGACCGTGCCGACGGTCAGGAAGAACGCGCCCACGAGCACCAGCGCCGTGGCGACGACGGCCCGGACGGTCCCCACCGTGGTCGCCTCCGTCGCCAGCGGCACGAGGTCGGCTGCTTCCGGAACGAGCGTCTGCAGTTTCCCGGTCATGTGATGATGTCACCCTCCGTTACGTACTGCGCGACGGCGATGGTGCTGATGAACCCGATGATCGCCAGGACGAGCGAGATGGTGACGAAGAAGTCCTGACCGGTCCCCAGCGCGAACAGCACCGCGATGGCGACGACGTTCGAGCCGATGGTGTCCAGCGCCACCATCCGGTCGGGGGTGGTCGGCCCGCGCACGACGCGATAGCCCGACAGCAGCGTCAGCGCCGCCGACAGGACCAGCACCGCCTCGACGACCGTCGCGAGGAACCCGGGCAGTTCAACGGCCATCGTCGTCACCTCCCGGGTCGGGCGTGGTTTCGGGTCGCTGGTCGCCGGGCGTCCCGCCGTCGCCCGCTTCCCGGGCTGCGGGCGCCCGCTGCTCGGACGGCGCCGGCGGCTCGTCGTCGGGGTCCAGTTCCTCGTCGAAGACGACCAGCAGGAGGTCCTCCCAGCGCCGGATCGGCGAGACGACGGCCTCCCGGCGGCGACCGATGATGCCGTGGACGTACAGCGTGTTCGTCTCCGGGTCGTGATCCATGGTCAGTGTTCCGGGCGTGAGCGTGATGCTGTTGGCGAGCGACGTAACCGCGGCGTCGTGCTGGACCCGCAACGGGAGTTCGACCACGTCCGGTTCGATGGGCAGGCCCGGGTGCAACACCCGGTAGGCGACGTCCAGGTTCGCGACGACCACCTCCTTCAGGAACAGGAGGACGTACAGCGTCCCCGGCGGAACCGCGCGCAGCCCCCGGGCGACGTCGACCCTGGGGAGGTACAGCCGCCGGAAGGTAAACGCGACCGCCAGGCCGACGCCCAGGCCGCTGAGGAACGACCCGGCGAGGGCCGCCGGCGTCAGCGCCGGGCCACGGACGAACACCCACAGGGCGGCCAGTCCAACGCCGACGACCGGCCACTTGCGCACCTTCATGCGATCACCTCCTGAACCGAGTTCATTCGCCGCCCACCTCCGCGAGGTCGACGGCTTCTATGTAGGCGTCGGTCGCCGTCGCCGCGCTGGCGGCTGCCTCGGCCGCCTCGAAGACGGGATCGAACCCGACGCCGATTGCGACCACCGCCAGCCCCAGGACGACCACGACGGCCGCCTGGACGCCGTAGGGGCGGGCGTCCGCGACGGCCTCGCTCGGTTCGCCCCAGAAGCCGCGGTTCCAGGCCCGCGAGACGTACGCGATGGTGAGGACGGCGCCGACCAGCGCGACCCCGAGCGCGACGTCGGCGCCCGCCCGCGCGGTCACGTCGAACACGAGCATCTTGCCGAAGAAGCCCGACAGCGGCGGGATGCCGACGAGCGCGAGACCGCCGACGAAGAACCCTCCGGCCAGCGTGGGGGACTCCTCGACCAGGCCACCCAGGTCCCGGAGGTCGATGGATCCCACGGCCTCGTAGATGGCGCCGGAGGTCAGAAACAGCAGGCCCTTGGCGGCGGCGTGGTTGAGCGCGTACACCAGCGCGGCGGCGATTGCCAGCCCGCGGACGGCCGGGACGGTCGCCCCGACCGCAAGCGGGAGGACGATGAACCCGACCTGGCCGATGGAGGAGTACGCCAGCAACTCGTCGACGTCGTCGCGGGCGATGGCCGCCACCCCGCCGACGGCGATGCTCGCGACGGCCATGACGAACAGGACGGGTCCGAAAAAGCCCAGGAAGCCGGTGCCGCTCAGCCCGGGCAGGCCCAGGCCGCCGGGGATCGTCCCCTCGCCGAAGATCGTGAAGTACAGCCGGACGATGGCGTAGACGCCGACCTTCTTGGCGACCCCGGCCAGCACGGCCGAGACGGGCGCCGGGGCCGCGCGGTAGGCGCCCGGCACCCAGAACTGGAAGGGGACGAGCCCGGCCTTCAGCGCGAACACGGCCAGCAGGATCGCCGAAAGGCCGAGCACCGGGGCAGGGTCGACGCCGTAGGCGGCGGGGTCGCGGAGCCGCCGCGCGACGTCGGCCATGTTCAGCGTGCCGACGGTCGCGTACAGGCCGCCGATGGCGACCAGCATGAAGGCGCTGCCCACGAGGTTGAGCACGACGTAGCGGATGCCGGCGCGCGTGTGCGCGCCGCCGCCGTAGAAGACCACCAGCACGTAACTGGACATCAACATCACCTCGAACCAGACGAACAGGTTGAAGACGTCCCCGGTGAGGAAGGCGCCGGTCACCCCGACCAGCATGAAGTGAAACAGCGGGTGAAAGGAGACCTGCTGGCCCTGCTCGCCGACGTACCGCACCGCGAACACGAGCGCCGGAAGCGACACCAGCGCCGCCAGCGCGAGCATGAACGACGAGAGGGCGTCCGCGACCAGCGTGATGCCGAACGGCGCACGCCAGGCCGACAACTGGTAGGTGAGGACGCCGTCGGTCCCCACCGCCGAGAACAGCGCCGCCACCGCGAGCACGTAGCCCACGCCGCCGGCCAGCGACAGCGCCACCTTCGCCCGGTCGAACCGCCTGGTCAGCAGCGTCGCCACCGCGGTCGCCAGCGCGACCAGCATCGGGGCGATGACGACGGTCCTAGCCATCGGTCTCACCCCCGTCGGGCGGCGTCGGTCGGTCGTCTCCGTCCTCGGCCCGGTCGGGTTCGGTCGCTCCGTCGCCGTCCGCGACGGTTCCGCCGTCGGCCGCGAGGCCGCCCCGGAGTTCGATGGTCGAGACGTCGTCGAGGTCCAGCGTGCCGTGTTCCTCGTAGACGCGGTAGGTGAGCACCAGCGCGAAGGCGGTGGTGCCGAAGCCGATGACGATGGCGGTCAGCACCAGCGCCTGCACCAGCGGGTCCGTCGTCGCCGCGCCGCCGTCGTGGAGGATGGGCGCGACCTCCCCCGGGGAGATGCCGCCCATGGTCACCAGGTAGACGTTGGCCGCCTGGCCCATGACGATCACGCCCCAGACGACCCGGACGATGTCGCGCCTGAGGACGAGGAACGTCCCGAAGGCGAACAGCACCCCGAGCACGACCGCCAGGACGTACTGGGTCACGCGACCACCTCCCGGGGTCGGTCGACCGCGAGCGGGGCGGTCATTCCGAACCCACCACCGCGAGGATGGTCAACAGCGCGCCGACGACCGTGAAGTACACGCCCAGGTCGAACACCAGCGCGCTCGCCAGTTCCAGTTCGCCGTACAGCGGGACGTCGTGGAGGAACCGGACGGTCTGGGCCAGGAACGGCTCCCCGAAGGCGATGGCCGCCAGGCCGCTCGCTGCCGCCAGCGCCAGCCCCAGGCCGAACGCCGACCGGTAGTACTCCAGGATGCCGTGCCGGAACATCTCCAGGGAGGGGACCGGCGTCCGGTCGAACACCTCCTCCTCCAGGTAGTCCTGCCCGTAGATCACGTAGATCAGGACGAACGCCGTCGCGGTCAGTACGCCGGCGATGAACCCGCCGCCGGGTAGGTTGTGCCCCTGCAACAGCAGCGCGATGGCCGTCACGAGGATCAGCGGGACGACCGCCCGGACGACCGTTCGCGCGATTACGGTGCTCACGCCCGTTCACCTCCGTTCATTTCGACTCACCTCGATCACGCATGGCGACCAGCGTCACGATGGACAGGGCCGCCAGCCCGACCACCGAAATCTCGCCCATGGTGTCGAACGCCCTGAAGTCCACCAGGATGACGTTGACGACGTTGTGGCCGCCCCCACCGGTCGGCAGCGGCGCCTGCTCGACGAAGAAGTCGTAGATCGGGTCCGGCGACCGGTTGGCCGTCGCCAACAGGACCGTCACCGTGACGGTCGCGCCCACGACCAGCGAGAGCGCACCGTCCCGCAGTATCCGGGTCGTGGCCACCTCGCCGTAGAACGCCGGCAGCCGGTCCAGCACGAGCAGGAAGATCACCAGCACCAGCGTCTCGACGACGAGTTGGGTGAGCGCCAGGTCCGGCGCGTTCGCCAGGATGTAGAAGATGGCGACCATGAACCCGAGGATCGACAGCGTCAACACGCCGACCACGTGCGAGGGCGACCGCGCGAGGGCGACGGCCCCGCCCGCCGCGACCAGCAGGACGATCACCGTCGCCGGCGCGAGTTCGATGCCGTTGAACCCGGGCAGGGTCGCCCCGGCGGCGGCGTACCCGCCGAGCGCGAGCGCACTCGTGGCGGCCAGCGCCCACGTCGCGTAGGTCCGCAGCAGGCCGTTCTGGACGACCGGCGCGGCCCGGGCGCTGAAGCCCGTCGCCCCCTCGACGCTGCGGTCGTACCACCAGTTCGGCCGGAGCGGGTCCACGGACACCGCGACGCGGACCCAGCGGCGGAGGCGCCCGTACCCCGGATAGCCGAAGTACGCGACCGCGCCCAGACCGATGGTGGCCGCGCTCATCAGCGCCGCCGGCGACGCCTCCGTCGGTAGCCCCGCGTGGATGTGCGGGAGGTCCGCCGCTTGCCCGGGGGTCGCGGCCGTCGCCTCGAAGGCACTCTGGGCGATGACGTCGACGCCGACGGAGGGTGCAACGCTGAGCACCGTCACGACGGCGCCGAGGACGGCCGCCGGGAGGACCATCACGCGCGGGGGCGCGTGGACCTCCAGGCCGTCGGGCCGGTCGCCGAAGAACAGCATGAGAAACCGGATCGAGTACAGGAACGTGAACACGCTCCCGAACACGGCGACGGCGGGCAACAGCCAGGCCAGACCGCCGTCGTGGGCGGCCACCTCGTAGGTGGCCTCGAACAGCAACTCCTTCGAGTAGAACCCGTTGAACGGTGGCACGCCCGCCATCCCCAGCGCGGCGACCGCGGTGACCGCCGCAGTGATCGGGAGGTCGTGCCTGAGACCGCCGAGTTCGTCGATGGCCCGGGTGCCGGCCTCGTGGGCGACGATGCCCGCGACGAGGAACAGCGCGGCCTTGAACGCCGCGTGGTTGAGGACGTGGAACGCGCCGGTCTCGGCGCCGACGTACTCGGCGATCCCGAAGCCGGCGACGATCAGCCCCAGGTGGGAGGCGGTCGAGTACGCCAGCAACTCCTTGATGTCGCTGGCCCCGACCGCGAGGATGGCCGCGACGGTCATCGTCACCAGGCCGAGGGCGACGAACAGCGTCGTCCAGGCCTCGCCCAGAAGCATCGGCCGGAACCGGCCGACGAGGTAGACGCCGGCCTTGACCATCGTCGCGCTGTGGAGGAACGCCGAGACGGGCGTCGGCGCCTCCATCGCGTCCGGCAGCCAGAAGTGTAGCGGGACCTGCGCGGACTTCGCCGCGGCGCCGATACCCAGCAAGGCCACGACGGGCACGAGTAGCCCCTCCTCGGCGAGCGCGGCCTGCATCGCCTCGGCGTTCGACAGCATGGCGACCAGGTCGAAGGTGGGGTCCCCGAGCGCTGCCCCGGAGACGGCGTGCAGCAGGAGGAACCCGACCAGCATGAACAGGCCGCCGGAGACGGTGACCAGCATGGCCTTGCGCGCGGCGTACTGCGAGGACGCCGACCGGCGGTGGTGGCCGATCAACAGGTACGAGGAGACGCTGGTCAACTCCCAGAAGAGAAACAGCGCGATCAGGTCCGCGGCGAACGCGATCCCGAGCATCGCGCCCATGAACGTCAGCAGGGTGGCGTAGTACCGGAGCTGTCCGTCCTCGCCGTGCATGTAGCCCCGAGAGTAGGTGAGGATGAGGACGCCGACGCCGCTGGCGAGGAAGCCGATCAAAAGCGCCAGTCCGTCGACGTAGAACCGCAACGCCACGTCCAGGGAGGGGATCCACTGGACCGCGACGGTCCCCTCCGTCCCGTAGAGGCTCGCGACGAGTCCGAAGCAAGCCAGCGCGACCCCGGCCGCGTAGTAGGCCGTCCGTTCGCCCAGGAGGCGGTAGACGAGAGGCGTCGCCGCTGCGGCCGCGAACGGCAGCAACACGGCGGCGAACACGACCGCCTGCGACGGCTCCTGGGGGGACGACGCGGCGAGGGCAACGCTGGCCAGTTGCACGTTCCACCGGTGTCCCAGCCCGGACTTAACCTTTCTCAAAACGGATCGGCCCCCTGGGGATCGGCAGTGTTCAGATAAGCGGAGGTAGCCGGCACAACCGCACTCGAAGGTGACCGGCACAGCCGCCTGGCGAAGGTAGCCGGCACGTCCGGCAAAGCTTTGGTGTCCGGCACGAACCACGTCGGGCGGGACTGAAAGGGGCCGGGCGCTCGACCCCGCCCGGACGACGTAAGCACCGCAGGAGCGACTGAGCGAAGCGAAGGAGCGACGAGGCGCGCAGCGAGGCCCGGCGGGTCGAGCGCGCGGGGGCTTTCTGGCTGGTGCTGGACAAGTGACCGTTGACAGAGAGTGCCGAGGGCTTTCGCGGTGTGCCTGACCCCGGACCCGGCTTATCTGAACACTGCCATGGGGATCGGGCATACGGTTTATGTGCGTCGGGGGAGTTGTTCGGGCTGAACTGACAGAACCGTGTCGTCCTGCAATCGCCCGTCCCCGCCCGGAACGCATCCATGAGCAAGGTGCGCGACGTCGCGACGCCGTCCCCGTCGCCGGAGTCCCTCGGTGGTCTCTCGAAGAGCGAGATCTTCGACCTGCTGCGGAACCAGCGCCGCCGGTTCGTCCTCCACTACCTCAAGCACTACGACGGGGACGGGCCGGTCGAACTGGGCGAACTGGCGACCCAGGTGGCGGCCTGGGAGAACGACGTCGGGGTCGACGAGGTGACCTCCTCCCAGCGCAAGCGCGTGTACACGACCCTCCAGCAGTCCCACCTCCCGAAACTGGACGAGGCGGGCATCGTCGAGTTCGATGCGGGCCGCGGACAGATCCGGGCCACGGACGTCGTCGAGGACCTGACGATCTACCTGGAGATCGTCCCGAGCCACGAGTTCGCCTGGCACGAGTTCTACCTCGGCCTGGGGGCCGTGGGCTCGGCCCTGATGGCCGCGGTCTGGGCCGGCATCTACCCGTTCACGATGGTCCCCGGCATCGTCTGGGGCGGCGTCCTCTCGGTGGCGCTGCTCGTCTCCGCCGCGGCGCAGTTGTACGTCCAGCGTGACATGGGCATCGGCGAGGGCGCGGAACCGAGCGAACTCGACTTCGGCCCGTAATCGCCCCGGGTATTCGAGCGTGAGCACCGCCGTACTCGGTAGCACCCCGAACCGTGACCGCGTTAGGACAGCTTCGCACCCGCCTTCCTTTAAAGAAATCGGTGGACTTATAAAGCCGACGTCGTGCGAACGACTTCGGGGGCAACGCGGGTCACGATCCTGCGCTGTTCCGTCGATCCGTCCGCCGAACGACCGGCATAATTTCCCCAAAATATGCGAAGGTATAAATGGGGTCGTGCATCGAGCGTCGCTCGGGGCCATTTATTATAAGTACCTCTTGCTGGTACGTGTCTGGTAGCTTCCTCCCAACCGGCAGGAAGGCAAACCATGACAGGGGAAAAACGGAACGCGACGTTGTTCGACGACCGTGCGGTGTCGCCGGTGATCGGCGTCATCCTCATGGTCGCGATTACGGTGATCCTCGCCGCGGTCATCGGGACGTTCGTGCTGGACCTGGGCGACAGCGTGGACCAGAACCCGCAGGCGGCAGTGTCGTTCAGCGAGGACGGTAGTAACTCGGTCACCGTCAGAGTCGACTCCGTCCAGCGGGCGGACACGCTTTCGATCAGTGGTGATTGTGGGTCGGACACGATTCCATCACTAACTGCTGGTACGAGTAGAACCGTGACCTGCAGTAATCCCGGTGACGAGGTCGTCGTCACCGCCACCTACGAGGGCAACGAGGCCGTGCTCCAGACCTACGAGTACCAGGGGTGACCCCCTCGTTCCCCCGTTCGCACCGCGTCGACCCGGCACACTGCTGGCCGCCCGGACCGGATCGGGCCTCGCCGGGTCCGTACGAAGCCTCCCGGAGCCCCGCGACGTGACGTAGAACCCTCATGTCGCGCGACGACGGAACGGCGTCCCGGACGGCCGTCTGGGTGACCGTCGCCTGCATCGTCTCGGCGTCGGTCGTCTCGGGGCCGCTCGTCGGCGCCGTCGACCTCACGCGCCCGCCCGACGCGGACTTCCTCACCTGCGAGGGCGGGACGGCCAGCGCCGAGGTCGTGGAGCCACCCGGCGACCTCTCCCTCGAGCGCGGGGAGTTCGGCGCCGGGACCTACACCGTCTCCGGGAAACCGTCGGTGGTCGCCGTGGACCGCGTCGCCGGGTGCCCGCGCCTGCTGTACAGGCTCCGGGTGCCGGCGCTGCAGTTCGAAACCAGGCAGGTCCGCTTCCTGGATGCAGGCCAGACGGGCGAACTGACCCTGCCACCCCCCGCGGGGTCGGTGGGGCCGGACCGCGTCGACCGCGAAACCTACGAGGGGACCGTGACGATAGAACTGGAGGGTGACGGCCGCCGGGTGCTGTACCGGACGAACGTGACGATCACGGTGGTGGAATGAACGACCGGCCCCGGGACGGTGCCGGACGGCCGACGCTGGCACGGGAGTCGCTGGGCAGCGCCATCTTCGGCGACCGCCTGGGGCTGGTGCTGTTCCTGGCCGCGCTGGTCTTCGTCCTCCCGGCCTGGCGGATCGGCTTCTACATCACCGACAACTGGACGATTGCGAACGCGTTCGTGGCCGTCGCGGAGGGACACCTCCACGTCGACGAGATCGTCTACGGGCCGGACCACGGCGCGACCCCGGGGATGCACGTCGTCGACGGCCGGCTGTACGCCCGCAACTACGGCCAGGTCGTGCTGGCGCTGCCGTTCCTCTGGCTGCTCGATGGCCTGGCGGCAGTTGCGGACCTGGCGCTGGTTCTCGCGGGCGCGTTCAGCCTGCTCGTGCTGGCGCTGTTCGTGCAACTGGGCCGCCTCCTCGACCACGAGACCCCGCTCTCGTACGCCGGCGTCGCCGTGGCGCTGGCCGCGTTCGCGGCGAACGCGTTCGTCGCGGTCGACGTGCGGCCGTACTGGTACCCCTTCGCGGCGCTGCAACTGTCCACGGCGGTCGCAGCGGCGCTCGCCGTCGTCGTGGTCTACCGGCTGCTCCGCCGGCTGTACGGTCGGCGGATCGGGACCGTCGGCGCCGCGGCGGTGGCGCTGTCCTCGCCCGTCGCGTTCTGGGCGACCGTCCCGAAGCGACACACCCTGACCGCGCTGTTCGTCCTGGCGTCGCTGTTCTGGTTCTACCGGAGCCGGGCGGCCGAGGACCGGCGGTCGACGGTCCGGTTCCACGCGCTGGCGTACGTCCCGGTCGGCCTGCTCGCGTGGGTACACGCAGCCGAGGGGCTGGTGCTGTTCGCGTCGCTGCTGGTCGCCGACGTCTCGACGATCCGGCGGGCCACCCGGTCCCGGCTTGCCGTCGTAACGGGGGCGTTCGCGGCGTCGCTCGTCCCGTTTCTGGTCACGAACTGGCTCGTCGCCGGCGACGCGTTGACGCCGCCGCGCCTGCTACGCGAGTACTTCAGTAACACGGACGTCCAGCTGGCCTTCCAGGAGGCCGTCGTCTCACCGTCCGCGTCGGCGTTCGCCCACTCCGGGGCGATCACGCCGACGGCGACGCCGGAACCGGGGGGTGGCTCCTCGCGCTCGATCCTGGAAGCGGCCGTGCAGTTGCTCGTCGGCCTGGCGGGGACGCTCGTCGCGCGGATCGAGGTGTTCCTGTCGTACGCCGGCCGGAGCCTCGACGTGGCGACGGACTGGGATCGACTGTACCACGTCTTCGTCCGCAGCGGGTACCTGGAGGAAGTCGCCGCCCGTGACGGCCAGGTCGCGGTCTCGCTCAGCGTCCTGGAGTCGATGCCGTTGCTGGGTGGCCTGGCCGCCGTCCCGGTCGCGGTGGTCGGCCGCATTTACCGTGGGCTGCGGACGCGGTCGTGGCCGTCGAGGGCCCGCCGGGACCCGATGGTCGGCGTGGACGTCTTCGTCGTCTGTTTCGCCGTCCTCCTGCTCGCGCTGTACCTCGGTCGACTTCCCAGCCACGTCTCGTGGACGGTCCGGTACCTCCATCCGCTGTACCCGCTCGGCGTGTACGCCCTGTTCAGGCTGCCCGCGGTCCGCGAGACGGTCGACCGCGAGTGGTCGCTGCTGGGGTGGACGTACGCCGGGACCGTGCTCGTGGGCGGGCAAGTGCTCGTCGTCGCGCTCGCCGCCCTGGGGCCGACCGTCGGGGAGGCCGTCCAGTGGCACGCCCTCGTCGCCGTCGTGGCCGGCACCGCGACGGCGGCCTGGGCGGTCACGTCCACCGCCGGCCGCGGTCGCCTCTCGGGGGCCAACCGCACCCGCCTCCGGCGTGGCGGGGCAGTCGCCGTCGGCGTCACCTGTGGCGTCACCACGATCACGCTCGTGCTGTGGGCGGTCGCGTACTTCCCGCACTCGCCGTTCGCGTTGCCCGCGGTCGGGGAACTGGCGGCGCGACTACCGTTCCCCATCTGAGACCGTGGTCGGCGGCGCGGGACCGTCGGCCGTCAGCGCCCCCGACGGCCCTTCGTCTGCCGGTAATCCGAGTCCATGAGGTCCAGGAAGTGCTCGACGAACGCCGTCGCCTGCTCGTCGGTCATCGCCGCGGGATCGACCATCGGCACCAGTTCGAACCCGCGCCCGCGGATCGTACTGGCGTGGTCGGCGGCGGCGTCGAACTCCTCGGCGGGCGTCGTGGTGTGCTCCGCCGCGAGTTCCCGGAGCGCGCGCCGGCCGACGGGCACCAGGATCTCGGGGTTGATCATCCGGACCTCGGCGTTCAAAAACGGCTCGCAGTTCAGGATCTCCTCGTCGGTCGGCGCACGGTCGGGGTGGCGACACCGCGTCAGGGACGTGAGGAAGGCGTTCTCGACGGCCGGTCCCTCCTCGGTCTCGCCGTCGACCAGGCCCAGGTCCGCGAGGATCTCGAAGAACCGGTCGCTGCCGGCGAACGGCACGCCTTCGCGGTCGGCTGCTACCCCGGGCATCTCGCCGACGAACAGGAAGTCCGCGCCGACGTCGCCGTAACCGTGGACGACCCGCTCGCGCGTCTCGACCAGCGCCGGGCAGTTGGGGCACTCCTCGTCCATGCCGAACGGGTTCCGCCGGCTCTCCTGGTTCGCGTCCACGGTCGTGCCTCGGGAGCCACGGCCAAAAGTGCCGCGCTACGTCGCCCCGTCCCCGGAGACGACGCCGGTCGCCTCGCCGCCCAGCAGGTTCGGGAACACTCGGCGGGCGAAGTGGACGAACAGGACCAGGAGGATCGGCGCGAGGAACACGCCGTACCAGCCGAACGCGGCCGGCGTGAGGGTGTACGCCAGCAGCATCAGCCCCATGTTGATGCTCCCACTGGAGAGGTACGAGCGGACGAACAGGTCCGGGAACGTGTCCACGACCAGCAGGGTGACGACGAAGAACGCGACCGGGAACCACAGCGGACTCGCCCCCGAGACGCTCCGCCAGAGGAGGACCAGCCCGTACGGGACGTAGACGAGTTTCATGCCGACGGCGGGGATCAGCGTTCCGATGCCGGTCAACAGCCCGAGCAGGAACGGGTAGGAGATGCCGGAACCGCCGGGCGCCACCAGGTTCAACGCGTAGTAGGTGAGGACGGCGATGAACGTGGTGGCGCCGATGGTCGCGAGGTTGCCGACGTAGATGGTCGCGAGGTCGTCGTCGACGCCCTCCAGGAACGCGACGGCGTCGTGGTCCTCGCCCAGGCTCCGGCGGAACCAGGCCGCGATCTTGTGGTCGTCCCGGAGGAGGTAAAACGCCACCACGAAGACGAGAAACAACCGGAACACCCAGACGACGACGGCCGAACCGGCTGCGAGCAGCCCGGGAAGCTGTTCGCGGGCGCGGCCGAGGAGGTTGCGTGGGTCGGTCAGCGACCCGACGTCGACGTACGGCTCCAGCATCGACCGGTACTCCTCGAAGCCCCCGCCCGAGAGGAACTGGTCCAGTTCCCGGACGCCGACGAGGGCGGCGTACGCGATCACGACCAGTAGCGGCAGTCCGACCACCAGGAGGGTGGCGGTCGCGTTCCAGTCCGGGTGGTCGACGCGGGCGTCCAGCCGCCGGTACACCGGCCGGGTGGCGTAGTACAGGAAGATGCCGACCACGACGGCGCCGACGAACGTCGACAGGACGTACGCCACGACGAGCGTGACCGCGGCCCCGACGACCCACCAGGCGACCTTCTCGCGGCGAGTCGCCGGCGAACTGTCCATGCAGGAGGTACGGCCGGGACCGGCAAAAGCGTCCCGTCGGCGGTCGCTCACCCGTCCCCCGTGGCCGGGTTCGCCCGCTCGCGGGGTCTGGGTTCACACGCCTTCGGGGTCGGGGGACTCCTCCGTCCGTTCGCGCACGCGCAGGATCGTCCGCATGTTGACGTAGACGTCCCGCGGGTCGGTGTCCTCGCCCTCGTCGTAGACGTCCGAGACCCGGTACAGGAGGGCGGCGACCTGCTCGCTCTCACCGGAGTCGCCGCGCAGTTCCTCGGCGATCTCCCGGAGGAAGTCGCGCTTGTCGGGGTCCGGGGCGGGGCCGTCGTTCGTCATGTGGTGGACTCGTACGCGCGCGGCCCTTAAATGCCGGCAACGTTCCGCCGGCGGAGGACGCCGACGTTGTCGGCGACGTTCTCGGTCAGTACCCGGAAGGCGTCGGCGGTCTCGCCCTCCCCGACGACCGTGGGGGTGCCCTCGTCGCCGCTCTCGCGGACCGCGGGGTCCAGCGGGAGGGCACCCAGGAAGGGCATCTCGTTGGCCTCGGCGAACGCCTTGCCGCCTCCCGAACCGAACACGTCGTGTTCGCCCCCGCAGTCCGGGCACCTGAAGGTGGACATGTTCTCGGCGATGCCCAGCACGGGCGTGTCGTGGCGGCCGAACATCTCCAGGCCGCGGCGGGCGTCCTCCAGGGCGACCTCCTGGGGCGTCGTGACGATGACCGCGCCGGTGACGGGGACCGTCTGCAGCAGGGTCAACTGCGCGTCGCCGGTCCCCGGCGGCAGGTCGACGACCATGTAGTCGAGTTCGCCCCACTCGACGTCTTCCAGCAACTGGGTCAGGAGTTTGTGGACCATCGGGCCGCGCCAGATGACGGGGTCGTCCTCCCCGACCATGAACGCCATGCTCATCACCTTCACGCCGTTCTCAACCGGCGGGACGATGGTTTCGTCGGCGGTCGCCTGCGGCGGTTCCTCGGCGCCGAACATCCGCGGGACGTTCGGCCCGTAGACGTCGGCGTCGAACAGGCCCACCCGCGCGCCCAGTTGCGAGAGGCCGGCCGCGAGGTTGGCGGCGACGGTGCTCTTGCCGACCCCGCCCTTGCCCGAGGCCACGGCGATCACGTTCTTCACGTCCGGCAGGACCGCCTGCTCGGGATCGTCGGGAATCCGCGCGGAGAGTTCGGCCTCCAGGCCCGCATCCGCGAGGACCTCCCTGACCTCGTCGGCGATGGCCGTCTCCGTCGGCGAGTACGGCGCCCCCAGCGCCAGCGAGACCCGCGCGACGTCGCCGTCCACCTCCACGTCGTTGAGCAGTCCCAGCGAGACGACGTCCTCGCCCAGGTCCGGGTCCTCCACCGCCCGCAGTCGCTCCCGCACGTCGGCTTCGTCCATACCCGGCGTTCGGCGGCACCCGGCCGTAAGGCTTGCTACTGGACGCCGGGGCCCCCGACCCATTCCGCGGCCCGGGACGTTCCGTTGCGGCTCCGTAACCCTGACGCCGTTTCCGTCGGGTGGCCGACCCCCCGGCGGACCAAAACTTCACTTTCTAAAGCGTAATTCTTTAGATTCCGAATAATTGGCGCGGCCGACCGCGGGCGAAGGTGGCCAGCATCGCCGCCGGGCGATGGTCTCCAGCACC
>CAYTAG010000063.1:0-15533 GCA_964435625.1 uncultured Halobacteriales archaeon | reverse complement strand
TCATCGGGTACTCCGACTTCCACTGCTGGCACTGCGCGCGCCACTTCTTGGCCTTGGGCGACCGCTCGACGGCCTCCGCCAGCTGGCCGACGACGGTCCCGGCGTCGCCGACCAGCGGGTAGTCGGCGTGGACGTTCTTGCTGATCTCGGCGGGGTCGACGTCGACGTGGACCAGTTCGGCGTCGGGCGCGAACGTCTCGATGCCGCCGGTCAGCCGGTCGTCGAACCGACAGCCCACCGCGATCAGCGCGTCGCAGTGGCTGACGGCCATGTTCGCGTACCCGGTGCCGTGCATGCCGGCCATCTCCAGGGCGAGGTCGTGGTCCTCCGGGAACGCGCCGACGGCGGGCATCGTCGTCACGACCGGAATCCCGTACTCGGTGGCGAACTCCCGGCAGACGTCGCTGGCCTCGCCCTTGATAACGCCGCCGCCGAGCAACAAAAGCGGCTTTCGGGCCTCCTCGATCCGCCGGGCGGCCGCCCGGACGGCGTCGGGGTCGGCCTCGTCGGGCACCTCGTAGTTGGCGGGCGGCGCCGACTCCCCGGGCGCGGCGTCGGTTTCGCCGTTCGTCGCGTCCTTCGGGAGGTCGACCAGCGTCGGCCCCGGGCGGCCCGTGGCCGCGAGCGCGGCCGCCTCGCCGACCGCCTGGCCCACCGCGTCGGCGTCCGCGGCGAAGTAGTTCGCCTTCGTGACCGGCGTCGTGACGCCGGTGGTGTCGGTCTCCTGGAAGGCGTCGTTGCCGACGAATTCGGTGGGGACCTGGCCGGTCAGCGCGAGTACGGGATCGGAGTCCATGTCGGCGTCCGCGAGGCCGGTCACGAGGTTGGTCGCGCCCGGCCCCGAGGTTGCCATGCAGACGCCGGGTCGTCCGGAGACGATCCCGTAGGCGTCCGCGGCGTGGGCGGCGCCCTGCTCGTGGGCCATCGTGACGTGGCTGACGTCGGCGTCGTACAGCGCGTCGTAGACGGGCATGATGGCGCCGCCCTGGACGCCGAAGACGTGCTCGACGCCCGCAGCCTGGAGGGCCGCGACCGCCGCCTCGGCACCGGTCGATACGTCCTGGGCCGGCCCGTCGCCAGTCGGCTGTGCTCGTGGCCCCGCGGCGTCGGTCGCCGCGATCCCGCCGTCCGTCGCGGCGGACGCCGCGACGGACTGGTCGCGTGGTCGGTCGCTCTGTTCCTCGCTCGATCCGTGCTCGGTCGCCGCGTCCGACGGATCGTCCGTCGGGTCGGCGTCCCCGGGGGTCGGGGAGTCCGGGCCGCTCACTGCGGCTCCCCCCTGCCCCTCGTCGGTCGGTCGCGTGTCGCTGTTCGTGTCATCGCTGTTCGTCGCTGGTGGTGGTCGATGGGCGGTGCGTCGTGGTTCGCGGGCGGGTCGGTCGGGAGGTGGTGAGGGTGGGGGCTAGGACGCCCCTACGAGCGGGAGAACGAGGCCCGCGGCCCGGCCGCTGGCCGTCCGTGCGAACCCGGCGAGGGTGGACCGCGTCATTACCGGGCGACTCAGACACCTGCCGGATAAAGCCCTTCTGTGGCGGGCAACGATTGCGCCGACTTCCGGACTGTACCACGGCACCGCCAGGCACACGTCGCACTTCCATCAGGCGCCGACCTCCTCACGTTCGGCGTCGTCGATCCGGTCGACGCCAGCCTCGCGGGCGAACCGCCGCAGGTCCTTCACGGTCACGTGGCGGCCGTCCGCACCGTGCTCTTTCACCCGGGTGGCGACCTCGCGTACCTCCGCGTCGGCCGGGTCGAAGCCGACCTCGCGGAGTCGCTGGCGGACCGAGTGGGTGCCGGTGTGTTTGCCCAACACGAGTTCGCGCTCGGCGCCGACCATCTCGGGGGTCATCACGCCGGGTTCGAACGTGTCGCTGTTCTCGATGACGCCGGCGGCGTGGATGCCGCTCTCGTGGGCGAAGGCGTTGGCTCCCACTACCGGCTTGTTGTTGGGGACCTGGACCTCGCTCCGCTCCTCGACCATCCGGCTCAGTTCCGCGATGCGGGTGGTGTCGACGCCGGTGTCGACGTCGTAGACGCTCTCCAGCGCCATCACGACCTCCTCGTAGGCGGCGTTGCCGGCCCGCTCGCCGATGGAGTTGACCGAGACCTGCGCCTGGTCGGCGCCCGCTTCGTACCCGGCGATGGCGTTGGCGGTCGCCATCCCGAAGTCGTCGTGGGCGTGGACGTCGACGCGGGCGTCGGTGTGCTCGCGGACCGTCCGGATCAGGTCCCCGAACCGCCCCGGGGTGGCGACCCCGCAGGTGTCCGGGACGTCGATCCAGTCGACCCCGACCGCGTCGACGGCCTCGATCACCTCGACGAGGAAGGACTCGTCGGTGCGGGTGGCGTCCATCGGCGAGAACATCGCCGTCGCGCCGGCATCGACCACGCGTTCGACGCTCTCGACGGCCCGCCGGCGGACGTCCTCGCGGGTAGCGTGCATCGAATCCTCGATCTGGACGTCGCTGGTGCTGACGAAGACGTGGACCATCTCGACGCCGGAGTCGAGGGCCGCCTCGACGTCTTTCTCGACTACGCGGGCCAACCCGCAGGTCGTCGCGTCGGTGTGTTCGGCGACATCGCTGACGGCCTCGAACTCCGCGTCGGAGTTGACCGGGAACCCCGCTTCGATGACGTGGGTCCCCATCTCGTCGAGGAGGGCGGCGATCTCGCGTTTGTCGTCGTAGGCGAACGAGGTGCGCGGGGACTGCTCGCCGTCGCGCAGCGTCGTGTCGAAGATCCGTGCGTCGTCAATCTCGTCGGTGGCGCTCAACGTGCCCTGGAAGAACTCGACCCCCCTGGCGGGTGCCAGAGGCGGCCATGCTGTTGTCGTCGGACATGGTGCTCGAACGAAGGCCGGAACCAGTATTTAAGACTTGCCCCCTGACAGGCCGGTCGACGCCGACGACGACCGCGCGCGATCCGGGAGCCGAAAACCGCAAGACGGCAACGTGGGGAAGGTATCTAAGGGGCCTTTAACGGTCCCTATGCGTGTCGTTGCCACGGCGGGGCGAAAACACGAAAACGAGTAAATACATCTGGGTAGGGAAGCGGGATTTTTCGCGCGGGAGTGGAGGGCAAGGACTTGCCAAGTCCCAACGGTCGGACGATGTCCTGAACAGGCGTAACCGCCCTACGAAAAATCGGGGACGATTCCGTCGTCCGATCCCTACTTCGTCTGGTAGTGGGCCTCGTGCGCGTCCACGAGCTGGCCGGTCTTCGCGGCCTCGTCGGGACACACCTGGTACCACGTCATGTCACCGAAGAGGTTGCGTGCGGAAGAGTAGGAATAGAGTCCGTTCGACTGCATGATGATCGCCGCAGCGGCGGCCACAGGACCCGCGAACGACGTCCCGCTGATGACGGTGTCAGCATCGGTTTCCAGGTCGTAGGCCGCGTAGACCGTGGGAACCGGCTCTTTTCGTTCCTGGGATGTGCAGTACGTGCAGTAGTTCACGTAACTGTCCGGGTTGTCGTAGAGGTGCTCGGGATCGTAGTTCGAGTTTGAGTCACGCGGGTAGTCCTTGCTGTCACTGGAACAGCTACCACCGTTGATGCCTCCCGTACCGATGGTGTACCAGGAGCCGCCAGGGTGATCCACCTTGTCGGTGTGCCAGTAGTTGCCCGTGGTGGTCGCCGGAATGTATCCGGAATCGCCCGCGTACGTCTCGTACAGGTCACAGAGCTCCGACGTGCAGTACTCGGTACCTGCGGTCGCGACAGTCGTGTCGCTTATCACCGGAATCTCGTGATTGATACAATACTCGATCGCTTTACGAACGTTGTCGACGTGCTCGTCGTTCGACGTATCGGTGCTGTCGGAGAACACCTTCAGCGGAACGAACAGATCGTTGTGGGTCGCGTTGTCGTCGATCATGTACGCGACTGTGTCCGCTGCCGCAGTCCCGTGGGAGTAGCCGGAACTGTCGTACGTGTCTTTCGTCCAATCGTTGTCGTCCGTGAAGTCCTTGGCCAGACCGTATTTGATGCCGATCCGGTTCGCCCAGGGTTCATCGTAGGGGGTCCGCTCGCTCTCGTAGCCGGTGTCGATGATCCCGATCTTGACTTCGGAGGGGATGTCGTAGTCCCCGTCGACCGAGCTGAACCAGCAGTATTCGTTCGAACGCAGCGTCGAAGCGGGGATTCCCGATGACGAGGTACTCTCGACCCCCGCCGGTTTCCTCGGCGGGCTCCGAGTGAGCCCGACGACGAACTCCTGCAGGGCGACGCGTTTCAGGTCGTCGCGGGACACCTCATGGAAGGTCAGCGAGGTCCCGCTGAACTCGGCCGCGTGTCCTACCGTTCCGAACTCCGATAGTCGAGCGATCTCCGTCTCGGTGGGTTTCCAGCCGTAGACGTCCCGCTCGTACGGCCCCTTCGTGGTAATCTTGTTCTCCTCGCCGATCGTTCGGACCACGACGCTGAATTCGTCGTGGTCCGTCTTCTCCAGCCCCTCCAGGAGGAAGGGATGGAAGAGGTCGGTCGGATCACCCGACCGGTCGAACCGTTCGAGGCGCTTCTGGACACCCTCACGTTCCAGGTCGTGAGTGACGTGGACGTCGCTGGCTGGATCACCTCTCTCCTCTTCCGGGATCGGATCTGGTTCCTTCCGTTTGTCCTTCGCTTTGGCTATCTTCGCTATCGTTGCTGGTGAGACGGCCGTCAGCCCGAGTGCTGAGGCCCACTCGAGGAAATCCCTGCGGTTCGTTCCTGTTCTATCGCCGCCAGAACCGTTTGGATCCGACATGAATGTGTATACTAGGACTTAAATATTATACTTTACGATATAATAATAAAATAGTATCAAAAGGTACAATTCCGGCCCCTGTCCGGGCGGACCACGGGAGCCCTGTCCAGCATGCCCGCGATGGTCGCCAACCTTCGATCGGTCCTCCCGTTCAGAGGGTGGGCCCATCCTCGAAGAGGGCATCTCGACAGGGGCTTCCGACTCGCCGGCAATCTCGGCACCTTTTCGGCCTCTTCGACCAGCGCGTGGACCGAGCGCGAAGTCAGAGGGGACGGTAGCTTGTTACGGCGGGGCGGGGTCGGTCAATCGTTGCCGGTCGTCCCGAATTCGGTCGGTTCGCCGTCCTCGTACGGATCGTTCTCCAGGACGACGATTGCATCGTCGGGGATTTCGTTCCCCGGCGTCACGCGCACGAGAATGAGGTCGTAATCCTCGGCATTCAGAGCACCGTGTTCGTCGATCCAGATCCGGGTTTCCAGTCTCTTCGGTCGACGGATGACGCCGAGGACGCTGACTTCAGTTTCCGTGGTCGGATATTGAAGCCCGGCAGCTACGATGGCCGACTCTGTAAAGTCGGTGTCGTCGAGGAAGGCCCGCTGTTCGTCGGTCAGCGACCCGTGGTCGAGACGGTCGACGTCGGCTTCCGACCGGAGATACGCCATGCGGAAGTCTTTTCGCTCAAGCGAGGCCTCGGGCTTTTCGATCACTCCGTCTCCCGATATCAGCGTTTCGAACGAAACGGAATCAGGGTATGGGGTGCGGCCTGCTTGGTTGTTACCGTCTGTTTCAGTCGGTTCCTGGGACCGTGTATCCGTCTCGGTCGCCGTATCCGTTCCCGTTTCCGACGGCCGGTCCGTCGGCGAACCGGTTTGCCCCTCGTTCGTAGTGGCTCCGTCGCCACTCAAGCACCCACTCAGGAAGGCAAGGGTTACGCCGATCGTCCCAACGAATCGACGTCGACTGCTTCCGTACGTCATTCTGTATCGAGTTACTGCCGGTTACGATAAATTGATTGTGGTGGGTGAAATACCTCTTTCAACTTTCAGTATTACGATAAAAGTGCCAGGACAATGGATGGCGCACTCAGACGTGCCGGTCGAGGAAGTCCGCGATGGCCTCGAACTCCTCGATCAGGTTCTCTCGACTCGTCGTGTGGTGGCCCTCGTCCTCGAAGATCAGCGTCTCGACGGGGACGCCCTGCTCCGCGACGATTTCCGCGATCTGCTCGGCCTCGCCCACGGGCACCCGCGGGTCGTTGGCGCCGTGCTGGACGAACAGCGGGCACTCGATGCGGTCGGCGCGATGGATGGGGCTGATCCGCTCCAGCAACTCTCGGTTCTCCAGGCTCCCGTACTCGGCTTCCCTGTGGGAGCGGCGCCACTCGCCGGTGTTCTCCAGGAACGTCTCGAAGTTGGCGATGCCGACGAAATCGACCGCTGCGGCCCAGAGGTCGGGGTACTCGGTGATGGCTGCCAGCACCATGAACCCGCCGTACGACCGGCCGTAGGCGACGATCCGGTCGGGGTCGACTTCTGGCTGGTCGTGGAGCCACGCCACGGCCTGCTCGATGTCCTTCACCGAGTCCATCCGCTTGTCCTGGTCGTCGAGGTGGGTGTAGGCCTTCCCGTAGCCAGTCGACCCCCGGACGTTCGGCTCCAGGATGGCGTACCCGCGGTTCAGGAAGTACTGCTTGGTCGGGTAGAACCAGGGGCGGCGCTGGTGGGTCGGCCCGCCGTGGACGTCGACGATGACCGGGGTTTCGCCTGCGTGCCCGCTGGCACGGTCGGAGGCGGCGTCAGCCGCCTCGGCGTCCTCGGGGAGCGTCCAGTAGGCCGGAATGTCCCGACCGTCGAACGTCTCGTAGCGGACCGTCTCGGCCGCCCGGAACGACGATGGCGGGATGCCCGCCGTGCCGACCGGCGTCCAGCGCTCGTCGGCGACGGTCCCGAACTGCGCGACGTGGACGCCGTAGGGCTGGGTGTTCTCGGTGTGGGTGAACGCCAGTCGCTCGCCGTCGGCGTCGAATGTGAGGCCGGTAACCACGCCGTCGACCGACGGCGACGTCGTCTCCGCGACCGCCGCTCCCGCCTCCGCGACCGCCGCTCCCGCCTCCGCGACCGACGTCCCGCCGTCGACGAGTTGGCCGGCGTGCAACTCCGAGTAGCCGTCGACGTTGCGCGTCCAGGCGATCCGGCCGCACTCGTGGACGGCCAGGCCGTCGACGTTCCAGTCGCCGCCTTCCCGGACCGTCTCGATCTCGACGTCGGCGTCGACGGTCGAATCGTCACCCGCGGTCGCGTCGACGTCCGAGAGTTCGATTCGACCCACGTAGGCGGTGTCGCTGCCGTTGTCGGTGACGACGTAGAGGTCGCCGTCGGGGCCGGGTTCGACGAACGGGAAGCGCGCCTCGTCGTCGTCGCTCAACCGGACCCGTTCACCGGCGTCCAGATCCAGCAGGTAGACGTCCGTGTCGTTGCTGGAGCGGGGCTTGGCCAGCACGAGGCGGTCGTCGTCCAGCCAGGCGTCGACCGAGAGCCAGCCGCCCTCGCCCTCCAGCACCAGGTCGGCGGCCTCGTGGGACTGCTCGCGGCCCTGGACGTACACGTCGAAGACGCCCGGGTCGCGGCGGTTGGCGGAGTAAGCGATCCGGTCGCCGTCGGGACTCCAGTCGCCCCAGGCGTGTTTCGCCCCGGGCGCGTCGGTGAGCCGGGTTTCGGTCCCGTCCCGGAGGTCGTCCCGGAACAGCTGGTCGCGCTCGTCGCTGCCGCAGTCCATCCCGAAGACGAACGCCTCGCGGGTCGGCGAGGGGGCGACGAACGAGACCCGCTCCTCGTAGGGCGTCAGTCGTTCCGGCCAGGCGCCGGCGGCGTCGCTCGTCCAGACCTGGGGCGTTCCACTGGCGTCCGACAGGAACAGGAGGCGACCGCCGGGGGTGAACGCCGGCGAATCGACCTCGTCGATGCTCAGGTACCGCGCCACGTCGTGGGCCATATTCGTCCGCTGGGCGCGGCGCGCAAAACGGTTCGGGGAGCGGCACGTCGGGCCGGAACCTCGGCGCCGACCCGGAGGCTGTCGACTTACGTCCCCGAGCGTGCCCACTCGACGGCGTCCGCCCGGTCGTCCGCGGCGTGGACGGTCAGCCCCGCCTCGTCGAACACGCGCTTGGCGGCGAGCGTCTTGATGGCCTCGCCGACCAGGCCGACCCGTTCGACGCCGCAGTCGGCGATCCTCGTCGCCATCCGTTCCATGGCCTCCTGGGTCTCGGGGCCGAGGTAGCGATCCGACCGGTCGACCGCGACGTAGGCCTCGACGCCCTCGCGTTCGAGGAGGTCGAGCACCCGCTGGCCGACGACCTCGCCGTCCGGCCGGTGCTCGTGCCACTCGACGACGACGACCCCGTCGACGACCTCCGCGGAGAGAGCCTCGGTATCCATCCGTTTCAGGGTGGGGGACGCGCAACGAAATAGTTTATTGCCGACAGGAACGACCGAACACTTCCCACGGGCGCCGGCAACGTGCGACGTTCCGGGCCGACCGTCACCCTCCAGCCTCGACCGGACGACGGACGATGGGGCGTCGCCGCTCGCTACGGGTGCTCGTGACGGGTAGCGGCACCGTCGACCGCGGTCGCGCCGTGGTCGCGGAGGAGTCGCTTCACCTCGCGGACCCGGCGGTCCGGAACGACGACGGCGAGTCGCGGCTGCTCCGGTTCCGGCGGCCGCCGATACGTCCCGATCACGCCCCCGAGGAACCCGCCGACGGCGACGCCGAGTCCGAACCCGAGCAAGACCAGTTCGTACCGCCCGGCGGTCATGATCGGACTGATCCGCGGAACCCAGAACACGTACTCCTCCAGGCCGAACAGCAGCGCGGCGCCGACCAGGCCGCCGATCAGTCCCCCCCACAGGAGCCCGCGCCCCTCCGGCATCGTCGTCGACGGATCGAAGAAGAGGTCGTCGATCTCCGGGTCCTTGGGTTCCAAGTTCGCGTCACGGAGCGCGCTCCGGGCCGTCGTTTCGTCGTCGTCGTCCCCAAACGTGGCGACGATGCGTCTCACGGTCCCTCCCCCGGTTCCTGGAGCATCGCGTGCAATCGCGCCTGCACCCGTCGGCTGATCTGGTCCGTGTCGCCGACGATCCAGCCGTGGTTGTACTTGCGGTCGTACGGCGCCGCTTCGTGAGGGCGGGTGAGGTTCGTCAGGTAGTTCGCGACGGCGCTCGGGATCGTGTCCTGGCCGACCAGCAGCATGGGACCGTGTTTGCCCCGGTGGCTCTCGACGCAGGCCGGGAGGGCCGTCTGCCAGCTATCGGGGTTGGCGAAGATGAAGTTGTGGCCGCTCTCGGCGATCCCCCAGCCGATCTTGCGGGGCCACTCGCCGAACACCCAGCCCTGGTTGCGGCCGACGTCCCTGTACCCCGCGACCCCGGCGCTCAATTCGTACGGGTCCGACCCCCTCGGGATGCGCTGGACGTGGCCGAACTGCGCGAGGTCGCGCGCGACCGAGGCGCTGATCTTGCTCTCGTCGCCAAGCAGGTACACGTACGCCTCGTCGAACCGGGCGTCGAGTTGGCGCTCGGTCTCCGGCGGAATGCGGTCGCCGTCGACGTAGAGGAACCCGTCGCCGCCGTGGGCGTTCCAGGACTGGGCGGGGATGGCGGTCGGGAGGTCGTCCAGGTCGGCGACGAACACGGTGTCGCGGTGGTTCGCGTGGATCGTGCTCAGCAACTGGTCGACGTTGGCCGCGACCTCCGCAGGGGTGTCGCCGTCGATCCGCCTCGTCTTCAGACCCATCTCCTCGACGGTTTGCTGGACCCCGCCGCCGACGTACTCCTCGCCGCCGACGAGGTACACCTGGGTGTCGCCGTCGACGTGGACGCCTTCCGGGTGGAGCCGTTCGATCTCCGCACGAGTCGCCTCCGGCAGGGAGTTCTGGTCGGTCAACAGCACGGCCCCGTCGACCGGGTGGTGGATGATGGCGACGCCCGGCAGGGCCGCCCCCAGGTCGCTGTCGTTGATCAGGATCGCCGCCCCGGGGCGGGTGTGCTCGTTGATCGCGGTGTAGACGGACTGCGTGATCGCCGCGGCGGTCTCGTAATCGTTGTCCCCGGCCAGGCGAGTCGTCATGGTCGTGGCGGTCCCCTCGTCGAAGTCGGCGGTTTCCGGTCCCGTCCGGCCGTCCTCCTGGGAACTGCCCGACAGCGCAACGCCCGCGGCGCCGACACCTGCCGGCAGGGCCAGCAGGTCCCGCAGGAACGCCCGGCGACTGCGGTCGCTCACAGCGCATCACCCGGTTTGAGGCCCCTGCGGACGAGCAGCCCGTTCACCGGCCAGGCGATGACGAACCCGACCAGGGTGGCGAACACCATCACGCCGAACCAGAGGATGTCGTCGTCCCCGGGCATCATCGGCAGGTTGAGCATCATCAGTCCCCACATCCCGCCCATCATCCCGATGGAGACGCTCGTCATGCTCACCGCGACGACCCCCAGCGTCCGCCGTGCTGCCTGCCCGGTGTCGAGACCCTGGGCATCCCTGAACATGGGAACGTGGAAGACGAGCCAGGACACGAGGAACGCGACGGCGTACACGATCCCGATCAGGATCGTCATCGCGTTCCCCAGCCAGAACAGCGGGCCGTCCAGGATCACCATCGGGATGCCGACGTAGGTGAGGACGAACGCGGTGGCGATCATCGTGCTCGCGGCGAACCCGACGCCCATGGCGGTCGCGGTCGCGGCCTGCAACCAGTACGGACGCAGGACCCGCGGGCCGTCGTCGGTGTCGACGACCCGTCTGCCGCGGTAGGCGACCCAGTAGAGGGCGAGTCCGAACGGCCCGAGCAGCAGCGTCAACAGCGGCCACACAATCTTCGTCCAGGCGTTCATCTCCGCGAGCCGGTGCCGGGAGTGGGCGAACACGAACGTCCCGCCCAGCAGGCTGAACGCCGCCCACACCGCCGCCAGCGACTCCAGCGGACTGAGCCCGGCACCCTGATGGCGGTAGGGGGTGATTTCGACCGCGTAGTCCAGCCGGGCCTGGGAGATCCAGGAGACGGTGTCCGTCGTCCCCAGGGCGAACAGGTGGTTGAACGGTCCCTCGGCGGGGGTCATGAACCAGGCGGGCTGGGTCTGCCAGGCGTAGTTCTCGGTGACTGCCGGCAGGTCACCGTCGTCGTGGACCAGCAAGATCGGTCCGGCTTTTCCCCACTGGAGGTTCGCCGCCGACGCCGCGTGTTCGGGCTCGTCCGGGTTGACGAGCATGAAGTTGTAGTACCCGACCTTGTCCCGCTCGTGGATGCCCCAGCCGAAGTCCCGGGACTCGTCGCGGAACTGCGCGACCGCGACCGCGTGGGACTGCGGTGTGTCGCCGGCGACGCGGGTCCACTCGACGTCGAGGTCCGAGAGGGCGTCGTCGCTCACGAGGTCCGGCGGGGCGAGGACGTACGCGTGGGTGGCGTTCAGTTCCTCGATGGCTCCGAGGGTCGCCTCCGGGACGCCGTCCTCGTTGGCGTACAGGATCGGGTCACCGGAGTAGGCGCTCCAGGCGGCCGCCGGTAACGCCCACCGCTGTGCTTCGGAGCTGACGATGACGACGTTGTTGGGACTCACGTCGTCGGTCCCGTTCCCCCGCGTCGCCAGGTCGGCGGCCGTCTCGGCGGGCGTCCCGCCGGAGACGGTCACGGTGGAGACGTTCGTCCCGTTTGCGCCCTCCGGCGGCGTCGCGTCCCCGAACAGCAGGACGGCGTCCTCGCTCGCGCGCAGGCTCGACGCCGCCAGCGCGGCGCGCCAGTCGCCCTCCGGGACCCGAACGACTGTCGAGTAGTTCAATCCGGATCCGGGCGGTCGGGCCGCGTGGGCGGTGAGCTCGCTCAGTCGCTGGGGATCGTCGGCGGGAAAGCGGCTCACGTCCTTCGTCTGCATCGTCGAGTACGGACCCTCCGGCGTCTCCCCGTAGTCCAACAGCGTCAGCGCGGCGACGTACGTCGGCTGGGCCGCGACGAGGACCGCCACGAGCGCGGCAGTACCGATGGCAATCGACTTCCATACGTCCATTGTGTGGTGTCTCTCCTGGCAGGTGTGGCCGGGCAGGACCTCTGGGGCCTGAACGGCGGTTACGACGCCATCATGGTTCGACAGCTCTCGGCGCACTCCCGCAGCACGTCCGCACAGACCTGGCAGTGCTCGGCGTCGTGGCGGTCGCACTCCTCGGCGCACTCCTCGCAGGCGCCGGCGCAGGCCTCCATGAGTTCGGCGCTGTAGTTGGAGTTGCGGGCCATGAACCGGGCGTTCAGCGACGCCAGGTCGGCGACGTCCCGGCACAGCCGGAGGCACCTCGCCATCTCCTCGCCCTCGTCGGCGCACTCGTCGGCGCACCACTCGCAGGCCTGTACGGCCTCGAAACAGTTGTCGATGCACTCGTCCATTAGCTCGTTGTCGCTCACATGGTCGATCTGGGTCAGCGCCATCGTCGACTCTCGGCGGCGAATTCGCTTTGTTATGCGCCGGCCAGCCGGAACGGACAACTAGTGAGGTCAGTTCGGCGCCACGACAATCCGAGCGTAACGCTGCGGGTGGGCGTTTGGCTCGGCTTTCCCCTTGACGTCCCGGTAGAACCGCGGATTAACGGGAACGCAACTCGTACTGGGACGCGTGACCGACACGTTCGTTCACGCGCTCGGCGTCTCGTTCGCCATCGTCGCCGGGACGGGTGCCGGAATCCTCGCGCTGCTGTCCTGGGAGATCTTCCGCGAATCCCCCTTCGGGACGGTGATCGCCCTCGCGTCGGTGAGCATGTCCATCAGCACGATCTACCACGTCGTGTTGCTCGTCGTGGGGTCGGAATCGCTCCCCTTGCGGGCGCTCCGGAGCAGCGGCTACACCGCCGTCGCGCTGTTCGTCCTGATTACGATCCGGCGGCATCGACGCCTCCGACGGGCACGGTCGCCGGACTGACCATGGTCGCGTTGACGCCGTTTCAGGCGTACGATCTCCTCGTCGGCCTCCTCGTCGGGATCGGGCTAGTGCATTTCCTGTACCGCGAATCCGCCGTCGCGGAGTACCGGCGGTTCCTGCAGGTCACCGTCCTGGGGCTCGTGCTGTTCGTCGTCGGCGGTCCGGCCGCGGAGGTGCTCGTCCCCGGGCTCGTCCACTGGCTCCACGGGGTCGCCGCGCTGCTCGTCGTCCTCGGCCTCTACAGCCCCGTCCGCAACGACCTCAGGACCGAAGAGTGGGCCCGGCTGTTGGTGAACGACCCGGCGCGAATCCGCCAGCCGGCGGACTGGATGCGACCGATGGACGACACGATCCTCGAACTGTTTCACTCCTCCGAACTGGTCCTCACGCCCGCCGTGATCGCCCTGAACATCGACCGGAGTCGCGGGGAGGTCAACCGGCGGCTGAACGAGCTAGAGACCAACGGGCTCGTCGAACGGGTCGACCGGGGCAAGTATCGCATGACGGAACTCGGCGAGGCGTATCTCCGCGGTTCCCGCCCCGCGACGGAGGATGAAACGTCGTCGCAGGAGGGGTGACGCGGCAGAGTCGGGACGGCTATCCGCCTCCGGCGGCAGGGACCCGATTGTAGGGCCGCTCAGCCCTCCAGTTGCTCCCGCAACAACTGGTTGACGTCGCCCGGATCGGCGGAGCCGCCGGTCTTCTGCATGACCTGGCCGACGAGGAAGTTGATGGCGCCGTCCTCGCCGGCGTGGTGATCCTCGACGGCGTCGGGGTTCTCCTCGATTGCCTCGCTCACTGCCTGGGCGACCTCGTCGTCGTCGGTCTTGCCCAGGCCCTCGCGGTCGACGACATCGTCCGGTGGGGCTCCCTCGTCGAGCATCGTTCGGAGGACGACCTCGCGGGCGTTCTTGGCGGTGATCTCGTCGTCGGCGACCAGTTCGACCAGGCGGTGGAACTCGTCGAGGCGGTCGTCGACGTCCGTGATCGCCATGTCGCGGTAGTTCAACTCGCCCAGGAGGTTGTCGGCCACCCACGTCGCGGCGAGGTCGGGGTCGAACTCCTCGGCGACGGCCTCGAAGAAGTCCGCGACCTGTTTCGTGCTCGTGAGCTTCGAGGCCGCCTCCCCGCTGAGGCCGTACTCCTCGCGGAACCGCTCCCGGCGCGCGTCGGGGAGTTCGGGGATCTCCAGTTTCTCCTTCCAGTCGGCGACCTGCAGCGGCGGGAGGTCGGCCTCCTGGAAGTAGCGGTAATCCTCCTCGGCCTCCTTCGCGCGCATCGAAACCGTCACGCCGCGGGCCTCGTCCCAGTGGCGGGTCTCCTGCTGGACGTCGCGGCCACGTTTGATCGAGTTCCGCTGGCGGGTCACCTCGTAGGAAAGCGCTTTCTCGGCGCCGCTGTGGCTGGAGATGTTCTTGACCTCGGTGCGGTTGGCTTCCGCCAGGGCGGCCTCGCCGATCTCGCCGTCCGCGCCGACCTCGGACCCGGGGACCATCGAGATGTTGGCGTCGACCCGCAGCGACCCGTCGCGGTCGGCGTCGAAGACGCCGAGGTACTCAAGGACCTCCTCCAGTTTCGCCAGGAAGGCCCGGACCTCCTCGGGGCCGCGGAAGTCCGGTTCGGTGACGATCTCCATCAGCGGCGTCCCCGCGCGGTTGTAGTCGACCAGCGTGTAGTCGGCGTCGTCGATGGACCCGCCGACGTGCTGGAGGCTGCCGGGGTCTTCCTCCAAGTGGGCGCGGCGGATGCCCACGGTGCGGCGCTGGTCGCCCACCGAAACCTCCAGTTCGCCGTCCTGGCAGATCGGGGCGTCGTACTGGGTGATCTGGAAGCCCTTCGGCAGGTCGGGGTAGAAGTAGTTCTTCCGGTGGAAGCCGGTCTCTTCGGGGACGTCGGCGTGCAGCGCCTTCCCGACCTTGACGGCGGCCTCGACGGCCGCCTCGTTGAGTACGGGCAGCGCCCCGGGCAGGCCCAGGCAGACGGGGCAGGTGTGGGTGTTCGGTTCGTCGGCCGACTCCGTGGGACAACTACAGAAGATCTTGGTGTCCGTCTCCAGCTGGACGTGGACCTCCAGCCCGATCACGACCGCGAGGTCCTCGCCCTGGACTTGCTGGCTCATCGAGCCGGGATTCGACGCGCCGGGAGTAAAGGGTAACGGGATGGGGGCGTCGGCACTGTTCAGATTCAACCACTCCTCGACCGCAACCGGCCAGAAAGCCCCCGGGCGCTCTCCGCGAATGGAAATTCGACCGCAACCGGCCAGAAAGCCCCGGGAGCTCTCTGGAAACGGACACTCCTCCAGCAACAGCCAGAAAGCCCCCGGGCGCTCGACCCGCCGGGCCTCGTTGCGGTCCTCACTCGCTCCTTCGCTTCGCTCAGTCGCTCCTTGCGGTCCTTACGTCGTCCGGGCGGGATCGAGCGCCCGGCCCCTTTCAGTCCCACCCCGCCGGATGCGCCGGTCACTATCGCTCCGCCGGACGTGCCGGCCACCTTCGCTCGCCGGATGTGCCGGCCACCATCGCTCCGGCGGACGTGCCGGCCACCTTCGCTAATCTGAACACTGCCGGGGGCGTCAGCCGTCGCCGATGCAGTATAGATGGCCGTCGGCGGACCCGATGAACGCCCGCCCCCCGGCGACTGCGGGCGAGGAGTCGACGAACCCGTCGAACGTGACCCGCCAGACCTCGTTGCCGTCCTCGCGGGTCACGGCGAGCGCGCCGTCGCCGCCGCCGACGTACACGCGGTCGCCGACGACGGCCGGCGAGGACCGGAAGTCGTAATCGGTCTCGTGGATCCAGTCCGTGCTCCCGTCCGTTATCGAGAGCGCGTACAGT
>CAYTAG010000062.1:0-15626 GCA_964435625.1 uncultured Halobacteriales archaeon | reverse complement strand
ATCGACGCGCCCCACGACACCGTGGTGACGCTGCTGCCGGACTCCAGCGAGCGGTACCTCTCGAAGGGAATCTACGGCGACTTCGAGGAATGGGAAGGGTAGGACCCGGACGAGCGACCGGCGCGGACGACGCTTTACGTTCTAAAGAATCATACTTTAGAAACTAAAGTATTGGCGCGGCCGTCGCTCGCACGCCGGGCCGCGTCGATCCGCATCCCGCCGATCGCGCGGCCGGCCGGGCCGATCCGTCCGCGTGCGACCCGCCAGCGTTTATTAGGGGACCCTACCACGATCCGGCCATGACCGACGACGCCGGGTTCCGCCACCTCGCTTTCGTCGCCTTGCTCGTCGCCGTCTGGCTGGAGGCGTTCCAGTGGGTCGTCACCCGGGTGTTCGTCCTCAACTTCTCGACCGCGGGCCCGAACGCGACCGTCCTGCTGACGCTGCTGCTGGTCACGGGGTGGACGGTCCCGGTCGCGGCCAGGTGGTCCTCGGCCTGCGCGACCGGGAACTGGTTCGGCCTGGCCATCCTGGGCCTCGGCGTGTCGCTCGCGGCGGACCCGGTGCTGGCGGCCCTCAGCGGCGTCGCCGCGGTCACCGGCCTGACGACCGTGCTGGTCGCGTCGCTGTCGGACCTCCGGGCTCGGTTCGCGGTCGGCGCCGGGACCGGGATCGCGGTGCACGCCGGCGTCCGCGTCTGGCTGGACACCGCGCCGACCTACGCCACGAGCGTGGGCCAGTGGGTGCTCGCCACGCTCGTCGCGGCGGCGGTCGGCGTCTGGTGGCTGCTCGCCCGCGAGGACGCACGCCCGACGCTCGGGGAGGTGTCCGTCCCGCTGGCGCCGCTGGGGACTTTCCTGGTCGCCCAGGCGACCGTCCTCGGCGCGTTCCCGTCGCTGTCGACGTGGGCGCCCCGTCCGTACGGCCTCACCGCCGGGTTGGGCATCGCCGGCGCGCTCGCGGGGGCGTTGCTTGTCGAACGGCCCGGGGTGCTCGCCGGCGGCCGCCTCGTGGCGGCAGCCGGCTCCGAGGCCCCCGCGTCCGGTCGAAGGGCGGCCGTGGCGTGGGGCCTCCTCCTGGTCGTCTCGCTGGCGGCGCTGCTGTGGCTCGATATCCTGGGCCTCCCGTTCGTCTTCGTCACCCAGGCGAGTGCCGTCGCGTTGCTGGGGATCGGGAGCCGAACCGGGGAATCCCGCCGGCCGCTGGCCGCCGGCGCCGAACTCGCCGCCGCCCAGTTCGTCGCCGTCCTCGTCGTGTTCCTGGCCGTGAGCGCGGCGAACTGGGCGTACCTCCCGGCGCCGCTGTCCGGCCTGGTCCGCGGGCGGACCGCGGCGTTTCTGGTACTGCTCGGCGCGCTCGTGGCGCTATCCGTGGTGCTGACGGCCCGTGCCAGGGGGTCACCGTCGCGGCCCGACGGGGACGACCGCCGGACCGTCCTGTCGATGCTGGGCGCGGGCGCCCTCGGCCTGGCCGGCCTGGGCGTCCGCGGCCGGGGGACTCCAGGGTCGGACCGAACCGGTCCGACGGCCGACCGCGGGGCGCCGCCGGTCCGGACGATGACCTACAACGTCCACCAGTACTTCTCCCGCGACGGTGCGTACAACCTCCGGCCGGTTCTGGCGGTCCTCCGGGAGGCGGAGGCCCACGTGGTCGGCCTGCAGGAGACCGAGGGCGCGCGGATCACCTCGGGCAACCTCGACGGCGTCCGCTGGCTGGCCAGGCGGCTTGGCTACCACTACACGTACGGCGTCCCGACCGCCGACGGCGGGTACGGCGTTTCGCTCCTCTCGGCCTGGCCCATCGAGAACGAGCGGACGATCAGGCTGCCGACCAACGATTCGCCGGCGCGGTGGGCGCTGGTCGCGGACCTGCAAACGTCCGTCGGCGACCTCACGGTGGCGGTGACGCACTTCCAGACGGATCAACCGGACCCGGACCGCCGGGCCGAGTCCGCTGACCTGCTCGTCGAGGAACTCGGGGACGCCGACCGCGCGGTCGTGATGGGCGACTTCAACGCCACGCCCGGCGAACCCACCTACGAGACGATGGCGTCGGCGTTCACCGACGCCTGGACGGCGGCCGGCCATCCCAGGGACTCGGGGCCGACCGCCAGCGCGTCCGACCCGAGCCACCGGATCGACTACGTGTGGCTCCGTGGCGACTGGACCGTCCACGACGCGCGACGACTCGGCACCCCGCGCGCCTCCGACCATCTGGCCGTGCTCGCGGCCGCGACGCCGGAGTAGTTAAAGACCCCCAACGGTTCGTCCGAACGTTTTCCCCGTCCGGGACGCTCTAGCCGCGGGATGCAGATCACCGGCGTCACCCAGCACCACCTGAGCCACGACCTCGGCGGGACGTTCGAACCGACGTGGGTCCCCGGCTACCCGCAGGGGACCCACGAGGTCGAGGTGTTCGAGATCGAGACGGACGCGGGGATCACCGGCGTCGCCGCCAGCCCGAGTTTCGCCGGCGGCGTGGAGTACGCCGACGCCCTGGACTTCTTCCTGCTCGGGCAGGACCCCCACGACGTCGGGGGCATCCGGCGACGACTCGCCAGCGTCGACCTGATCGGTCCGCGGCCCTGGCACCTGGAGATGGCGCTGTGGGACGTCATCGGCAAGGACGCAGGCAAGCCCGTCTACGAACTCCTCGGCGGGACCGGCGACTCGATCCCGGCGTACGCCTCCACCGGAGAGGTCCAGCCCGCCGAGGACCGAATCGAGTACGTCCGCGAGCGCGTCGACGAGGGCTTCGAGGCCGTCAAACTCCGGGTGACCGACCACGACGACCTGGCGGTCGTCCGGGAGGTCCGGGAGGCGTTCCCCGACCTGACGCTGATGGTCGACGCCAACAAGGGCTGGGCGGTGCGGGTCATGGAAGACGAGGATACCTGGAGCTACAAGGACGCTCTGCGGTTCGCCCGCGAACTGGAGGACGTCGGCGGGATCGCCTGGCTGGAGGAGCCGTTGTCCCGTCACAACTACGACGACTACGCACGCCTGCGCGAGGCGACCGACGTACCCATCGCGGGTGGGGAGTTCAACGGTGGCCTGCACCAGTTCCGGGAGTTCCTCGACCGCGACGCCCTGGACGTGATCCAGCCGGACGCCGCACTGGCGACGGGAATCCGCGGCGGCGTCGAGGTGGCGGGGGCGGCCCGCGAGCAAGGCGTCGAGTTCGTCCCGCACACCTGGACGAACGGGATCGGGTTCGCCGCCAACCTCCACGTGATGGCGGCCGTCGAGGCACCGTGGTGCGAGTACCCCTACGAACCGCCGTGGACGCCCGAGGCCCGCGACTTCCCCATCGAGGAGACTCACGAGGTCGAGGACGGCCACGTGACGCCGCCGGACGGGCCGGGCCTGGGGATCGAACTCGACCGCGACCTGCTCGACGAATGACCGGACGACCAGATCGACCATGACGCTACAACGAGACCTGTACGACGACGGCATCGAGGTGAGCGAGCGCGTCCGCGAGCGGCACCGATCCGCCGCCGAGGACGTCCTCTCGCGGGAGAAGTACGGCCACCTGATCGGCGGCGAGTGGGTCGACGGCGACGAGACGGGCGAGGCCGTCGACGCCACCACTGGCGAGACGCTGGCTACCTTCCAGTTGGGCACCGCCGCGGACGTCGACCAGGCGGTCGAGGCCGCCCGGGAGGCGTTCGAGGGGCCGTGGGGCCAGACCAGCCCGCAGCGCCGCGCCGAACTGCTGCACGAGGTGGCCGACCGCCTGGAGGACCGCGACCACGAGATCGCCAAGATGGACAGCCTGGAGGTGGGCAAGCCGAACAAGCACTCGCTGTTCGTCGACACCACCATCCTGGTCGACCAGTTCCGACACTTCGCTGGACTCGCTCGCAGTTACGACCGCGGGCGGGTGACCGCGACCGACGACGACAAGCAAATCTACACACGCAGGGAACCCTACGGCGTCGTCGGCGCCATCGCGGCCTGGAACTTCCCGGCGATGTTCGTCGCCTGGAAGCTGGGTCCCGCCCTGGCGGCCGGCAACGCCGTCGTCTACAAGCCCAGCGAGCGGGCGGTGCTCTCGACGCTGGAGGTCGTCCGCGAGGTCGACCGCGTCCTCCCGACCGGCACGGTCAACGTCGTCACCGGCACCGGCGAGTCCGTCGGCGAGGCCATCTCCAGCCACGACGGCATCGGCAAGGTCAGCGCGACGGGATCGGTCGAGACCGGCCGCGCCGTGATGGAATCGGCCGCGGACTCCATCACCCCGGTCTCGCTGGAGCTCGGCGGCAACAGTCCGAACGTGGTCTTCCCGGACGCCGACCTCGAACAGGCCGTCGAGGGGACCCTGGTGAGCATCTTCTACAACCAGGGCCAGCAGTGCGTCGCCGGGTCGCGGCTGTTCCTCCACGAGGACGTGCGCGAACAGTTCCTGGACCGCCTGCTGGAGCGGACCCGCGAGTTGCAGGTGGGCGACCCCCTCTCGCCGATGACCGACGTCGGTCCGATGATCGACCACCGCCACCAGCGCAGCGTGCTGGACTACGTCGAGACGGCCCGCGAGCAGGGCGCGACCGTCGAGTGCGGCGGCGGCCCGCTCGACGGCGAGTTCGCGGGGGCGTCGTTCGTCGAACCGACGATCCTCACCGGCGTCGACGACGAGGACGCCGTCGCCTGCGAGGAGGTGTTCGGCCCCGTCCTGTCGGTCCACGAGTGGTCCGACCGCGAGGAGATGTTGCGGCGGGCCAACGACACCGACTACGGCCTCGCGGCCGGGGTGTGGACGAGCGACCTCGAAACTGCCCACCGGACGGCCGCGGACCTGGAGGCCGGGACGGTCTGGATCAACACGTACGAGGACCTGTTCGACCCGGCGCCGTACGGCGGCTACGAGCAGAGCGGCATCGGCAAGGAACTGGACCAGGAGGCCATCGAGGCCTACTCCCGCACCAAGACGGTGCGGATGAGTTTCGGGGACGTCCCCGAACTGCGGTGAGAACCACGACGCACGAACGGAGCCACACATGACAGCCAACGACACCATGCGAGCGGTCGTGTTCCAGGGGGCCGGCGAACCCCTCGAAGTACAGGACGTCGAGAAACCGACCCCTGACGACGACGGCATCGTCGTCGAGACGGAGGCCTGCGGCATCTGCCGGAGCGACTGGCACGCCTGGCGGGGCGACTGGAACTGGATCGGCGTGATGCCCACGCCCGGCCTCGTGTTCGGCCACGAACCCGTCGGGACCGTTGTCGAGGTGGGCGACGACGTCGAGCGGATCCGCGAGGGCGACCGCGTCACGAACCCGTTCAACCTCGGGGACGGCACCTGCCCGCACTGCCGCAGCGGTCGCGGGAACATCTGCGAGCGCGTCGTCCCGATGGGCTTTTTGCCGATGCAACCCGGCGCGTTCGCGGAGCAGTACCCCGTCCGCAACGCCGACCACAACGTCGTCAAGTTGCCGGACGGCGTTGATCCGGTCGACGTGGCCGGCCTGGGCTGTCGGTTCGCCACCGCCTTCCACGGCCTCGTCCATCGCGTGGACGTGACCCCCGGCGACTGGGTAGCGGTCCACGGGTGCGGCGGGGTCGGCCTCTCGGCGGTCCACGTCGCTGACGCGCTCGGCGCGAACGTGATCGCCGTCGACGTCGTCGAGGGGAAACTGGACCGGGCCGAGGAACTGGGTGCGGACCGCACCGTGAACGTCGAGGCGGTCCAGGACGTCCCCCAGGCCGTCAAGGGCCATACCGAGTCCAGCCGCGGGGTCGACGTCTCCGTCGACGCCCTCGGGGTCGCGGAGACGGTGCGGAACTCGATCAACTCGCTGGGCAAGGGCGGCCAGCACCTCCAGATCGGCATGACGACCGGCGAGGAGGGCGGCAGCGTCGAAGTACCCGTCGACCAGATGGTGATGGACGAGCGGGAGTTCTACGGCTCGTTCGGGATGCCGCCCAACGAGTACGACGAGATTCTGCGGATGATCGAGGGTGGGAAACTGGAACCCGGGCGGATCGTCTCCGAGACCGTCTCGCTGGCGGAGGTCCCCGGAGTGATCGAGCGCCTGGACGACTTCGACACCGTGGGCATCCCCGTCTGCAAGGAGTTCTGAACGACCCTGGCGAGAGGGTCTTCGTCGTGCTCCCCGGTTTCCGAAAGGGGTCGTTGACCCGACTCACGACCGACTCGCGAGCGGAACGACGTACGACTCGACGAACGCCACGAGTCCGTCGACGAGGTGTTCGCGGTCGACGAACGGCCGGAACCGGAGGTCGTACGCGTCGTCCATCTCGTCGATCGAGGCGCTGTTGAACCGCTGTTCGTACCGTTTTCGATCGCCCCCGCTCTCTTCGGCCTCGACGAACAGGCACAGGCTCCTGGGATCCCGTCGTCGCTCGTCCTGCCGACGCAACTGGAAGTGTTCGGGAATCGCGCCTGCCTCGACGCCGGCCCCCGTCGTGAGTCCAGCCATCGTGAAGACGAACGCGTTCCCGTCGCTCGCCCTCGCAATCGCGATCGATTGGTCGATCACCGCCATCCCAGGTTCGTCGAGGTCGTTCCGGAGAACTTCCCGTCTCGTCGGGATCTCGACGTCGCTGGCCAAAAAGACCGACGTCGAAGTTTCCCCGGAGACCCGTTCACAGATCGTCCGCAGCGTCGCCTCGACTCTGTCCGGATCGACGGTCTCGTCTCTGGGTGCGAGCGGATCCGGCGGGAACGGGTACTCGTCGTCGGGATACAGGTACGATGGATCGAGCCGTCGGTACGGCTCCATGAGGAAGACGAAAACGTCCCCCTCGTTGGCCCACTCGATGGAATCCGCGATGATCGCCGTCACCGGAGTCCCTTCGTACGTCTCTAGTCCGTCGGACACGCCGTGGATTGCTCCCGTCCTGGTATAAGGAGATAATGATAGATATATATCTTAACTATCGTTAAGTTCATGGCGCTGGCGGAGCTACGGACGTTCATGAGCGAACGAGAAGTCGACGTCGACGAGCGACCTGCCGGGCGCCAGCGGGTCGAGTCAAACTTGCTGGGCGGGACGCTCGACCTCGAACGCGAGACAGAGCGCCTTGCGGCGGTGGGCGAACCCACCCGCTTTACCATCCTCTACTTGCTGACCGAGCGAGAACGAATGGAGAGCGGCGAACTTGCCGACCTCCTGGATCGCCGCCAGAACGACCTCTACCATCACCTCAACGTACTCGAGGAGGCCGGCCTCGTCGGGAAGTTCCGGGACGGTGGTACGCGCGTGTACGAACTCTCTCCGCTGGCGGAGACGTTCGTCCCCGGGGTCTTCGAGGCGATCCGCGAGCGCGCCGACGCCGTGTGAGTCCCTCGGCTCGTTTCTCGCCAGGCCGAGTTCCGACCACCTGCTTTCCGTGGTCGAGCACTCCCGTCGGCGCTTTCCGGAACGCCGTCCACGGCGGGTTCTCGCCGGCCGGAAGGTGACTTAAACGACCGACTCACGCCGGGGCAACCGGTAAGGGAGACCCCGGAGTTGATCCACATATGGCCATCGCATTGCCGAGCGAGGCGGACGCGTGGATCGAGGAGTGGGCCGAGCAACTGAACGACTCCGAGGCGTACGCCGAGGCCGGCCAGGGCTGGGGCGAGGGCTTCAACGGCGACTTCCTGTTCGAGATCCAACCCGACGACGTCTACGACGGCGACCCGGTCTACCTGTTCGTCGGCCTGGAGGACGGCGAGTGCACCGAAGCCTACCGGACGGACGACCCCGACGGCGAGGACTGGGGATTCGCGTACCGGGGTACCTACGGCGACTGGAAGCAGTTGATCCGGGGCGAGATCGGCGCCATCGACGGCCTGATGGACGGGAAGTTCGACCTCGACGGCGACATGCAGAAGGTGCTACAGTACAGCGAGGCCGCCGTCGTGATGACCGAGAACGCCGGCGACGTGCCGACCGACTTCGAGTACTGACCCCACCGATTTATCCGGCGGCGCCCCTGTTGGCGGGTATGAAGGCGGCGCGGTTGCTGCTCAGGCCCGAAGAGGGCGCGTTTCCCGGCGTCGACAGGGCGCTGGCAGGGTGCGACCACCTCACCAGGGAGCAACTGCTCAACCTGGAATGGCGGGCGGACCGCTCGTCTGCGCTGCTGTACCGGCTCTCCGTCGGGGGCGATGGCGACCGAGACGCACGGGCCGCAGCCGAAGCGGTGCTTGCCGGCCACGCCGAAGTCCGCCACCACGAGGTCGTCGACGCGGGGTCGGGGACCGTCTACGCGTTCGTGCACGTCTCCGAGCGCGAACCGCTCTCGGAACTGCTGGCCATCGTCGAGCGCCACGCACTCCTGCTGGACCTGCCCTTTACCTTCACCGAGGAAGGCGTCTCGGTCACCGTCGCCGGCGACGCCGGGGCGCTCCAGCGCGCTTTCGGGGAGGCCAGCGACGCCATCGACGTCGACGTGGAATGGTCGGGTGGCTACCGCCCGGAGTCGTCGGCGCCGCTGGCGAGGCTCACCGACCGCCAGCGGGAGGCACTGGGAGTCGCCTACGACCTCGGGTTCTACCGGACGCCCCGGACCGTGACCCACGAGGAGATCGCCGACGCGCTGGATTGCGCGCCCAGCACCGCGAACGAACTGCTCAGGCGCGCCGAGGCGACGCTGGTCGGTGCAGTGCTGGACCGCTAGGTCCGGGAAATCTGCGCGACCTCGCTACGACCCTTTCAGCCGCGAGTGCTCGACCTTGATGCAGCGGTCCTGGACGACGTCGATGCCGCCGTCCTCCGCCCGGGCGGCCGCGTCGTCGTCGCGGATGCCCAGTTGGGTCCAGACGGCCAGGACGTCGTCGCGGGCGAGCGCCTCGTCGACGATGCCCGCTACCTCGTCGCTCGGCCGGAACACGTCGACCACCTCGACGGACTCCTCGACGTCGGCCAGCGAGTCGTAGGCCTCCCGGCCGAAGATCTCGTCGGCGAAGGGGTTGACCGGGATCACGTCGTAGCCGTGGTCGAGCAGGTACCTCGGGATGTCGTGGGCGTCCTTGCCCGGAGTACTCGAACACCCGACGACGGCGATGCTGTCCAGTTCCAGGACGTCGGCCAGCGCGTCGTCGCTTTCCAGTGGCATCGACGGACCTGGGTGGCGGACGCCGAAAAGCGTGTCGCGGTCAGACGACGCCGAGCCCACCTTCGACGCTCAGGCGCCCGACGACGAACGCTGCGGCCGCCAGGAACATGCCGTACTTGAGCCGTCGCTGCCCCCGGCCGGGATCCCGGAAGCTCTCGACCGCCGCGACGGCCATCACGACGACGGCCGGCACGACCGCCACGAGGTACGCGAGGCCGAAGTAGTCCATCACGAACGGCATCGGACTGGCGAGGACGGCGACCGCCAGCATCGCCGCCGCGATCCACAGCGCGGGGCGCTCGCCGACGGCGATGGGGAGGGTGTTCAGCCCCTCCTCGCGGTCCCCCTCCACGTCCTCGACGTCCTTGATGATCTCCCTGGAGAGCGTCGACAGCGCCGCCAGCACGAACAGGACGACGGTCGGTTCGACGTTGCCGACCGCCGCACCGCCGAAGAGGAACGTCGAACCGCCCAGCGCGGCCACGACGGCGTTGCCCGCCCCGGGCAGCCCCTTGAACACCTTCGTGTAGGTCACGAGCGCGAGGAGGTTGACGCCGGCAATGGCCATCGCCAGGACGGGCAGGAGGACCGCAAGCGACACGGCTGCGACGAACAGGGTCGCGCTGAACGCGAGCGCACCGCGCGGGCTGGCTGCACCGCGCGGAATCGGCCTATCCGGCCGGTTGATGGCGTCGATCTCGCGGTCGAAGTAGTCGTTGATGGCGTTGCCGGCGCCGGTCGCGAGCCAGGTCGCGGCCACGGCGGCCCCGACGGGCACGGCGTGGTGGCCGACGTCGCCGCCGACGAACGCGCCGACGAACGTCAACAGGGCTGCCACCGTGGCGTTCGCCGGGCGCGTGAGTTCGACGTATCCCCGAACCTGCTCGCGGGACTCCATGGCCGGCGTTGCTCTTCCACCTCGTATAAAGGCCACGAAACGTCCGATGCGTGACTTCCGGGTGCGGCGTTTTCCCCCACTCTGCCGTCGTCAGGAACCACATGTTTTAAATTCGAACGCGGCTCACACCTGAGTGAGGGCGCTTAGCTCAGTCTGGACAGAGTACTTGGCTTCGGACCAAGCTGTCGCGGGTTCAAATCCTGCAGCGCCCATCACGTTTCGTGACGGTGCGGATTTACCGGACAGCGGCGGGTTTCTTATAAATCGTCCGTCCGACCCGCGTTTGCGTCGATTCGGCCCTCGAATGGGGGTGGCCGCCGTCACGCGATTCGCTGGGATCTAATTCACGGGGCTCCGACATAAGTACTTGGTTTCGGGGGGCCTGAGTTGGAGAATTGGTGACGCGCGGTCGCGCGAAATGATGGCGAGGAAGGTTACTCGCTACTACGGGAGTCGGAACTCTCGTCTGATTTTGTCGTCAGGTCGTCGCGCGTTCGGTCGTCGACCTGGTGGCCGCACGGCTGGAGGACGAACGTGGCTGGGCCCACGCGTTCGATCTCTTCGATGGATTGGTCGCACATTGGGCAGGTGTCCTCAGTCATCGGCTCAGACCACCCGAAGGTCGGGATCGTTCTGCTGATGCAGTAGGACGGGGAGAACTCGTGGGTAGATCCACTGTTGAGCCAAGTGCCCCGGAATAGTGCGGACTGAACCGAGGTGCGCTGGCGAGCGATGCGACTGTCGGGCCAGGGCCTTCAAAGCCCCGGCGTGCGTTTTCGGACATGGCGTCGTACCGGAGATACGGCGCCCACGCGGACCCGCTGGCACCATCAGCGGAGTCCGCTTGCGTTCGAGCGGGACCCTTCGAGTTGCGAGGGATCCGTGGAGCGACCATATCAACACGGGGTTTATTCACCAGCTACTTATAATTAGTCCACTATACGCATTCCTATAATCATGTGTATGTATCTCTTCAGTGTCTGGTTCGGTGATTCTATGAGCGGGTTCCGTCTATCGGGAACAGCATGCGCAGGCCGAGGGTGCCATGGATGACGCAGGGGGACGACCGCATTCTGGAGACCCTCGAATCGAGTGGCCTGATCCTCTCGCCGGCAGTGATTGCGAAGAATACCGACTATACGAGGAACTACGTGAACAAGCGGATGCGAAAACTCCGCGAAGAGGACCTCGTCGAGCGCGTCGAGGACGGCTATTACCGGATCTCCGACCGGGGGCAGGCGTACCTTCGCGGGGAACTCGACGCCGACGATTTCGAGGACGTCGAGGAGTGAAGTTTCATAATCACGGCCCGTAACTGTTACTCATGGCCAGCGCGGCGGCCCCGCTCTCGGAACCCCGTGTCCTCGCGCACACGAAGCGCCGCCTGTTCCCGGACGCGGCGGAGCCCGACGTCTACGCCGTCGTGGACACCCAGTTCTCGACCGAGAACTGGCTCGCCGACCAGCAAATCGAGGCCTCGATCCGGGAGACGCTCGCGCCGTTCAATCACGTCGAGGTAGGCGGCGGGTATCCGGATCTGGTCGGCGTGCGCCGACTGGAACCCGAACTGCTGGCGGTAGAGCGATTCGGCGACGACCCACCGCTGATCGCCGTCGAGGCAAAAGGCATCACCGTAGACGGATTCGTCGACACGCAACGCGGAATCGTCCAGGCGTACGATCGGCTCCACGAAGCGAACGTCGCGTACCTCGCTGCGCCCGCCAAGGCTATCTCACAGACGGATCGAACGCTCGCCCGCGAACTCAACGTCGGTATCCTCGGCGTCAACCCGGGTGGCGACGTGGAACCGATCGAGATTCCGAGGGTCGTCGGCAACCGGACGAGCGACGAGGCGTCCGCGATCCGGTTCCAGGCCAGCGCACAGGGCGTGGCCGACAAGTCCTTCGGCCTGAACCACCCGAAGAACTACCTCGGGTACACCCTGGCGCTGTACGCGAGTGGCCCGACCGAGGAGTTGCTGAAGCAGCACAAGGTCGTCGGGGCAATTCCGGACGCGAGGCGAGGAGCCGCGTTCCTCGGGCTGATCGAGCAACAGCCGGAGGGAGCGACGTTGACGTCGCTGGGACGAGAGGTCGTCCGCTTCGCCAGGGGTCGATACGACTCGGTCGAAGCCGCACTGGCGGAATTCGAGAACTGGTACCGGACGTCCCAGCGGTTCTATGATCTCGCCCCCGAATGGGGCCAGTTGGCTCGTCGCGTGGTCTGGCAGTATCCCGCCACGCAACTGCTAGTCGAGGAGATTCAGCATTTGCACGAGGACGGGAATCAGGCCCCGTCCCTCGTCGAGCTTGTCAGGTACCTCCACGAACTCCACTCGTCGTTTACTGTGGAACTGTTCATCCGTGGTGATGAGGACGTGCGACGCCACGTACTCTATCCCGAGGGGGAACTCAAGCCTACGGCACTTCAGGACGGCGATGTCTACCACTCGCCGACCGTGTTCCAGCTGAAAGCAATGCTATACCACGCCGGCATCCTCACCCAACGTGGAGCCGAACCGTCCAATCTCGATCCGGTCGACGACGTTTGGGCGCTCCGGGATTCGATCTAATCGGTCCCTCGCTTGCCTCGACGTTGCCATGCTATGGACAATGAACCTGAATCGACGGGATTTTGGTCCTGACGAGTGTAGTCAATTTTACCACCAAGTGGGACCATGTACAGCACCCGACACCATGTGCCTTCACGCGAACAGTGGTCGGACGGGGTGACGGGATGACCTCTATCTCGGGGCCAATGCGACTAGAGGACGTCGAACACGTTCTCGGAAGTGGAAACGGCGTTCTGGACTTCGCGGTCGAGGGTCGCAACGAGTTCGTGACGTGGTGGGGGACCGAAGACGCGAAGTGGACAGTCGAAGACGTCGAGCGCATCGAGAACGCCGACGAAGATCGGTTCATCGTCTTCCCGGAGGGGGAGTACTTCACCTGCGAAATCGAGGTGGAGGACGAAGGGTACAATTCAGGCCCCGTTCGGTGCTGTGCGAGGACTGACGGCACTGGCTTGGAGGTGACGTTTCAGTTATCCCTGTGCGACCACCTCGCGCCAACAGCCACGCGCTTAAGTAATCGGTAGGTAATATACAAGTATGCCTCGAAGCGTACCTGAGGATGATTCAGGCACTATCCCACTACTCGAACGGGGCCAGCGAACACTGATAGTCGGCCGCGATCGACCGATCAGGATCAGCGCTGGCCATCGGATTCTCGACCACGACGGGAAGTGTAGCCGCCCCCACGGCCACAACTACGAGATCTCGACCGAGATCTAGGATCACCGTCAGGCTTGGTTTTAACTTCGCACCCCGCAAGTGGAACGAGTACGCCGCTCCCGCACAGACTCAGGATGGTCCGTCTGGATACGTTCGGCATCGATTCTCCTTCAAAGGACGATTCACGACGACGGCTCACACGACTGTTGATCCAGGTTGTCGTACTCGAACGGTAACTGGTAGGGTGCTCCCGGGCCGAAGGTTTCCTCAGTTGGTCGGTACACCAGCAGTTCGTTGTCGAATCCATCGATCTCTCGGAACCGGGGATGATGGACGAGAATATAGTGAGGGACTTCGTCCGTCTGGACCGAGAAGTTCTTCGCCGTGGACGGGGTTTCGAACGTCCCGAGATCACGCGATGCTATCACGCTCCCGTTTGCATCGTACAGGCAGAGTTTGACGTGCTCGAACGTCGTATCCGACGTGGCGCTCGGTGACAACCCAAAGTGCACCTCGCTGTCAAATTCGAATGGCGTCGTTGGCTGGAGTCCGGTTGACACGATCTCTACCTCCCCTATGTTCGAATGATTGGTCGTCCCATGATCTAACAGGATTCCCAATCCGTATAGTCCGCCCAAAACGAGTAGCACACTCCCGAGCATCGCCAAGCCGACCGCCCAAAGCTGGCGTGATGGCATTGCTTTTACCTCTCCATACCGGATAATTCGATTGTTAAAAGTTCTTCGATAGAGAATGCAACGTAGTCCGCATTAGTCGGCGGGAGATACTGTTCACTGTCAGGACCACTTGACATGACACTCCATTCGTCTACCGGCGGGGAATTCTTCGGTTTGACTTCTTCGTGCGTCGGATCATTAATACTACAACCCTGACATCCACTATAAACCTCCACCCCTGCCTGATCGTCCGCTTCTCCGATCGAAAGCTGATGACCGAATTCGTGCACCGCGGTTTTGGCCGTTAGCGCACGTAGTTCTTCGTCGTGAGTCAGGCCAAGATGACCCGGAACGTGAATGCGTTCGTCTAAATGAGCATCAGTGTATACCATAGCCGTGTCAATTACCTGATGGTTAAGTTCAGGGACCTCAACCGCCATGTGAGATCCCGTTTGTTCAGGATACAGAACGGGCCCATCGTCAGCGGCACGGTCAGCAACGAACATATAATAGTCCGTTCCCAGACTTTTCAGATTCGTGTTGATGAAGACGATATCGGCCTTGTCGAACGGCGACGTGTAGTACCTGCAGAATCGCTCGATTCCGGCATCGCAGTACATGTTGCCAAGTTCCCCCTTGTAGACGTGGCGATCGTCGTATCGGATGTCGAGACCGACACCGTATAACCGATAGTTGCGCTCGATGCGCTGGCGCCAGTTGGCGTTTCGGACCGCATCCGAGGCGTCATGGAAGAAGTCCATCTCCAGTGAAACGGCTGTGGAGGGGACCCCCGATCCGAGATCGTCCGTTGGATCCGTTCCAAACAGGAGTTCGCCCATATGAACGTTCGAGTGTTCCCGGACGCCGTCGCCGTCGATATCGACGCCGACATTTGAGTGAGTAACAGTCGACGAAAGTTCGTGGTACCCGATCTGTTCGTCGACCCGTTCGTGACCCGTGACATTGCCTTGCAGGTTTTCACCATACAGGATTACGTTATCGCTCCGCTCAACGCCATAGACGCCGATCCAGCCGTCCCAGTAGCCATCCCCATCGCTGTCCGGATTCGTTGGACTCACTCCGTCTAGCTTTGACGAAACCGGATCTTGGACGGGCGAGACGGCTGAATCGTGCTTGATTCGCGGGTCCTCATAATTGACATTTGTGACCCTGATCACTCCTTTTAGCTCCTGGCCGTCGGTGAGGCCGTCGTCGTCTGTATCCGGGTCCCACGGATCGAGTCTCTCCCCGTCGTCATCGCGGCCATACTCCAACTCCTCCTGATTCGACAGCCACGTGTCCGTCCGCCAGGACCGGTCCAGCGCCCAGAACGTCAGCCGATCATCTTCGGGTCGGACGAAATCGAAGTCATCCGTCCGGTCGGTGAGTCCGTGGTCGGATAACCTCGTGGGATCCAATCCGATCGGAACGAGTGTGTCCTGGTCGTACTTCTTGACGATTTCTTCTTGGTGCTCGACGGTGATTCCGTACGTTTGGTTGCTCCGGGGATCGGTGTGCAACATCTCCTTCTCCTTGCGATCGTCGATCCCGTCGCCGTCGGAGTCGACCTCCAACGGATTAGCGTCGAACCGTACCGACCCCTCCGTCTCGTTGGGGCCCAGGGTCTGGCCGGAGTCCCACCGATAGGGGTTCTCGTCGACGTACGACCCATCGGTCTTGTTCACGACGTCCTCCGTCCATCCGTTCACTTCCTTGCCGTCGAGCAGGCCGTCGCCGTCGGTGTCGTT
>CAYTAG010000061.1:0-15842 GCA_964435625.1 uncultured Halobacteriales archaeon | reverse complement strand
CGTACTGGGCGGTCTGCTGGAGGCTCACCAGCACCTCCCGGACCCGCAGCAGGTCCTCGTTGTCCATCTCCGGCAGGTCCGTCAGGATCTCGCTCTCGCGGTCGCCGATCTCGTTGAACAGCGCCCGCACCTCCACGGTGAGGTCGTAATCGCGCTCGACGGCCGCCCGGACCGCCAGTTCCGTGACCTCGTCGACCTGCTCGGTGAACTCCCGGATGCGCCGCATCGTCGCGCCGTCGACGTTCAGCGCGTTCTCGGGGGCGTCCGTGACGATCTCGGCGATGTCCTCGGCGTTGTCCGCCGTGAGTTCGAGGTTCTTCGCGATGGACCGGTAGCCGATCAACGGGAAGCCGTCCTCCAGGCCGACCGCCCGCGCGAGGTTGGGGTTCTGGTAGGCGGTGAAGATCAACCGCAACAACAGGACGAAGATCTTGTTGGCCTGGCGCTCGCGGTTCAGCGCCCGCTGGGCGAGGTCGGAGTTACCCCGGGCCAGCGCCTTGATCGCCTCCCCGCGCATCGTCGACCCGGTGTTCTCCAGGCGCATCAGCAGGTTGTCTAGCTGGAAGTCCTCGGGATCGACCGAGCAGCGGATCGAGATGCTGTCCGGCGTCTCCTCGACGACGCCCAGGCCCATCAACTGCGTCTCCGCACTGTAGACGGCGTTGATCCCCTCGCTGGATAGCACGCCGTCGTCCTGCTCGACGTGGATGACCCGCCGCCCGAGTACGTACTGCGCCAGGATGGCCCGTTCGAGCGCGGTCGCGTCCAGGCCGTCGGCGTGGACGATCACCTCGGTCTCCTCGCCGGTCGCGGACTCCGCGAGCACGGTCAGCGTTCCCTTGCCGCCACGCCGCAGCGACACCTCGTCGCCCTTCTCGACGCCGTGTTCGCTCGCCCAGTCCGCGGGCAGCGTCATTGCCAGCGTCGACGGTCCCAGCCGTTGTACCTTGCGCGTGTCCATAGGTACCGTCCGCTTTCAATCACCTTAGTCTTCCCTATACAATAGATCAGATAATAATACGGGCTGATACGTCGTGGCCTGGTTCGTAATCGGTACGTTCGTCCCCGACGGCCATCGGACTCGCCGACCAGCTCCAGCGCGGCCGGGCGACGCTCCCCCTGTAACTCGTTCTGTCGGGAAAAACGAACGAAAAGATACTAAAAACTAATAATTCATGTAACGCATAAATGGGGTTGGAAAGACATGATAGGTAGATCATCGAGTGAGATGTTAGCCAAAAATCCGCATCGGGGGCGGCGATGAAGTGGAAACAGATTCCGAGAGAAACGTCCGATGGGTCTGGAACGTATCGGGTGCGATTACCCCATTTTTAAATAGTGGAAGACGGGATATCGTGATGGTATGTCGGGCGAAGAAAACAGTTCAAATGAGGAAGAACAGCCCCCGGCGGGCCAGCCACAGGCCCAGCCGGCGGGACAGGCCGGGGCTCAGCCGGCGGGGCAGGGGCCACCGGGGCAACCACAGGGGACGGTCAGACAGGCGCCGTCGTTGACCGACGAACTCCAGAAGCCGGAGTCGATGTACTGGATCAAGTTCAACGTGGCCCTGTTCGCCGTCTTCGGCGTCGGGTACTCCCTCGCGTTTTTCCTGTTCGAGGCCCTCCTTCCAGGGGGTCCGAGCGGACAGGTGGGTTCCGGTCTGTTGGCCGTGCTCGCCTTCTTCGGCGGGATGTTCGTCGCGCCGGTCCTGGCGGCGGTCACGGGACTCCGGATCGGCAGCCAGTTCCGCGAGGAGCAGAACCTGACGCTGGTCAACAGCTTCGTCGGCTCGGCGGCCGGCTTCCTCGTGATGTTCTTCGTGCTATTCGTCTTCGTGTGGTCGCAGGCAGGCGGTAGCGGTGCCGGCCTCGGCGACCTGCTGGCGCCGGTCATCGGATTCGCCATCGGCGTCGGTCTAACCGGCCTGCTGACCACCTACGTCGTCCGCTGGGTCGACGGCCGGTAACCGACCGATCAATCCTCGATTTTCTCTGTGTCGTCTGGGAGTAGAATCTCGGTCATCCCCGCGTAGGAGTCCATCAGCGTCGCAGTCTCGGCCATGTCGGCGGTTGCCCGCGCCCGGCCTGAAAGGTGACGGTGTTCCCGCCGGCGACGAACGGCCCGACTCACTCGGCCCCGAGCCGTGCGATTCGCCGCCGCAGCCACGCGCGGGCACTGAGGCGGTCAAGCGGCGCGGGAGCGCGCGGGGCCGCCGTCGACCGTTCGAGCGACCGGAGCGCCCGCAACGTCGCGTCCTGGCCCGTCCGGCCGGCGGCGTACCGGTCGGCCGCGTACTCGTGGCGGACGCCAAGCGCGAGCACGACTGCCAGGAGACACCCCGCGAAGCCGACGGTCGCCGCGAGCGGCCCGACGGCCCGGACGCTACTGGCGACGACGGCCCAGGCGAGACCGGCCAGCCCCGCGGCCACACAGCGCCGCCGGAGGTGGCCCAGTCTGAGGTGGCCGGCCTCGTGGGCCAGCACCGCGGCCGCCTCCTCGGCGTCGAACGACGCCAGCAGGCCCTCCGTAACGAAGACGTACTCGGCGCCGGGGAGGACGCCGACGGCGAAGGCGTCGACCGCCTCGCCGCGCTCGCCCGACACGATCCGGACCCGTCCGGGCGCGGGCGTCCCGGGAGTGGATTCGAGCCGCTCGCGGAGGGCGATCCCCGGGCGCTTCGTCGGTGTGAACAGGGAGACGATCCACGGTGCGACGGCGAACCCGGCGACCACCGCGGCCGCGATTCCCAGCGGAACCAGCGGATCGACGCCGTCGAAGACCCGACCGGTGTGTAGCCCCATCGACGGCCCGACCGCCGTTCGCCTGGGCCATAAACGCTCGCCTGCGGCCGAGTAAGTGTATCTTTCTTCGAACTACGTGGGAACTACCGCAGGTACAGTGACGTTACTCGGGGTGAAGCAGGTGGCAACCGTTCGACAAAGGGCGGTCCGACGGGCGCTCCTCGCTCCGGAAACGGTAAAAGCCGTGCGCGTATAGCGAGGACGATGACCGAGCGACCGGAGTCGGCCACGGACCCATCTGGAGGGTCCAGCGGGGACGGCGAGATTCGCGTCGTCGGGACGGCCCACGTCTCCCACGACAGCGTCGAGGAGGTCGAGCGGACCATCGAGTCCGAACGGCCGGACGTCGTGGCCGTCGAACTCGACGAGGGACGCTACCGACAGCTACAGGGCGAGACGCCCGAGGATCTCGACGCGTCGGACCTGCTGCGTGGCAACACGGTCTTCCAGTTGCTGGCCTACTGGCTGCTGTCGTACGTGCAGACGCGGCTGGGCGAGCGCTTCGACATCAAGCCGGGCGCGGACATGCTCGCGGCGGTCGAGACCGCCGAGGAGTTGGACCTCGACGTCGCGCTGGTCGACCGCGACATCCAGATGACGATCCAGCGGTTCTGGGCCAGGTTGTCGTTCATAGAGAAGCTGAAGATGGTCGGCGCGCTGTTCGGCGCCATGTTCGGGTTCGGCGTCGGCGAGGAGGAAGAGGAACTCGACATCGAGGACCTCACCGACGGGGACGTGGTGACGGCGATGCTGGAGGAGTTCCGACGGTTCTCGCCGGGCGGGGCCGAGGCGTTGATCGACGAGCGGGACGCCTTCATCGCCCATCGACTCGTGGCCCTGCGAGCCGCGGGCAAGGACGTAGTCGCGGTCGTCGGCGCGGGCCACAAGGCCGGCATCGAGCGCTACCTCGACCACCCCGAGGAGTTGCCGCCGATGGACTCGCTGGTCGGGGAGGCCTCCGGGCGCGGAATTCCGTGGTTCAAGCTCTTCGGGTACCTCTTCTCGGTCGGCTTCCTGCTGTTTTTCGTCCTGCTGGCGATGGCCGGGGTCCGCAACGCCTTCCTCCTGCAACTGTTCGGCGCGTGGTTCGTCGTCAACGCCGCCTTCGCGTTCACCCTGGCGAAACTCGCCGGCGCGCGCTGGACGAGCGCGGGCGTCGGCGGCGCCGTCGCGTGGCTGACCAGCGTCAACCCGCTTCTGGCGCCCGGCTGGTTCGCGGGCTACGTCGAACTGCGGTACACCTCCGTGAACGTGGGGGACATCGCCACGCTAAACGAGATCATGTCCGACGAGGAGACGCCCATCCGGGAGTTGGTTTCCGAGATGTTCGACGTCCCGCTGTTCCGGCTGATCATGATCGTCGCCATGACGAACATCGGCAGTTTCGTCGCCAGCGTCCTGTTCGGGTTCGTCGTGCTCCCGTGGCTGGGCGCCGAGGTCGGCGGCGTCGGCCAGATCCCCGACCTGATGCTGGACGGTGCCCGCGAGAGCGCCCAGTTGATCGTCGAGGTGGTGACGTGACGGCCAGCGAATCCGGGCCGACGGCAGGGGGCCTGGTCGGATGAGGGCCCCCGGCACCGGGCCCGGACGTTCCGGGACGAAACTGCAGTTCGGGGCCCGGGAACTGCGGGACCTGCTGATCGCGTGGGTGGTGCTCGGGCTGGCGTTCGCCGTCTTCTTCGCTGGCGGCGGCAGGCGGTTCCTGGCCGCCGACCCCCTGGGACTGTTCGGCGTCAGCCTCCTGTCGGCCGGCGTCGCCTTCCTGTTGCACGAACTCGCCCACAAGGTCGTCGCGGTACGGTTCGGCCAGCTCGCGGCCTTCCGCGCGGACTACGGCATGCTGTTTCTGGCGCTGATGTCGGCGTTCGCCGGGTTCATCTTCGCCGCGCCCGGGGCGGTCCACCACCGCGGTCGCCTGACCGCCCGCCAGCGGGGGCTGATCGCCCTCGCCGGCCCGGTGACGAACCTCGTGCTCGCGGTGCTGTTCCTGCCGCTGGCGCTGTGGGGCGGTCCGTTCCTCGCGCAGGTCGGGAGCTACGGCGTGTTCATCAATCTGCTGCTGGCGGCGTTCAACATGCTGCCGTTCGGCCCGCTGGACGGCCGGACGGTGCTGGACTGGAGCGTCGTGGCGTTCGCCGTCGTGTTCGTCCCGAGCCTGCTGTTGACGCTGGCGCTTTTGTTCCCGGGGACGTTCGGGAACCTCCTCGCCGGTCTCCGGTGACGGTCGGCTGCCGCGTCGAAGCGGCACCCTTTTGCTCGCGGGCGGCCGCGGTTCCCGCATGACCCAGGAGGACGGCGAACCCCTCGAAGAGGACGACCCGGACGAGGAGGGGCTTACCTACGCCGAGGCCGGGGTGGACGTCGAGGCCAGCGAGACGGCGACGGCGGCGCTCGTCTCGGCCGTGGAGGGGGTCGCCGGCGACTACGCTGGTCTACTGGACATCGGCGACCGCTACCTGGCGCTGACGACCGACGGCGTCGGGACGAAACTGCTCGTCGCCGAAGCGGTCGACGAGTACGCGACGGTCGGCGTCGACTGCGTGGCGATGAACGTCAACGACCTCGTCGCGGCGGGCGTCGAACCCGTCGCCTTCGTCGACTACCTCGCGGTCGACGAACCCGCCGAGGGGTTCGCGGAAGCCGTCGGCGAGGGGCTGGCGCGGGGCTGCGAGCAGGCTGGCGTCGAACTGGTCGCCGGCGAGACGGCCGTGATGCCCGAGGTGATCGAGGGATTCGACCTCGCGGGCGCCTGCGCGGGTCTGGCGCCGAAGGACGCGCCGTTCCCGGGCGAGGCCGAACCTGGCGACACCCTGATCGGGTTCCGGTCCAGCGGCGTCCACTCCAACGGCCTCACCCTCGCGCGGGAGGCAGTCACCCGCGAGCACGACTACGGGGACCCGTTTCCGCCCGACCCCGACCGGACCATCGGGGAGGTCCTGCTGGAGCCGACCCGCATCTACGCGGGCCTGCTGGGGCCGACGCGCGAGTACGGCGTCCGCGCGGCGGCCCACGTCACCGGGGGTGGCTGGACCAACCTGGAACGGATGGGCGAGCACCGATACGAGGTGACCGACCCCTTGCCCGTCCAGCCGGTGTTCGAGTTCGTCCGGGAGGCCGGCGGGGTCGACGAGGAAGAGATGTACCGCACGTTCAACATGGGGATGGGGTTCGTCGCTGCAGTTCCACCGGAGCGTGCGGTCGAACTGGCCGGGGCGACCGACGGCCGGATCGTCGGCCGCGTCGAGGAAGGCGAGGGCGTCTCCGTCCGCGGGCTAGAACTCTAGGACACCTGGGCGGCGATGTCGGCCTCGGTGACGATGCCGACGACCTCGCCGCCGGAGACCACGAGCACGGTGCGGTGGTGATCCAGCAGGGCGTCGATCTCGTCCAGCGTCGTGGTCGACTCGACGGTGCTGACGCTCTCGTGCATCACGTCGGCGACGGGGAGTTGCCCGACGGCGACGTCCCGGCGCTCGCTGGCCTGCCGGATGTCGGTGTTGCTGATGATGCCCTGGGGACTGCCGTCGCGGATGACCGGCAGTTGCGAGTACCCCTCGGTGAGCATCACGTCCCGGGCCGACTCGACGGCGTCGTCCGGGGCCACGCTGACGACCTCCTCGTGCATCAGGTCCACCGCCCGGACGACGTCGCCGCGGGCCTCGTCCAGGGCGTTGACGATGCGCCGCAACGTCGAGAGCCGCGGGTCCACGTCCCCGCCCTCGACCCGGGCGATCAACGGCTGGGAGACGTCCGCCCGCTCGGCGAGCTCGCTCTGGGTCAGGTCGAGCTCGTTCCGTCGTTCCCTGAGGTCCTGCGGCGTCGGCAGTTCCATGTATCGAATAACCGACGGTTATCACAAAAAGCTTCGGAACCGTCCGGCGGCCGGCCGATTCAGACTCCTTCGTCGGGTTCCGGCGCCTCGTCGCCCTCGAACTCCACGGTTTCGACGATGTCCAGCGGGACGTCCTGGAGGGCGCCCCCGATCTCGCTTTTGGCGATGCGGGCGGCGTGTTCCTCGCTCTCGGCGTTGAACACCTTCATCTCCAGGAGCAGGCCGACGAGCGAGGTGCCGGCGGCGATGAACGCGGAGTCGAACGGCTCCCCGCAGGCGGGACACGGCGTCGCGCCCACCTCGACCTCCACGTAGTCCATGTCCCGCTGGTTCAGCCGCTTGCCCGCCTCGCTGACCGCCACGCCGATGGCGTCGTCGACGTCCTCGACGTCTCGGACCAGCCAGGCCGCCTCCATGGCGACCAGGTAGTTGCTCATGGTACCCGTTGGGTCCCGGAGGGTTTCGTGCTTTGCGGTTCCGGGCCCCCGCGACCGGGAGTCGGACGGGCCAGTCCGACCGGGAACCGAGGGGTCGGCCGCCCGACCGGCCAGGACCGCTATAGCGAGGGCAGGTAGCCGCAGGCGACGACCGTTATCCGCATAAGTTACGGGAATTTACCGCGTCAACCAGCGGCCGCTTACGGTGTTCCCCGGACAAGGTCACCGCCACTTGACGTGAGCACAACTACAGTTGAACCACAGGACGGCACCGGGGTAGATCGCGTGATAAAGATCATTATATTTCGTTCGTTGCAACAACCTTTAAATATAGGCACGGCCCAGGAGCGTACCGTCCGATGATCCAACGGGCCTACCGCGCAACCCTGTTCGCGCTGTACCAACTGAGCATCGCGGCCGGCATCCTGCTGTTGCCGCTTGCGCTCACCGTCCGCCGGTTCGGCGTCTCCATTCCCGCACACAGGGTCGTCAAGTCCCTGGAGTCGGCGTACGAGGGTACTGCGGAGACGGGGCACTGACCGACGCGAGGGCATCCACGAGTTCTCGACGCGACGCGACGTTCCCGGAGCCACGGCCATACCGCCTCTCTGCCGTCGTCCCCCCGATCACGGCCGGGGCCGAACGTCGAGGCTTTAAGGGCGTCCGGCAAATACAGAACACCGATGACCGATCCGACAGAGAGGCCCCAGTTCTCCCGGTCGCTGGACAGGACGAGTGACTCCGCGGACGTTTTCGAGCCGGAACTCGGTTCGCTGCCCGACAGCGGGCTCTCGGACTCGGACCTCGAGAACGTCACCAAGACCGGGACGACCACCGTCGGCATCACGACCGCCGAGGGCGTCGTCGTCGCCACCGACATGCGGGCGTCGCTCGGCGGCCGGTTCATCGCCAACAAGAACGTCCAGAAGGTCGAGCAGATCCACCCGACCGCCGCCCTGACGATGGCCGGCTCCGTCGGGGGCGCCCAGTCGTTCATCCGGTCGTTGCGGGTCGAGGCCAACCTCTACGAGGCCCGGCGCGGCGAACACATGAGCATGGAGGCGCTGTCGACGCTGGCCGGGAACTTCATCCGGGGCGGTCCCTTCTTCGCCGTCAACCCCCTCCTCGGGGGCGTCGACGACGAGGGCAGCCACGTCTACTCCATCGACCCCGCCGGCGGCGTCATGCGCGACGACTACACGGTCACCGGCTCCGGAATGCAGTTGGCCTACGGCGTCCTCGAACAGGAGTACGAGGAGGGCCTCTCCAACGAGGAAGGCAGGCAAGCCGTGGCCCGGGCGGTCGAGGCCGCCATCGAGCGCGACACCGCGTCCGGCGACGGTATCTTCCTCGCCGAGATCACCGACGAGGGCGTCGACATCGAGGGCCACAAGGAGTTCGGGGACCTGGTGTAGGCGCGACTAGCCGGCCCGGTACCGTTCTTCCTCGATCCAGGCCCCGAAGTCGTCGTCGAACAGCGTCTCTGCCTGCCGGGCGACGTAGCGGCGTTGCATCGCCGGGATCGCCTCTTCGAGGCCGGCGTCCACGTCTAACTCCTCGCGGACGCGAGCCAGTTTCCAGCGGGCCGGCGTGATGCCGTACCGCGCGCGACGCCGTAGCGGGCCGAGGTAACGGCCGATGGCCTCCTCCGAGAGGCCGCTCGCCCGCAACCCGTCGGCGGCGTGCTCCAGCAGGTCGTCGTAGATGGCTTCGACGTCGCTTGTCGTCGCGCCGTCGTTGGTGATCCACCGGAGGTCGGCCTCCAGGCCGTTTCTGGCGGCCGCGTAGAAGTTCCCCTCGGCGGTCGCCCAGTCGAGGTCGGCCACCGGGTGTTCCAGCCGGGGCAACGACTCCATGAGGCCGGCGAACGCCGCAAGGAAGGCGACGGTGTCCCGGACCGTCGGCTGGGCGGGCAGCGGGCGGAACTCGATCCGGGCGTTGGCCGCCGACCGCGAGGCGCCGCCGAACACCGGCCGGACCCACCGCCAGAAGGTGCCGTGTTTCAGCCGGAAGGTGGCGAACTCGTCGTCGAACCGGCCGCTGTCCGCCGACGGCATGGGAACGAGCACGTCGTCCTCGACGATCCGCGCGACGGCCTCCTCGACGGTCTCGACGTCCCGCGGGAACCGGACCTTCCCCGGGCCGTCCCGGGGGTTCAGCACGGACTCGAAGACGTTCACGCGGTTTTCCATCCAGGCGTCCGCCAGGATCTCCTCGGGCGGGGCGTCGTCGTACAGGTCCGGCGGGAAAAGCGGGGAGTTCACCCCGAGCGCCAGCAGCGGGCCGGCGATCCGAACCGCGTAGGTGAAGTACTCGGGGAGGTCCCGCGCCCGGGGAACCTGGTAGTGGGGCTGGATCGAGGTGATGAGGCTCTCGGGCATCGCCGTGTCGGCGTCGAGGTGGACGTGGGGGGCGTCCAGGCGCATCCCGGGCTGGACGTCCGTCCCGGCGTTGGCGAACGCGTGATACCGCGGCACCGCGCTCATGTTCGAGGCGACGCGGACGCCGTCGTCGACGACGCTGTCGGTGAGGTACTCCCCCGCGGTCTCGCCGGCCGGCGGGACGGTCCAGATGCCGTCGCTGACCAGCCGCATGTCCTCGGTGCCCACGTAGTCGAGCGCGGTCCGCAACTGGGCGCGGACCTCCCGCTCCTGGGCGCGGAGGCCGTCGGCGTTCAGCGGCAGCGGACTCGTCGACAGTTCGGCGTTGTGCAGGCCCAGTTCCTTCTCGAAGCCGATGAACTCCAGCAACCGCCGGGGGACCCGCCGCAACGCCACCGATTCAGAATCGACGGCGTAGAACTCGTACTCCAGGCCGACGATGGCCTGGGGGTTGTCGAAGACGCCGTCGTCGACCGCCTCGACGATGACGTCGGCGTCGGCACGGGCACGCTCCTGGAACGCGTCACGGTCGACCGCTAGCGCCTCCTCGACGCGGGCCGCGAGGTCGGCCATACCGGCCAGTGGACGGCCCGGCCCTTCAAACCCGCGACGCCGCCTCCGGGCGATTTAACTGCGGGCCCTGGTTACTCCGGGCCATGGAGTTCGAGGAGTTCGCCGCCAGCGCCGCCGGGATCGAGGCCGCCAGCGCCGACACCGAGATCGTCGACCTGGTGACCGACCTCCTGGCGGCGGCCGGCGAGGACCTCCCGGTGATCGCCCGGTTCGTCCAGGGCCGGGTGTTCCCGGCGTGGGCCTCGACGAAACTCGACGTGGGGCCGAACCTCTGCTACGAGGCCCTCGCCCGCGCGGCCGGGCCGAACGTCTCCGCCGACGACGTGGAATCCCGAGTCGCGGAGGTCGGCGAGATCGGCGAGGTGGCCGCGAGCTACGAGTTCGGCGGCCAGCAGGGGCTGTCGGCCTTTGGCGGCGGCGGCCGTGACGGCCTGACAGTCGCCGAGGTGTACGACGAACTCGGGCAACTGGCGGCCGCTGAAGGCGAGGGCAGCGAGGGCACGAAACTGGACGTCCTGTTCGGCCTGTTCAACCGCTGTGACCCGGAGGAGGCTCGCTACCTCGCCAGGCTGGTCCTCTCGGAGATGCGGATCGGCGTCGGCGGCGGGACGGTGCGGGACGCCGTCGCGGCGGCGTTCGACGTGCCTGTCGAGACCGTCGAGCGGGCACTGCAGGTCTCCAACGACTACGGCGAGGTGGCCCGCACGGCCCGCGACGACGGCGAGGCCGGCCTGGACGCCATGGAACTGGAACTCGGCCGGCCGGTCCGTGCCATGCTGGCCCAGACCGGGACCGTCACCGAGGCGCTGGAGGAGTGGGGCGAAGTCGCTTGCGAGGTCAAGTACGACGGCGCCCGCGTCCAGGTGCACTACGATCCCGACGGCCTCGCCGTCCGGGAGTCGGCGGCCGGCGTGGCGGACGACGGGGCCGGCGCTCGGGACGTCGAACCGCCGAGCGTCGGCGTCTACTCCCGGAACATGGAGGACGTGACCGACGCGTTGCCGGAGGTCGTCGAGTTCGTCGAGGACAACTGCGAGGGGCCGGCCATCCTCGACGGCGAGGTCGTCGCGGTCAGGGACGGCGAACCGCTGCCGTTCCAGGAGGTGCTGCGGCGGTTCCGGCGCAAGCACGACATCCAGCGCGCCCGCGAGGAGGTGGCCGTGCAGTTGCACGCCTTCGACTGCCTGCACGCAGGTGGCGAGGACCTGCTGGACGCGCCGCTGGTCGAGCGCCGCGAGCAACTGGAAGCCGTCCTGCCGGAAGCGACCTCGGAGTTCGTCGTGAGCGACGACGCCGAAGACGTCGAGACGATTGAGACCGACGCCCTGGAAGCGGGCCACGAGGGGATCATGCTCAAGAACCCCGACGCGGCGTACACGCCGGGCCGGCGGGGCAAGAACTGGCTCAAGCGCAAGCCGGACGTCGAGACGCTGGACCTGGTCGTGACGGGCGCCGAGTGGGGCGAGGGCCGGCGTGCGCAGTTCCTGGGAACGTTCCTGCTGTCGGCGCGCGCCGACGGTGTCCCCGAGTCCGCCGACTCGGGGGCCAGCGAGACATCGTCTCGCGCTGGGTTCGAGACCATCGGGAAGGTGGCGACCGGCATCACCGACGAGCAACTCGCGGAGTTGACCGAACTGATCGAACCGCACGTGGTCGCCGAGGACGGCAAGGACGTCGAGGTCGAACCGGCCGTCGTCTTCGAGGTGGGCTACGAAGAGATCCAGGCGTCGCCGACCTACTCCTCGGGGTACGCGTTGCGGTTCCCGCGGTTCGTGGCCGTCCGGGACGACAAGGAACCCGAGGACGCCGACACCATCGAGCGGGTCGAACGGCTCGCGGACGGACGATGAGCGGGTTCGACGCCGCTCTCGTCGACCTTGACGGGACGGTCGTCCACGGTGGGTCGCTGCTCGACGGTGCGCTGGCGGGCGTCGACGCGCTCCGGGCGGCCGGGCTGGACCTGCTCTTTTTGACGAACAACCCGACGCGGTCGCCCGCCGGGTGGGCCGACCACCTCTCGGAACCGGGCCTGTCGGTCGCTCCCGACGAGGTGCTGACCTCGGCGGAGGCCACCGTCAGGTACCTCGACGAACACCACGCAGGGGCCAGGGCTCTCCCAGTCGCGGGTCCGGCGGTGGTCGAGCAATTGCAGGCCGCCGACGTGACGCTGGTGGAGGACCCGTCGGCCGCCGAGGTCGTCGTCGCCGGCTACCACGCGGGGTTCGACTACGCGGAGATGACGAAGGGCCTGCGTGCGCTGCTGGACGGCGCAACCCTGGTGGGGACCGACCCCGACCGCTGGGTGCCGACGGACGCGGGTCCGATCCCCGGCTCGGGCGCCGTGACCAACGCCGTCGCCGGGGCCGCGGAGGTCGATCCCGAGGCGGTGCTGGGCAAGCCCTCCCGGGAGACCATCGACCTGGCGATGGACCGGGTGGGGGTCGATCCGGAGCGTTGCTTGCTCGTAGGCGACCGCCTGGACACCGACGTCGCCATGGGCGAGCGGGCAGGCGCGACGACCGCGCTGGTGCTGACGGGCGCGGCAACGCGCTCGGACGTCGAAGCGGTAGACGTCCGTCCCGACTACGTGCTGGAGTCGCTGGCCGAGGTCGAGCGCGTTCTCGCCGGTGAATCAGCCGACGGGGCGTAGCCACATGGAACGGCCTCTACCGGGACAGACAGGGACAACACGACCGAAGGTGACCGGCGCGTCTACCAGAGCAATGGTGGCCGGCACATCCGGCAAATCGGTGGTGACCGGCACCCCCGCCATGGGCGGGACTGAAAGGGGCCGGGCGCTCGACGAAGGACGACGACGCAAGCACCGCAGGAGCGACTGAGCGACGCGAAGGAGCGACGAGGAGCGCAGCGAGGCGCCCGAGTCGAGCGCGCGGGGGCTTTCTGGGCGGGGCTGTCCAGGGCCCGTTTGCGGAGCGCGCGCGGGGACTTTCTGGCTGTTGGTGGTCAAGCTACGGGAATCACCCCGTCCCGAGAACGAACCTTTTTCTCCCGCGTGGGAAGTAGTTCGGCCGATGACAGTGCGATACGGCGGGGTGACGATAGACTGGCTGGGGTACGCGACGGCGCGGATCGAGTGGCCGGACGGGACCGTCGCCTACACCGACCCCGGACGGTACGGCGTCCTGACGGGCGAGTGGGATCCGAACGACCCAGGTCTGGCCGACGCCCACCCGGCGCCGACCGACTACCGCGCGCGGGACGGCGACCTGGTGGTCGTCACCCACGACCACCACTACGACTCCGACGGGATTCGGCGGGTGGCAAGCGAGGACGCCACCGTCGTCGTCTACGACGCCGTGTACCCGCCCGGCATCGGTCGGGACGTCGAACCGCTGGCGGACCTGCCCTACGAGGTCGTCCGGGTGGACGACGAGACGGACTTCGCGGTCGGTGACGCCATCGTCCGCTCGGTCGCCGCGTATACCCAGCCGGACGACCCGGGCGCCGAACCCTCCCATCCCGAGGGATTCGGCTGCGGGTACCTGCTGACCGTCGACGACACGACCGTCTTCTGGCCGGGCGACACCGACGTGCTGGAGGGCCACGCCGAACTGGACGTGGACGTGTTCCTGCCGCCACTGGACCGCCGGATCACCATGACGCCCGAGGAGGCGGCCGACCTCGCGGAGGCGATGGACCCCGACCTCGTCGTCCCGATCCACTACAACACGTTCGAGCGTCTCGCGGCGGACTCGGCGGCGTTCGCCGCCGACGTCGCGAAGCGCGGCGTCCCCGTCGCGCTGGACGAGCAGTAACCCCTCGCCGCCTCGCGAGCGTCCGAGACCACCGGCCGCCCTCTAACTTTAGAAACTAAAGCATAATTCTTTAGAAAGTAAAGATAGGGGGCGGCCGCTGCTTGTCGCCGCCCCTGGCGTGAGAACCGCCAGAAGAACTCCGGAGGCCACATCGCCCCGGAACTGTTCAGTCGAGCGATGGTGGCCTGCACCGCCGACGGAGCGGTGGTGACCGGCACATCCACCGGAGCAGTGGTGACCGGCACGAACCACGCCGGGTGGGACTGAAAGGGGCCGCGCGCTCGACGAAGGACGACGACGCAAGCACCGCAGGCCCACGGCCGAGGAGCGCAGCGAGGCGCCCGAGTCGAGCGCGCGGGGGCTTTCTGGCTGTTGCTGTCCAGGATACCGTCAACAGAGAGCGCACGGGAACTTCCGAGACGGCCCCCACACAAAACCCAACGTATCCGAACACCGCCCGCCGCCACAGTCACAACGTTTTACTGCCGAACATCTGAACTCGATAGCATGAGCGACGGGGACTCGCCGCAGTGTCCGGACTGCGGGGCCGAGGTCGATCCGACCGACGTCTACTGCTCGGCCTGCGGCGCGCAGTGCCGGATCACCGGATCGGCCGACGGGCCGGACGACGAGACGGACGGCGACGAGACGGGCGAGGACGACCGTGGCGAGTCCCGGGCGGCGTTCCGCCGCCGGGTCCACCGCAGGGTCTCGGAAGGCTGGACAATCGAGCACGACGAGGGCGACAGCGTCGTGTTGCTCGACCGTTCGCTCGGCAGGCCCGGCATCCACCTCCTGCTGTTTTTCCTGACCGGCGGCTTCGGCAACGTCGTCTACGGTGCGTACAAGTATTTCTCGGACGCCGACCGCGAGGTCCTCCGCCGCGGGGAGGTCGGAGCGCCCGAGCATCCCACTGGCGACGGCGGCCCGTCGTTCAAGCGCACCGCCGGCGGCCTCGGCCTGGTCCTGCTCGGCGCCCTCATCGCGTTCGGCGACACCTTCGACCTCTCGTCGCTGCTGATCGGGTGGTACCTGATCGTCATCGGCGGGTACCTGCTCCCGCAGGTGCGCGAGCGCTTCGCCAGCCGTCACTCGGTGACGACGTTCGGCAAGGTGCGCTCGACCGAGGAGTCGGTCGTCCACGACACCGACGCCCCCTGTTCGGCCTGCATGGGCCCCATCGACCAGGGCATCGAGCGCACGTACAAACAGGAGCAGGTCTTCGCCGGCGTTCCCCTGTACACCGTCGAGAGCGGAAGCAACCACTACTGCCGGGACTGTGCGAGCGGGGAGGTGCCAGGGGTCCGCGGAGAAACGTCGGGCGGCGCCGACGCGGAAGCGGTGTCGTCCGGGGACGCCGAACGGGAACGCGAGGCGGAGTGACGATTACAGCACGCCCATCTCGCTCGACCGCTCCGGCAGTACCGACCGTAACGACGTCTCGATGGCCTACAGGATGCCCATCTCGGTGAGTCGTTCCGGCAGGTACGTCTCCGTCACGAAGTCCAGGCCGTGACTGGCCAGCGCCTGCTGTTCGGACTTCTTCCCGAGGTCCAGTTGCAGTTCGATCTGTTCCTCCCAGTAGTCGGTCTGGAACCGCGGGTCCTCCAGTTCGCTTTCTAGGGCGTTGACGTCGGAGTCGCTGAGCGGGTCCGTCGGGAGGTCGTACTCCACGATGTCCGCCGGCTGGACGCCGATGAACTGCGCCTCCGGCGTGGCGAGGTACTCCGAGAGGTGCGCGGACTTGATCGACCCGTAGGCGACCGACCCGAAGATCCGGTAGGACCACGGGTCACCGTCCGTAAAGACCGTCACGGGCAGGTCGAGTTCGTCGTGCAGCCGCTTCGTAATCCGGCGGGTCGCGCGTGCTGGCTGGCCCTTCAGGTGGACGACCAGTGCGCCGTGTTCCTCGTCGAAGCCGTTCTCGACCAGGCGGTCCCGCATACCACCGGTCTCCACGGCGAGGACGAACTCGGCGTCGTTGTCCAGGAACTCGATGGTGTCGGGGTTGTTCGGGATCTGGTAGCCGCCCTCGCCGACGT
>CAYTAG010000060.1:14811-16108 GCA_964435625.1 uncultured Halobacteriales archaeon | reverse complement strand
AGGGCTACCGCAACAGCAAGTTCGGCCGCATCGAGTGCCACGAGGCGATCAACGCGGTCGCCCGCGAGATCCTGCTCACCGCGAAGGAACGTTGCGAGGACGCCGGCTGGCGGATCGTCCACGGCATCGTCGACAGCCTGTGGCTCGCGCGGCGGGACGACGACGCGGCACCGGTCGAGGCCGTCGCCGACGAGGTCGCCGCTGCGGTCGACGTTCCCCTCGAACGGGAGGCCGAGTACGAGTGGATCGCGTTCGTCCCGAGACACGACTCGAACGCCGGCGCGCTGAACAGGTACTTCGGCAAGGTCGCCGGCAGCGACGAGTTCGAGATTCGCGGCATCGAGGCCCGCCAGCGCAGCACGCCTCGGTTCGTCGCGGACGTCCAGCGGGACCTGATCGAGGCGCTGGACGAGCACCGCCGGCCGGAACCGGTCTGCGCCCGACTGGAGCGACACCTCGCGACGCTGCGGGCCGGCGACGTGCCGCCCCAGGACCTCGTGATCCGGACCCGCGTTTCGAAACGCCTGGCGGAGTACACCCGGGATACCCACTCGCGGGCGGCCCTGGAACGCGCCCGCCGGTTCGACGTCGAGTACGCGCCCGGCCAGGACGTCCGCTACGTCGTCGTCGACGACGACGCCCGCACGCCCGAACGGGTCCGACTCCACTTCGAGGAGGTCGACGAATACGACGAGGCGTACTACGAGCGGTTGCTGCTCCGGGCGGCCGAGAGCGTCCTCTCGCCGCTGGGCTGGGACCGGGGACGCATCCGGGAGTACCTCGATTCGCGGGTCACCGCCACGCTCTCGGAGTTCTACCGGTGAGTCAGTCCTCGAAGTAGCCCAGCCCCCACTCCTCCAGGACCGGGACCACCAGCTCCGGGCGCTCCCAGATGGCCGCGAGCGCCGCCTCCCGCGCGTCGGTCTTCGGCACGTCGGTGCCGATCCGGCGTTCCAGCTCCGCGACGAACTCCTCCTCGCGCTCGGCGATCTCCGGCCGCAACTCGAACAGGACGTTCTTGTCCCGGCCCGTCTTGACGCTCTCCCCGCGGACGTTCCGGCGAGCGATGTACGGCAGGTCCTCGACGCTCATCCGGTCGTTGGCCCGGGGTGCCCGGTCCTGCGCCGCGTCGGTTCGCCGCCGGCCAGTTGCGTCCCCCGACGGACCGCCGTCGTCCGCAGTCGACCGGTCGTCCATTGGCTGTCTCTCCGATGGCCGGTCGGCCGTTGATCGCCCCTCTGCCGGCCGGTCGTCCGCCGGGTGGTCGTCCGCCTGTTGGCCGTCCGACGACTGGTCG